>CAJKQE010000064.1 GCA_905201915.1 uncultured Lachnospiraceae bacterium
TTATATGGCAGAATGACGATATGGTAATACCGGGGTGGATCTTGCTCTTGATAATTTGAAAAAGAAAAAATGCAGAGAATACTATTTTTTTAGATAAGTGATATTCAGAGTGTGTTTGATTTTTTATGATGCTTTTACAATATGATTCTGATAATTTGCCTTATGAGAAAGTCGGAAAGAATGAGCCGGTGTGCATTGCAGATGAGGTGCCTTTTGAGATTCCGGATTCATGGGAATGGGTAAGATTAAAGAACCTTGTAAAAAAAGAAATCAGGCGCGGAAAATCGCCTAAATACACTGTTTCAAGCAATATTCAGGTGTTTGCGCAAAAGTGTAATGTCAAAACAGGCGGTATTGATATGACACTTGCAAAATATTTGGATGACACTGTATTTCCTAAATATCCAGAAGAGGAATGTATGCGAGATAACGATATTGTTGTCAATTCTACCGGAAATGGGACACTTGGTCGTATAGGAATGTTTCATGATTCTGATCGTATTAATGAAAATATTATTGTGCCAGATTCTCACGTTACTGTTATTAGAGCATCGGAATTTTTATCAGCAGATTATATTTTTTATGTTTTAAATTATTACCAGCCATATTTAGAAAAAAGTTGTTCTGGTTCAACAAATCAAACAGAACTTAAGCCAGCGGTAATTTCTGAACTATTTATTCCTGTGCCTCCTGTTAGTGAACAAATTCGTATTATTACTAAATTGATTGAAGCGTTAATTTTATCAAAAAAATACGGGGAAAAAGAAATTTTGTTACAAAAATATAATCAAAATTTCCCTGAACAGTTAAAAAAATCTATTCTTCAATATGCGGTTCAAGGGAAACTTGTTCCACAGAATTCAACTGATGAACCTGCTTCCCATCTTTTAGAACGTATTCGTGCGGAGAAGCAAAGGTTTATCAAAGAAGGAAAAATAAAAAAAGACAAGCATGAATCCGTCATTTTCAGAAGGGATAATTCTCATTATGAGAAGTTGGACGGAATTGAGCGTTGTATTGATGATGAGATTCCATTTAAAATTCCAGATAGTTGGGAATGGGTACGAATGGGGTCGCTATTTACAGTAAATCCAAGAAATGCTGTACCAGATGATACCACAGTAGGTTTTATGTCAATGCCGCTTTTACAAGATGGTTTTAACAATAGCCATACGTTCGAGGAAAAGCCCTGGAAAGATGTAAAGTCTGGATTTACTCACTTTGCTGACAATGATGTTGTCGTTGCAAAAATAACTCCCTGTTTCCAGAATAGAAAGTCTGCTGTAATCCGTAATCTTCCTAATGGATATGGTGCAGGAACAACCGAACTTCATGTGCTTCGTGACTGTACAAAAATATTATATATGCCATACTTTTTGTTGCTTTGTAAAACCCACGCCTTTATTCAAGATGGTATGAAAAATTTTAGCGGAACGGCAGGTCAACAGCGTGTCGGAAAGGATTTTATCTCCAATTATTTAGTTCCGCTTCCTCCTGTAGAGGAACAGAAAAGGATTGTGCAAAAAGCAAATTTTGTGATTGAATCCTGTAATATTCTATAAATTCAGGCATACACTTCAACAATCCGAAGTGTATGCCTTTCTTTTACCAATCTACGATTGTATCAACGATTTCTCGCTGTTCTGTGGCTGTTTTTCTGAGATAGATACGGGTGGTTTCAATGCTTTCATGCCCCATAAGATCAGCCAGAAACGCTATATCGTTACAACGTTCCAGAAAGCTCTTGGCAAACCTATGACGGAATGAGTGCGGATACACGACTGCCGGGTTGATGCCATACTTTACTGCCAGCTTTTTCAGTTGCCCAGAGATACCACGGGTGGTAATACGTTCTCCATATTTGTTTAAAAAAATGAAGCCACTTTCCTGTTGTTTTTCAGCCAACCAAGAAAGGGCTTCATTCTGTAACTCTTTGGGAATATAAATTCTTCGTAATTTGCCGCCTTTGGAATACAAATCCAGATGTCCAAGTTTTACGTGTTCAGCCTTAATCTGAATCAATTCGCTGACTCTGGCTCCGGTGGCGGCAAGGAAACGAATCACAAAATACCAGAACATTTCATCATCATTTTTCAAGCAGGATTTGTAGTATTCATAGTCCGCTTCACTGATTACATTTTCCAAGTAAGTTTTCTGCTGCACTCGGACAAATGGTAATTTCCACTTCTCCTTGCCGATGCACTCCAAGTAACAGTTGATGGCTCGTAGTCTGAGATTAACCGTTTTAGGCTTGTAATTTTCAATTAACCATACCTTGTACTCACGCAACTTTTTCTGGGTGACATCATCGTATTGTTCTCCGTATTGTTTAATGGCAAACATATACGATGAAATCGTGTTTTCTGAGAGATTTGTTCCTCTCAAGTGTCTTTCAAATTTTTCTTTTTCTATCATGGCGAAAGACCTCCTTTCGCCAGATATTATACAGCCAAGTATTAAATCAGCATAATCCCGTCAAATAATTCTCGCTGCTTTTCAACGATGCGATACTGTTCTGAAAGCGGTGGAATTGGAAATAACAATTCCATAACGCTATTTCGATCTATTCCTGGAATAACGCCTTGTCCTTTGGATTTAATGTGATCAAAATTCGCTTGTAAAAACAAGCGTACATATTGCATATTAAGTGATTCCAATTTTTTAATTGCCATAATTTGTCTCGCAATATGTGCTTCTTCGATGTCGCAAATTACAGTTTTTCCATAGCCAGACCCCTTGCATACTAATAATATATCACCTTTAGTAGCAATATTTCGTGGTGTTTCTGTCCAGCGATTTAGTAAAACGCCATCCTCAGATAAGCTGCTTGCTCCTGTAATATATGGAGTTCCCTGCTGTTGATCATTATATTCTTCTGGTTTAAAGTCCGTACCCGACAACAATGAAATAACTTGTCCAAATCAAGTCCACACCCAGCTATTCGGTATCTTAAACGGTATTTCATCATCAATACAACGCTCAATTCCGTCCAACTTCTCATAATGAGAACTTTACAAAGTATCTACCGCTCTCAAAAGTCGATCAATCACATTACATATTCGTTCTTGTTCATCAAGTGGTGGCAACGGAATAAATGTTTTCATTATATTCTCTGCACCTAAATTACCTTGATTAGCAGTTCCGGTTTCATGCTGAAAAACTTGAGAGAGTATCGCTTCTGATTTCAAAGTCCATATAAGCCATCTGCTAAGACTGGGAAGATAGCTTCTTAAACAACCGACCCGTTGATTTATAAAACAATTTTTGTCTTTTTCCGAAACCAGTACTGTATAAAAATAATCTCTTTTTAGACGCGTTCCGGTCATTGTAAGTAAGATGTCATTTGTCTTGCATTGATAGTCAACTGTCTTTTGAGAAAGTTCTTTGGAAATAAATACAGGTTTAGTTGAATATTTAATTTTATCGTTTTTTATATTTCCTAAACGCAACACTTGATATTCAGATGTCTCAATAAAAGTTTCACTTTTATACGCATAACCACCTATGAAATGTACCAAATCTGATAATCTGATCCATTGCCAATTTTTCGGAACTTCAAAAGGGAATTCATCATCAATGCAGACTTCCTCAGAACCACGCTTTTCATAATGAGAATTATCCCTTCTAAAAATGATGGATTCGTGCTTATTCTTCTTTACTTTTCCCTCCTTAACCAGTCGTTGCTTTTTTGCCCTGATACGCTCCAGAAGGATTTCAGTAGGCTCATCTGTCGGATCTTGCTCCACTAATTTCCCTTGGACAGCCTGCAGTAAAATAGACTTTTTCAGGGTCTCCGGGAATGCTTTGTGTAATGTCGTTAGTTCTTGTTCTTTTTCACTATATTGTCTGATCTGACATTCAGTTTCTTGAATCTTCTCCACAATACGCATTTGTTCGTTCAGAGGTGGTATTGGGATTAGTATTGAGCCTATTTTATCTCCTGAAATGTGAACGATAATATCCCCAGTGGCCAATTCTACTTTACGGCTTATTACATATGGTGAAGCTAAGAGATATGCAAGATACAGCGGATTCATGCCATGAGCGGTCCAAAATGCCAAATCACCACCAGCCGCCACGGGTTTTTCGCCAAGGCAAGCTACTGCCTTTGCTATGTCAGGCTTATTTTCACCTGTTAAAGTCATCAGGATATCTCCATAAGAAAAATGTTTACACTTTTCATTTATTTCTTCTGGGATAAAAGAGACTGTTGATGTAAACGATGTATTGTACGTCGTGTAGATTTCCCCATATCTGACACAGGGAAAACCACTTTCTACAGTTTCATTACGTTTAATTCCGCTACCACGTATGATAGCACCAAGATTTTTAATACGCACCCATTCCCATGAATCCGGAATCTCAAAAGGCACCTCATCTGCAATGCACACCGGCTCATTCTTTCCGACTTTCTCATAAGGCAAATTATCAGCACCACGAAAGATATAAGAAGGATTTTTCTCTTTCTTAATTTTTCCTGCTTTGATAAGTTCTTCTTTTTCTTTTCTTATTCGTGCAAGTAATACAGAAGCTGGCTCATCATTTGGATCTTGCGGAACAAGTTTTCCCTGAACAGCCATCTGCAATATCGAATTTTTCAATTGTTGTCCAGTCATTATTGTTCCTCCAGATCAATACCTAATATTTCTGTAATCTGAGCTAAAATACGATCAATATCAGCATTTAAGCTAGCTCGTTTTTCTTGGTATTGTTGAATCAATTCCTTTGGTGGCAAAATTTCTTCTTCCTCGTGAGGATAACCACAAAGATCAATATTATAATTTTTTGCAATGATTTCTTCTACTGAAAACTTCTTTGCCTTATCAAAACCATCCTCATTGATTTCTTCTCTATCATTCCACCACTTCATAACTGATTCAAAATGTTTGAGTTCCATTGGTTTTGTCTTAGAAAAATTTTTATATCCCTTCGGCATATCCAAACGGTAAAACCATGTTTCTTCTGTTGGTGTTGTATGGTCAAAGAACAAAATATTTGTGGTGATAGATGTATAAGGTGCAAATACACTATGTGGCAAACGAATTACGGTATGTAAGTTGAATTCAGAAAATAATTTCTTTTTAATGGCAACTTTAGCGTTATCTGTACCAAACAAGAAACCATCCGGTAGGATTACAGCAGCACGACCATTTTTCTTTAAACGATACATAATAACAGACATAAACAAATCTGCTGTTTCACTACTTGCCAAATCTGCCGGAAAATGATTTTTTACTTCCATTTTTTCATTTCCACCATAGGGTGGATTCATCAAAATAACATCAAATTGATCGCTTTCCGTATAATCTAAAACATCCTTTAAAAGAGAATTATCATGATAAATCTTTGGCACATCGATTCCATGTAACAACATATTGGTAATGCACAACATATACGGAAATTGTTTCTTTTCTATTCCATATATTGAAGTATCATAGGCTGCCTGATCCTCTGTGGTTACTATTTTTATTGATAATTCTTTTAGCCAGCTTGTAAGAAATCCTCCGGTACCGCAAGCAAAATCAGCTGCCTGTTCACCAATTTGTGGATTAATCATTTTTGCCATAAAATCCGTTACTGCGCGAGGAGTGTAAAATTCACCGGAAGAGCCTGCACTTTGTAGCTCTTTTAAAATCGTTTCATAGATCTCACCAAAAGCATGACTTTCTTCATAATCTCCTAAATCAAGGTCAGCAATGACATTGATAACTTGTCGAAGAAGTACACCGTCTTTCATATATTGATTCGCATCTGCAAATGTAGTTTGAACAATAGCTTTTTTTATTGGAGTAGATGCATCAACAGGAAGTTTTTTCAATGTTGGAAATAATGTATTATTTACAAAATCCAATAATCTTTCTCCTGTCATAGCAGTACCAGTGCGATCATCAACCGCCCAATTTTTCCAACGACATTCTTCAGGAATAATGGAAACGTAGTCTTCATCGTCCCATTCCCAATCCTGCTCTTTCGCATCATATACTTTCAAAAAGAGCATCCATGCAATTTGCTCTATACGCTGTGCGTCTCCATTGATGCCAGCATCATTCCGCATAATATCACGAAGTCTTTTTACAAATCCTGATAAATTACTCATATTTATACCGCCTCTTCTGTGTAAATTGCTTTTTCAAGTTCTTTCACCGCTTGCATATAACCAGCCTTTCCGCCAAAATATCCTGCAATTTTTGCTGGTTTTCCCAGTTTCAAGAACGGATCAAGTTTTAAAATTTCAGTTTTCTCGATTTCATATATACCAGTATTCATATATTTATCCAAAAGTGCTTCCAGCACGTCTCTGGCAATACCGCTATATTTACTGAGAAAATCACGTTTTTTTACATTATTAGCTCTTTCTTTCCGAGTTAAAGGTTTTTTATCAAAGGCTACATGGCAAATAAAATCAAAATCATCTACATCTACCATATTTTGCTCTTTTTTCATCGTTTCAAGATCAATTCCTCGTTCCAAAAGCATTTCTTTGATTTTCTCTTTTTTTTCTTCTTGCGACCATTGTTTGATAAAATTATCTAACGATGCGTATTCACCAATAATATTTTCTTTCGTATAATCCACAATACTTTCTTGTCTTAAAAGTTTTCCGTTGGTATCGTATACGGAAACTGTTTTATGAATAATTTGAACTTTGCATCCATCTCGGTCAATAATTGGTTTTGAATTTCCGTAAGGAGCTTTAGGATCTTTGATAATATTTGTTTGATCAGATTCTTCTCCATAGGTAATTTCTTTCTTAGGAGTGAAATTTTCATTAATTTCAATTGGTCCATCCCAATCAGGATCCGCAAATAATCTGGTTACATTCCGAAAGTCCATAACAACAAAATGCGTTTTCCCTTCTTTTTCTCGAAGTCTGGTTCCACGACCAATAATCTGTTTAAATTCTGTCATAGATCCAATCATTTCATCCAAAACAATCAGTTTTGTCATTTTACAGTCTGCTCCTGTCGACAATAGTTTAGAAGTTGTTGCGATAACAGGATATGGAGATGCAACAGAAATAAAATAATCGAGCTTCTTTTTTCCATAATCATTACTACCAGTAATCTGTACAACATAATCCGGATTCTTTTTGACCATATCAGCATTTAAGTTTCTTAAAGCTTGGCACATACGTTCTGCAGAAGCTTCTGTTGCACAAAATACGATTGTTTTTGCCATTCTGTCAGTTGCTTTTAAGTATCGTGTTATTTCTAAAGCTACCTGTTGAATACGGTCTTCTATAATGATGTTATAGTCATAATCACTGTTTGTATAAATTCTATCTTCAATTTCATTACCAGAAATATCTCTTTGTCCCTTTCGAGGTCTCCATCCATCGCCAATATCAGTCATAATATTAATCACTCTAAATGGCGCAAGAAACCCATCCTCAATGCCTTCTTTCAAGCTGTAAGAATATACAGGTTCATGAAAATATGAAAGATTAGAAATATACTTCGTTTCTTTTGGCGTTGCTGTCATTCCTATTTGAGTTGCAGAACTAAAATATTCCAAAATTTTTCGCCAGCGACTTTCTTCTTTCGCACTTCCACGGTGGCACTCATCTACTATGATAAGATCAAAAAAATCAGGAGTAAATAATTCGCTAAAATGTTCTTTGTCATCATCACCGACTAACTGTTGATACAGCGAAAAATAAACTTCATGAGAAGTAATCGTATTTTTATCATCCTTTGCAACATTAATTTTATGAATTACTTTCTCTAATGGTGCAAAATCCTGTTGTATCGATTGATCCACAAGAATATTGCGGTCAGCCAGATAAAGAATTTTCCGTTTCATTCCACTTTGAAGCATACGATAGACTATCTGAAAGGCAGTATAAGTCTTACCTGTACCAGTTGCCATAACAAGTAACAAACGCTTTTGTCCTCTTGCAATCGCATCTACGGTTCTATTAATCGCAATACGCTGATAATAGCGTGGAGGATATGTATTTTGACTACTATAATACGGCTGTTGGATAATTGCCTCCTGCTCAGAAGTCATTCCTGATTCCTGTTTAAAGCGTTCAATCAGTTCTGATTCACTTGGAAATTCATCTAATCCAATTACTCGTTCTTTTCCTGTAAGAAAATCATGTTCTGCAAATCCGTCTCCGTTAGAACTGTATGCAAATGGAAGATCGAGCATCTGCGCATACGTCATCGCCTGTTGCAAACCATGTGAAATACTATGTTTATTGTCCTTAGCCTCAATAACAGCGATCGGATTATTTTCATTCATATACAGGATATAATCTGCTCGCTTTGGCTTTTCACGAAAAACAAAATTTCCTTTTAAATTGATTTTGCCATCTGTAACCTGTGTTTCCATTGTAATTTTTCTAACATCCCATTTAGAAATAATGGCAGGTGTAATATACTGTAATTTAATATCTTCTTCGGTCATTTGTTTTTTTGTTAAAACAGCACTCATCTGTATCCCCTCCCCATTATTCGATTTCTTTTGGAATAATCTCCATAATATCGTCTATTGAACAGTTAAGAACTCCACATATTTTTACCAATACTTCTACACGAACATCTTCATTTTTCCCTAACTTCGCCATAGCATTTGTACTTATTTTTGCAGCTTTGATAAGTTGTGTTTTGCTCATTCCTCTATCTATCAGTATCTTCCATAACTTATTGTAACAGACAGCCATCTTAAACCCTCCAACGATGCAACTTCTCATAATTTTTGATTATAAGAAGATTATAGCATTTAGTGTTTTAAAATTCAATTTTAAATTGTAATTCTCAATCACACAAAATCAAAAATCAAATGTATTTTTCTAAACCCAAGTATTGTGAAACTAAAACGCTTATACTATAATTTACTTATGTCAAAGTGGAGGGGATACAAGTGTCAGAATACGGATTTACTAAAAAGGATTGGGCTTTGTTCAGAGAGAAAATTTCAGACTGGCAAGAAGCCTATATGAATAAATTGAATAAAGAGTATATTGAGTTACTGAGTGGCGAAGGAAAACCTTCTGAAAAATTCTGGGCTTTAGAAGAGCGAATTCGCAACGATAAAAAAGATACAGGTGTGCAGTTAAAAATGAGCCGTTCTAATTGCATCCCTAACATTATTTCGCTTCTAAATGAAGGAGCTATCACGATGGAAGATTTAGATGAATTTAGTGATGAATTGAAGGAAACTATTCTTATGTATTGTTGATAATAAAAATGATGTATAATATTTATAGATTATAGCAAAGTTAAGGAGGGAACGAATGAATTTAGAAATATATCAGAAATTGTGTTCAGAATCAAAAATTCTTTGGACACAGCATTGTCTGCAACGAATGCAGGAAAGAGATATCAGTCGTGCCGATGTAAAAAATGGAATTGCAACTGGTGAAATTATAGAAGATTACCCTGACGATTATCCTAATCCAAGTTGCCTGATTTTTGGATATAACGTAAATGGACGAATTTTGCATATTGTTGCCGGGTGTGATAATATAAATGTATATATCATAACGGCATATTATCCAGATACAAAGAAATTTGAAGATGATTTAAAAACTCGAAGAAAGAGGTGATGAATATGTGTATGTATTGTAAAAATAATACAACTATCAATAGTACAACAACACACGTCGTAAATTATAAAAATTGTATTATTGTAATTAAAAATGTTCCATGCCTTGAATGTGATCAGTGTGGAGAAAAATATTATACAGATGAAGTTGCTGAACACCTTGAATTGATTGTTGATATGGCAAAAAAATTAATGCAGGAAATTGCAGTTATCGACTATCCACAGGTGGCTTAATAATTTCGGCGGAAATATCATTGCTGGTATTTCCGCCACTTCTTTTTATATATTCTTCGCACTGTTCATCCCATCCACCCAGTTACACAAAATCACAATATTCTCTAAATTTACATTGATATATGAATGCCACCTTTTCGCCCTCCCAGCACATCTGCACCTTTTAAATCACTCCACTTAAAATCAGGCATTTCTTTTCTGGCAACTAAAAAATTTCCTGCTCGCTGTGTCAGCTGTGCAAAATTCACCACTGTATCCTGTGCCCCCTGCTGATAGGCATAAATACTTGCCTCTGAACCCATAAATCCAATATCCGCATCTCCTGAAAGAACGGCTGCCATTACCTTGTCTGCTCCAAATCCTGTTACCAGCTCAAGTTTTATTCCCTCTTTCACAAAATATCCTTCCTCTATGGCAACATATTGAGGTGCATAAAACACAGAATGTGCAACCTCATTCAGTGTCACAGGAACTAACTGCCCCTCTTCTTTCTTTTCTTTGCCGCATCCTGTCAATGCAGCCGTAAGTCCCAGTATAACTGCAAATAAAACACTTATTTTCTTTTTCATATTTCCCCCATAAAATATAAAATTACCGCAGAGTGTGCACGCACATCTGCGGGTACAGTATTATTTTATGATTAGGAAAAAATTCTGTTACTTTCCTTCTCTTTCTTTAAAATATTTCTTAACACCTTCAATATCTGTGTAGGCAAAATGGCGTAAATCATCTTCCGGCATGTGCCCCAGCTCTTCTAAATCAGAACTTCCTGTAAAAGGACAAATAGGTTTTAATTCTTCTTCTGTAAATCCCAACTCTTCCATCTCTTCTTTGGAAATATACTGGCTCACTTCAATTTTATTACATGCTTTGCAATGATATACACTAAAAAGTTCTTTACTCATAATTTTTCTCTCCTCTATTTTCTTTCTCTTAATTCTAATATAGCAGCGACACGAAAGCAATACTTGAAAATAACAGAAAAAAACTGCATAATAAGTGGAAAAGGAGGAATTTAACTATGAAATTAGGATTTATCGGCTGTGGCAATATGGCTTCTGCCATTATCGGTGGGATTTTAAATAAGGGATTGGCAAAACCTGAAGATATTCTGGCTTCTGTAAAAACCTTAAATTCTGCCGAAAAAATTCAAAATACACTGGGAATTTCCTGTACTACAAATAATCTCGAAGTTGCAAAATATGCTGACTATCTTTTTCTTGCAGTAAAACCTCAGTTTTGTGCAGATGTGGCATTTCAAATCAAAGATATTTTAACAAAAGAACAGGTCATCATTTCTGTCATTGCCGGAAAAAATCTTGAATGGCTGAAAGCACATTTAGGTAATGATAAAAAAATCATCCGCACTATGCCAAATACTCCTGCGCTTGTGGGCGAAGGTGTCACAGGTGTATGCCCTGATAATTTAGTATCCCATGAAGAACTGGAAAATGTCCTTACTCTTTTAAAATCTTTTGGACAGGCTGATATTGTTACAGAATCTATTCTTGATATTGTCGGAGCTGTCAGCGGAAGTTCTCCTGCTTTTGTTTTCATGTTTATTGAAGCTTTGGCAGATGGAGCTGTAGCAGAAGGTATGCCTCGAAAACAGGCTTATGAGTTTGCCGCACAAGCAGTTCTCGGCAGCGCAAAAATGGTATTGGAAACAAAAAAACATCCCGGTGAGTTAAAAGACATGGTATGTTCTCCTGCCGGAACCACCATTGAAGGTGTAAATACTTTAGAAAAAGAAGGAATGCGAAGCGCCGTTATGGATGCGGTTAGAGCATGTATTCAAAAAACCAGAAAATTATAAACAACTCTAAAGAATATTTATCTATTTTATGCTCTTCATAAAATAGATAAATATTTTATTTTTTTATAATCCAAATTCTTTAAATAAGCGTTCCTGATAGCTTCTGTCCGAAGCTGCTTTTATAATATCTTCTATTCTTCCCATCTTCGAAAGCTTTAAAGTGAGTTCATTGACACGCTCTTCTCCGATTTCTTTTCCTTCTGTCTTTTTCGCTTCCAACTCATCTTTCATTAATTCCTCTAATGCCTTGCACATCCTTTTCGCCTCCTCGAATTTTTCTTCATTTGCTCGCACAATAATGTCCATCACAGACTCATATAATGTATTTTTCTTATGTTTTTTATAATCTTTGAGTAATTCTTCTGCATCTTTCGTACTTTCCAACCGATTAGTCAAGCTCCCAAGCCAAAGACTTTCTTTTTTAGAAAGCTCTCCGGTGACAATAATCTGAACAGGAAGTGTATCGCCAATCAGATAATAAATCCCTGCATACATCCTCTGAACCTGTAAGTTTCTTTCCTTAGTTAAATGCCGAAAGAGTTCCTGTGGATAATTCTGACACACGAAGGAAATCGTCAATTCTTCCAGTAAAATTGAGTTTACAGGCGTTCTGTCTGCTTTATAAAAATAAGTATAAGCATAGGCTTTGTAAAAATCATCAATACACAAATAATCGTCAGGACTTTTATATTCTATGATATTATATTTCCTGAAGATTTTTCCCATACTTCTTTTCAGTATTTGTGCTTCTTTCTTCTTAATCAGAACGTCAATCATCATCGGCTTTGTCCCAAGCATATATTCTGATTTGAATTCCAGGTATTTTGCCTCCTCCCCAAATTCAATCTGAATA
>CAJKQE010000065.1 GCA_905201915.1 uncultured Lachnospiraceae bacterium
GAGCCTGTCTGCATCTATTGACATAAGTACAGTAAATTGTCCGGAATATTTCGTCCGGACAATTCTTAGAATAGTAATGCTCCAGAGGAATTCTATTATTTTTCACCTGACTAATTTCCTGTATCAATCCTTCAAAAAATTCCTTTTCATCCTCTATTTCTATTCTTTGTTTATAAATAATTTCCCTTAACATATCATAGCGCCGTTCTTCACTAATGATATTTTTCCCTGTCAATCCGTAAGCATGTCTTAAAATTCCATAGAAAGTTCCAAAAGTTACTCTCTGGTAATTCTCTGCTACACCGGATTTTTGACAAAGAGATAAAAAGCGCTCTTTCATCTCTCTTGCAGCCGCCTTTGTAAAGGTAACTACCAAAATATACGCAGGATTTACATGATGTTCTCGAATAAGTGTTTCCACCCTTTTTGTCATAGTGGTAGTCTTTCCGGAACCCGGTCCTGCCAGAAGCATCATCGGTCCCTGATTATGATGAATTGCTTTTTCCTGTGCTGCATTTTTTTCCATATGATTAGCTTAATTTTTCAATTGCAGCTTTTATTCTCTGGATGCTTTCTTTTTTTCCGAGTACTTCCAGAATTTCTGTAGCACCTGCCGGTGTCATCTGTTTTCCGGAAAGTGCAGTACGAATTGGCCATAAAATCTGTCCGTTCTTATAACCATTTTCTTTTGCAAATCCACAGAGAAGTTCATACATTGCATCATTACTGTAATCTTCTGTCTCCTCTAATACCGGAAGGATTTTCTCTAAAACTTCTAAAGAAATTTCTGGATTTGTTTTCATTTTCTTATGGGTATACATAGCGATGTCATACTCCGGCACTGTTTCAAAGAAGTCTACTAAATCTGTAATATCCGGAAGAACTTCAATTCTTGTTTTTACCATTCCGGCGATTTTTCTTAAATCTAAATCTTTAGTAATCACCTGTTTTAAGTATGGTAGCGCCATTTCATAGAACTTCTCATCATCCATAGCTTTCATGTATTCTCCGTTCATCCAGCGAAGCTTCTGAATATCAAATACAGCCGGTGATTTGCTCATGTGATGGTAATCAAATACCTCTACTAACTCTTCCAAAGAGAAGATTTCACGGTTATCTTCCGGACACCAGCCTAAAAGTGCCACATAGTTTACAATAGCTTCTGTTAAAAATCCCTGCTCTACTAAATCTTCATAAGAAGAATGTCCGGAACGTTTACTAAGCTTTTTATGCTCTTCATTTGTAATCAGAGGACAGTGTACATAAGTAGGAATTTCCCATCCAAAAGCTTCATAAATACGGTTATATTTTGGTGAAGAAGATAAGTATTCATTTCCTCTTACTACGTGTGTAATTCCCATTAAATGGTCGTCTACTACATTTGCAAAGTTGTAAGTAGGATATCCGTCTGATTTGATTAAAATTAAATCATCCAGTTCATTATTCGGAACAGTAATTGCTCCGTAAATGTCATCCTCAAAAGTTGTTGTACCTTCTGTAGGCATATTAAAACGGATAACGTAAGGCTCGCCATTTGCCAGCTTTTCTTCAATTTCTTCTTTGCTTAAATGCAGACAGTGTTTGTCATACATAGCAATTTCTTTTTCTCCTACGCTGGATTTCAAAGATTCCAGACGTTCTTTTGTACAGAAACAGTAATAAGCATCTCCCTGCTCAATTAACTGTTTTGCATATTTTAAATAAATGCCCTGGGCATTTCTCTCACTCTGCACATAAGGACCGTATCCGCCATCCTTGTCAGGGCCTTCATCATGTACCAGTCCTGTTTTTGCAAGAGTTCTGTAAATAATATCCAGTGCGCCTTCTACAAAACGCTCCTGGTCTGTATCTTCAATACGGAGCATAAAGCTTCCACCTTCATGCTTTGCAATTAAATATGCATACAAAGCTGTTCTTAAATTTCCTACGTGCATTCTGCCTGTTGGGCTTGGTGCAAATCTTGTTCTTACTTTACTCATGGTATTTCTCCTTATTTTTAAAACAGGGGTATGTGGCTTTCACCCTATACCCCATTACCATGAAAATTATACTCGAACCATCACCTATTTTCAAGTGTTGTTTCCCGAAAATTCTTTCATTATTTCTCTTACTTCTTCAATTTTACTGCATTTCCACGCGTTTTCTCCACAAAATAAAAGCGCATGTTCTGTATCTCCCAACGCTGCATGTACCAATGCTTCTGTAATGCAATAAGGAATGTCTTTCCCCTTACAGCCTTCAATGCACTGGTAACAATGAGTGATTTTTTCCGGTTTTATCTTTACCCTTTCAATAAAAGCATTGCGAATTGCCCTTCCCGGCATTCCCACCGGGCTGTCTACAAGAATAATATCTTCCTTTTTTGCCTTTAAGTAGGCTTCTTTATAACGCACATCGGCATCACATTCCTTTGTAGTAACAAATCGAGTGCCCACCTGTACTCCATCTGCTCCTAGGCTTAAAGCGTGCTCCATATCCTTCCCATCAAAAATCCCACCAGCTGCAATCACTGGAATTTTACGTCCTGCTTTTTGACTATACTCCGCTGCTTTTTCCACAATGCTTATAATCACTTTATCATATTCTTCCTGTGTAAACTGCTGTACTTCTTCTTTTGAAAAGCCCAAATGTCCTCCTGCTTTTGGACCTTCCACTACCACAAAATCAGGATAGCGGGAATATTTTCGCTCCCATACTCTACTGATAACTGTAAATGCTTTCAAAGAAGAAATAATCGGTGCAATTTTCACTTTACTTCCTTTTACATATTCCGGCAAGTCTACCGGAAGTCCTGCCCCTGATAAAATTACATCAATGCCTGCCGAAACAGCATTTTTTACATACTCCTTATAATGTCTTGTTGCTACCATGATATTAGCACCAACAACTCCGCCCTTTGCAATTTCCTTTGCCTTGGCAATCTCTTTTTTCATGGCACGGAAATTTGCCTCTAATGGATTTTTTGAAAAATCAGGCTCTCGAAAGCCAATCTGCGCTGTGGAAATCACACCCATTCCACCTTCTCTCGCTACACTTCCTGCAAGATTAGAAAGGCTGATTCCCACTCCCATTCCGCCTTGTATCACCGGAATTTTCAATTTTAAATTTCCAATTTCCAATGGTTTTATCATGTTTTCTCCCTTCTGACAAACAGATTTTCCCTGTTACATTTGGCGAAATCTATTATATCTATGCACTGCAAGTTCCTCTCCTGTCATACCTTCCATTCTTCTCAAAAAGTCTTTTATTTGCTCTTTCATATTTCTACACAAGACAGGAAGATTTTCCTTAGACGCAGCTGTTTCTTCCGGTATCACCCGTTCAATTATGCCAAGGCTTTTTAAATCCTCTGCAGTAATTTTCATCACCTCAGAAGCTTCCTTCGCCTTTTTGCTGTCCTTCCACAGAATAGACGCAAAACCTTCCGGTGACAAGATAGAATAAATGGCATTTTCCATCATCCATACTTCGTTACCCACACCCAGAGCTAAAGCGCCTCCGCTTCCTCCTTCACCGATGACAATGCTCAAAACAGGAACCTTCAATGCAGCCATTTCCATCAAATTTCTGGCAATAGCCTCTCCTTGTCCTCTTTCCTCTGCTTCTATGCCACAAAAAGCCCCCGGTGTGTCAATAAAAGTAATAATAGGACGATGAAATTTCTCTGCCTGTTTCATCAGGCGTAACGCCTTTCGATAACCTTCCGGTGATGGCATCCCAAAGTTTCTTCCAATATTTTCTTTTGTACTTCTGCCCTTTTGAATACCAATTACTGTTACCGGCTGACCATCTAGAAGTGCCAAACCACCAATAATTGCTCCATCATCATGAAATGCCCTGTCTCCATGAAGCTCCATAAAGCTGTCAAAGATTGTTCTCATATAATCAAGACTCACAGGTCTTTTACTGTCTCTGGCTGTCTGTACTCTCTCCCAGGCTGTCATTTCTTTTACTTTTTTCTTTCTGATATCCTGTAAGATTTCCTCTTTTGAAAGAACAATATTGGAAAACTGACAATATCCATTCTGCCTTTCATGAAGTTTTAAAAGACCTGACAATGTCCGTTTTAAATCCTCTCTTTTTACAATCCCGTCAAGCATTCCATGTTCTACTAAAAATTCTGCTTTTTGAAATCCTTCCGGTAACTTTTGATGAATTGTCTGAGCAATGACACGAGGACCTGCAAACCCAATTAATGCTCCCGGCTCTGCCAATATGATATCTCCCAACATAGCAAAACTTGCCGTTACTCCCCCTGTTGTCGGATCGGTAAGCACAGGTATATAAAGAAGTCCTGCATCACTGTGCTTTTTAACAGCTGCCGAAGTCTTTGCCATCTGCATAAGAGAGACTATTCCCTCCTGCATTCTGGCACCTCCTGAACAGCAAAACAATACCACAGGAAGCATCCTCTTTGTTGCCTCTTCAAAGGCTCTGGTAATTTTCTCCCCTACGGTATGTCCCATGCTTCCCATTAAAAATCGTGCATCACAGACACCCAGCACTACCGGACTATTTTCAATCCTTGCTTCTCCAATACACACAGCCTCATCCAAATGTGTTTTCTCTTTTAAAGATATAATCTTTTCCTCATATCCCGGATAGTCCAGAGGATTGCAAAGAAGAAAATCCGTATACCACTCCTTGAAACTGTCCTTATCTGCCACCAGTTTTATTCTGGTTTTCGCTTTCATACGGAAATATCCTCCGCATTTCGGACATACATAGGAAGCTCCCACTACATCTTCTTTATAAATCATTTCACCACATTTTGGGCATTTCATCCAAAGCCCCTGAGGTACAGAAGGAGCAGATGTTTTTTCTTCTGTCTGCTCTGTACCTGATGTTTTTTTGAACAATTCTTTCCATCTGGACATCTGCTAAATTCTCCTTATATCGAATAATGTTTTGGTATAAAATCTGTAGTAATATTTCCCTCTATAAAATCTTTCTGCTGCAAAATATCATACTGGAAATCCAGATTTGTCTCAATCCCTTCAATAATTACCTCTCCCAGTGTGCTTCGTAATTTTGCAATCGCAGAAGCCCTGTCCTTATCATGAACAATAACTTTCATAATCATAGAATCATAGTTAGGCGGTATCTGATATCCGGCGTAAACAGCAGTATCTACTCTCACACCATTCCCTCCCGGAATGTGTAAATGCTCAATAGTCCCCGGACATGGCATGAAATTTTTCTCTGGGTTTTCTGCATTAATCCTACATTCAATCGCATGACCAATAAGAGATATGTCCTCCTGTGAAACTGAAAGAGGAAGTCCTGCTGCAATTCGAATTTGCTCCTTAATCAAGTCTACTCCTGAAACAAATTCCGTTACCGGATGCTCCACCTGAATTCTGGTGTTCATCTCCATAAAGAAAAATTCACCGGACTCATCTAAAAGAAACTCTATGGTTCCTGCACTTTCATATCCTACTGCTTTGGCTGCTTTCCTTGCTGTCTCTCCTAATTTTTTTCTTGTTTTTTCCGAAATTGCACAACATGGTGACTCCTCAATCATTTTCTGATGACGTCTTTGTATAGAACAATCACGTTCTCCCAACTGTACAACATTTCCAAATTTATCTCCTAAAATTTGTACTTCTATGTGTCTCGGATTTCTCACATAACGTTCAATGTACATGGTATCATCACCAAAGGAATTCTTAGACTCCTGCTGTGCCATAAGAAAGTTTTCAGCAAAATCCTCTTTACTTTCTGCCACACGCATACCTTTTCCACCGCCTCCGGAAGATGCTTTTATCATAACAGGAAATCCGATTTCCTCTGCCTCTAAAAGTCCTTCTTCTACTTTATAAACAGCTCCTTTGGTTCCTGGTATAACAGGGACATCTGCCTGCATCATGGTTTTTCTTGCCTCTGATTTATTTCCCATTTTCTGTATAAGTTCAGGAGAAGGACCAATAAAAGCCACATGACATTTTTCGCACATCTGTGCAAAACGGCTGTTTTCTGATAAAAATCCAAATCCCGGATGTATAGCTTCTGCTTTTGCAGCAATAGTAGCACTTAAAATTCTCTCCATATTCAAATAACTGTCTTTTGAAGAAGCCGGTCCAATGCACACAGCTTCATCTGCAAGCTGGGCATGTAAAGCATCCTTATCTGCCTCAGAATATACTGCCACCGTTCTGATTCCCAACTCTCTGCAGGCACGAATAATGCGCACTGCAATCTCCCCTCGATTTGCAATTAAAATCTTCTGAAACATAGACACTCCTATCCCACCATAAAGGTCATCTCTGCTGTCACCGTTACTTTTCCGTACTGGTTTTTGGCAACTGCTTTTCCAATTCCTACCGGACCTTTCTCTCTGATGATTTCAACTTCTAAGGTCAGTACATCTCCCGGAACTACCTTTGTCTTAAATTTAGCACACTGTATGCCACCAAAATAAGCTGTCTTTCCTCTATTTTCTTCTTTACTTAAAATTGCCACAGCTCCTGTCTGTGCCAAGGCTTCAATCTGCAAAACCCCCGGCATTACAGGTTCTTCTGGGAAATGTCCTGCAAAAAAATCTTCATGATAAGTCACACATTTTTTTCCCACAGCTTTTACACCCGGTTCTAATTCTTCAATAGTATCTACCAAAAGAAAAGGATGTCTGTGGGGAATAATCTCCATAATTTCCTTTGTTGTAAGCTGCATCATATCCTCCTTTTCCATTTCCCTATGAAATAATAAATAATGGTTGTCCGTACTCTACCATATCCTCATTTTCGATGAGAATTTCTTCTACTACACCATCATATTCTGACTCAATTTCATTCATAAGCTTCATCGCTTCTACAATGCCAAGCACCTGTCCTTTTTTTACTATGTCTCCTTTTTTTACAAAGGGTTCCGCTTCCGGTGAAGGAGCTGCATAGAAAGTTCCAATCAACGGAGATTTTACTGTTTTCCCTGTTATTGCTACCGGTTTTTCCTTAATTTCTTCTCTTATTTCTAATGTTTCAGGAATAAAATTCACCATTTTTTCCTGTTTTTCTCCACCTCTCATGGAGATTTTTAACGCACCCTCTTCAAAGGAAAATTCTGATAGTCCAGCTTCCCCTACTGCATGAATAAGCTGTACAATTTTATCAAATTCCATGTCTTTCTTCCTCCTTATTCAAAACGTTTTATAAGTAAACTGGCATTATGTCCACCAAAACCAAGGGAATTACTCAGTGCGTAGTCTACTTTCTTTTCTATTCCCTTTTCTGTAATATAATCTAAATCGCATTCCTCATCCGGCACCTGATATCCTGCTGTTTGATGGAGATATCCTTCTTCTATTTCCTTTACACAGGCAATAAATTCCACTGCTCCTGCTGCCCCTAAAAGATGTCCAATCATGGACTTTGTAGAATTGATTTTTAAGTCCTTGGCATGGTCTTTAAATAAATTTTTAATTGCTCTTGTTTCAAATAAATCATTGTGATGAGTACTTGTTCCATGTGCATTGATATATTCAATCTTTTCTAATTCCACACCGGCTTCTCTTATGGCATTTTCCATACATCTTGCTGCACCCTGTCCGTCTTCTGCAGGAGAAGTAATGTGATAAGCATCACTGGTTGCGCCATATCCCACAACCTCTGCCAGAATTTTTGCGCCTCTTTTCTTTGCATGCTCTAATTCTTCTAAGATAACAACACCAGCTCCTTCTCCCATAACAAATCCATCTCTTTCTTTATCAAAAGGAATGGAACATCTTTTTGGATCTTCTGATGTAGAAAGAGCTGTAAGAGCAGAAAATCCTGCAATTCCTACCGGTGTAATACTAGCTTCTGTACCTCCTGCTGCCATTACATCTGCATCTCCGGTCTGAATGCTACGGAACGCCTCACCAATGCAATGAGTTCCTGATGCACAGGCAGTTACTACATTAAGACTTTTTCCTTTTAACCCAAACTGTATGGAAACATTTCCTGCTGCCATATTAGAAATCATCAATGGAACCATTAAAGGATTAACTCTCCCTGGTCCTTTTTCTAAAAGTTTTTTATGCTCTCTTTCAATGGTCTGAAGACTTCCTATTCCTGAACCGATAGAACATCCCACTCGATAAGGATCTTCTTCTTCCATACAGATACCGGCCTGTTCCATTGCCTCTTTTGCTGCCGCAACTGCATACTGGCAAAACAATTCCATACGTTTAGCAGCTTTAAAATCCATGTAGTCCTTTCCCTGAAACCCTTTTACCTCTGCTGCCAAATGTACTTTATATTCTGTGGTATCAAATTTTGTAATTTCTCCAAAAGCGGTTTTTCCTTCTTTTAAACCTGACCAAAATTCTTCTACATTCAATCCTAAAGGTGTCACCGCACCCATTCCTGTCACTACTACTCGTCTCATGTTTCCTCCTATATGCTCATACCGCCGTCTACACAAAGCACCTGACCGGTAATATAATTTCCCTTATCTGAAACCAGAAATGCTACAAGCTCTGCTACATCTTCTGCCTTTCCAAATCTGCCCAGTGGAATTTGTCCGCAAGCATGTTCTTTTACATTATCAGAAAGTACTTCTGTCATTTCTGTCTCAATAAATCCCGGTGCAACAGCATTTACAGTAATCCCTCTGCTTGCCAGTTCTCTTGCCATAGTCTTGGTAAGTCCGATTACCCCTGCCTTACTGGCAGCATAATTTGCCTGTCCGGCATTTCCCATAACACCTGAAACAGAAGAAATATTAATGATTTTTCCGCTTTTTTGCTTCAGCATCTGTCTGGCACTATGACGAATTGTGTGGAAAGTTCCTTTTAAATTCGTATTTAAGACAGCATCAAAATCTTCTTCCTTCATTTTCATTATCAAACCATCTCTTGTAATACCTGCATTATTTACCAGAATATCCAGATGCCCATATTTTTTTATTACGTTCTCTATCATTTCCTGACAGGCTTCAAAATTGCTTACGTCACAGCCGTAAGCCTCTGCTTTGCCTCCGGTATTTTCAATTTCTGCAACCACTCCTTCTGCTCTTTCCTTTGAGCCATTATAATTCACAACAACGGTTGCACCTTCCTTTGCCAAAGTCAGAGCAATCTGTCTTCCAATGCCTCTGCCAGCTCCTGTCACTAACGCAACTTTATTTTCCAACATGGTTTTCCCTTCTTTCTCTTAACTTTTCTGTTACTTTCAGAAAATCTTCTACTGTCTGAATATTCATTACCGTTACATTTCGATTAATTTTTCTCATAAATCCGCTTAAAGTTCTGCCCGGTCCAATTTCCACAAAAGTATCTGCACCATTTTCTATCATAGTTTCTACACACTGCTGCCAGCGTACAGGAGAAGATACCTGTCTTACTAAAAGTTCTTTCACTTGCTCTCTTTCTGTAACCATCTGCGCTGTCACATTGGAAACATAAGGAATTTTTATCTCCTGCAAAGAAATTTTTTCTAAAACTTCGGAAAGCCTTTCTCCGGCTCCTTTAAGCATTTCGCAGTGAAATGGGCCTGAAACCTGTAATGGCAGAATTCTCTTTGCTCCGGCTTCTTTTAATTTCTCAGAAGCTTTCGCTACAGCTTCTTCTTCACCTGTAATTACAATCTGTCCCGGACAATTATAGTTTGCCACACTTACAACTCCCTGAATTCCTCTGCAAATTTGTTCAATCAATTCTGCTTCCATTCCCAGAACCGCTGCCATAGCACCGCCTTTTGGCACTGCTTCCTGCATATAGATACCTCGTTTTCGTACAGTATAAAAGATATCCTCCAAAGACATTGCTCCTGATGCCAGCACTGCTCCATATTCCCCAAGACTTAAACCAGCTGTCATATCAGGATAAAATCCTCTCTCCTCTAATACCTTTAAAATTGCCGCTTCCACTGCTATCATGGCAATCTGTGTATATTCTGTAATTGCGATTTTCTCATTTTCTTCAAAACAAATTTGTTCTAAATCCAGTTCGGAAATTTCTGCTGCTTTTTCTATAATCTGTCTGCAAACAGGAAATTCTTCATAAAAATCTTTTCCCATTCCCACATATTGCGCTCCTTGCCCCGGAAATATAAATGCCAGCTTTCCCATGGTTTATCTCCTTTGCATATAAAATATTTTGTATTTCAAACTATTTGTTTAAAAAAATGAGAGTATTGCATTTCATGCAAATCATGAACAACACTCTCATGTATATTCTTATTCTTCTACGCCTTTTGTTTTTAAGTAGTCAATAACAGCACCCACTGTTGTTAATTCCTGTAACTCCTCAGATGGAATATCTACAGAATATTCATCTTCCAAAGCCATAACCAATTCAAATAAATCCAGAGAATCTGCACCTAAATCTTCCTTAAAAGAAGTTTCAAGCTGAATGCTTTCTGCCTCACAATTTAACTGCTCTGCAATAATTTCTCTCATTTTTTCTAACATAACCTTCATTCTCCTTTTAAATACTTATTAAATTCCCCATAACGGGATTTCTTTCTTTTCAATACTTTGATGTTCAAAGTATATATTCTTTCCCTTTATTTGTCAACCCTTATTTATCAAATTTTATCTTCCTTGATACACTGAGGGCAATTCCCATCTCAGCCATTAAGAACATAATAGACGTTCCTCCGTAACTGAAAAACGGAAGAGTAATACCTGTTGTAGGTATCCAGTTGAGCACAACACAAATGTTCAAAATCACCTGTAAAGCAATATGAATTAAAATACCGCTGACCATCAAAGAACCATAAAAATCCGGTGCGTTCTGGGCGATAAAAAACAGACGGTACAACATATAGCCGAACAAAAGTAAAACCACCATGCCTCCAAATACACCCAGTTCTTCACAAATAATGGAAAAAATCATATCGTTCTGAGCTTCCGGTACAGGGCCCAACTTCTGTACACTGTTTCCCAATCCTTTTCCGAAAAATCCGCCGCTTCCAATAGCATAAAGAGCCTGCATAATCTGATATCCACCTTTGGAAGAATATTTCTCAGGATTTAACCATACAAGAACTCTGGCAAGACGAAAGTTTTCTACATTATCCATATCCAGTGTCATCTCTCCCAAGGTGATTTGGAGCATAATCCGCGCCAAAATTACCAGAACTGTCAAAATTCCTCCCCACATTAAAAACAGCCGTTTATTAGGATGAGCAATAAAAATCATAATTACCGTAATACCGGCAATAATCATAGCCGTACTTAAATTTTCTGTAAAGTAAAAAGCTGCTACTGCCAGTCCCAGTCCATAAGCCATCAATTTCAAAAATCCCTGCCTTGTAGCAATCTTACGTCCCATTTTCATAATCAGACACGGAATAAAAGTAATTGCCGCAATCTTAGCCACCTCTGCCGGCTGAAACTGCAATGCCTGTATTCCAAAACGCAACCATCTTCTTGCACCGTTTACCTCTACACCTAAAGGTGTAAATTTTACCATTGCCATCAAAATAATGGATATCCAATAAATCAACTTACTTACATAGTAAAGTAAATGATAATCAAATTTTGATAAAAATAAAGCTGCCAAAATACTTACAATACTAATAATCGTCTGTTTTGTAAAAAAGTTCATATCATTTCCGAATTTTACCTGTGCCGTATAAGCACTGGTACTGTACAACATAACTAATCCGAAGCAAATCAGCAGAATTACTACTGCTACCAGATTAAAGTCGTAATATCCGGACTGTGCAGAATGTTTCTTCTTTTTTCTCCCTGCCATTTATTTCCTCCCACTAAAAACGAAAAGCATACTTCAGCAATTCCATATATCCTGTGCTGCTGCCGCTCTCCCGGTTCTGCACCTTACGCACCATAATCGGATCATCTGTAATAATATTATCTGCCCCAATATCCAACATACGTTTTGCATCCCCTTTATAATTTACCGTCCATACATGCACTTCTTTACCAAGGGCATGCGCCTGGGTAACAAATTTTTCATCTACATAAGTATGTTTTACACTAAAAAAATCAGCCGCCTCCATTCCCTGTACACCACCGTAAGTCATAGTCATAATATAACCGGTTCGAATTTCAGGGGCTATTTTTTTAATTTGTTTCAGGAATTGATAATTCATAGAAGTCACCACACAGTATTCTTCAAAATGATTTTCTTTAATCTCTCGAACAACCTTATTTACAATTCCCTTATTCTTACCATTATACTTAATCTCTATATTTAAGTCCAGTCTTCCTTTGCAAAATTTCAAAACCTCTGTAAACTCCGGTATTTTCTCTCCTCTGAATTTCTTATGAAAACTGGCACCCACATCCAGCTTTTCCACCTGTTTTAAAGTCATATCCCAAACATTTTTCTTTACTCCGGCAGTCCTTTTAAAAGAGTCATCATGTAAAAGAATCAGTTCTCCATCCTTTGTTTCCTGCACATCAACTTCTGCATAATCCGCACCACTGTCTATGGTATACTGCAAGGCGCTAATCGTATTTTCCGGTGCTTTCCATGCACCTCCTCTATGGGCTGTAAT
>CAJKQE010000066.1 GCA_905201915.1 uncultured Lachnospiraceae bacterium
ACTCAAAAGTCTTTGAAAAACTTCAGGATAAAGAAACCGGTTTATATATGGAAAGTTCAAGATACGTATATGATCTTTTTAAAGATGAGATAAATTTTGGGCGTATTGTTCAAGCGGAAATATAAGGTTTATGACATATTTTTAATCAGAATACGGAAACGAGACTGGATGATAAGGCGACAAAGTATATCCGAATGGTACTTGTGTGTTGAGAATTGCAGGTGGCGGTATGAATATAGAAGCTTATGATGCGGAAGCTTTGAGGAGCATTGTTCGATTACTTGAATATGAAAATAGGATTTTAAAAGACAAATTGAAAAAAGAAAATATTCCATATGATGAGATCAATCCTTTTGAAGAGACGATAGAAAATGCAGAAGAGTATGATCTCGACCAAGGAGCGCGTATTGTACATCCTACGTTTATTACAGAGAAGATGGCGATACGCTTCTTTTCTATGTTTTGGGGAAGAGAGGATGTTTATGCCAGGCGCGGTAAGAATGGCGGCTATTTTCCACAATGTGATAATAGATGGGATGTTAAACTTTGTCCGAAACAGCGTGGAGAAAAGATATTCTGCGATGAGTGTGAAAATAAAAAATGGACAAAACTGGACGTGAAGAAAATCGTTGGACATCTGCTGGGATATAAAGAAGATGGTTCGGATGTAATCGGTATATATCCGTTGTTGTCGGATGGGACATGCAGATTTATCGTGTTTGATTTTGATAATCATGAAAAAGGTGCAGAAGCAACAGATTTTGCCAACGTGGATAGTGAATGGCAATCTGATTGCACTGCCATTGCAGGGACAGGCGCTTAAAAATGGAAACAGTGCATTTGTAGATGGAAATTGGAACGCTTATCCTGATCAATGGGATATTTTGTTTAATAGGACAGAAAAACTCAGTATAGAGGATATTGAAAAATATATGGCAAAGTGGCAGGCAGAATTAGCGGAAAGCAAAGGAAAGCTTGCCCTGATACGCTCCAACAGAACAGAAGCAGGTTCATCATCTGGATTTTGTGGCACAAGCTGTCCTCGAATGGCAAGGTCAAGGATTTTGGATTTTGCCTTCGAAGCAAGTTCCCTAATAGCTGCTTTCCCGATTTCAATATTATCAACCGTATACATCACTTCATTAAGGCGTTGACTCATACGTTTTTGCTCACTATATGGCGGTAACGGAATAAGAATAGAATTCATATTATCCTGCGTCATTTTAGGTTGAGCAGAGCCAGTTACATATTTTTCCAAACTAATTGCATTGATATAAAAACAAAGATATTCCAAAATAAATTTGTCAGTAGCATCGATGCAATGAGCATGATTGTTTACCCAATATTGTCCTTCGGCAAAAAAGGCAATCGGTTTGCTACGTGTCACAAGATTCGCTCCATCTTCACCTATAAGCAAAAGTCGTTCATCGAAAATGTATTTATCAATTTTATCAATCTTGCCTGAAGCTCCATAATAATCATAGATTTTAGCAACATCCGTTCGTTGAGATGACGATATGGGTTTTCGCTCGCTATCACGATTAATTGTTATGGCAGAAAGTCTTGTCCACGCCCACCCCTTCGGCAGCTCAAATGGTATCTCCTCCTCAATACATTTCACACTTCCATCGGCGAACTTCTCATAATGCAAACTATAGAATGTTTTAGAATACTTTTTACAGAGCAAGATCCACCCCGTATTACCATATCGCAATTTCTCGCATATTCTTATTCGGAGTATGCCCTTGATGGAGAGCATTCCCATACCTGCTAATTGGCTTCGCAACAAAAATTATATTTTGGATAAATGCCGCTATATGATTTCAGAGATAAAATCGTATGTCTGTTTTTTCCTTCAAATGACAAATTTACACGAAGAGCTACTGTGACATTTTGGTGAACTTAAGATATTTTTATGGGTATGGGGTGTCCCCGTCAAAAAGAAACTCATGAGATGACATGGAGAGAAAATCGATAATGTTAAACATAGGTGGATCTTGCTCTGCAAAAAAATAAAAGAAATATGGAATTCAACCCTGTAAAAGAGTTCATTTTCCTTTCGTTATATAGAGGGAGATTCAAAATACTTAAAAAATGAAGTGAAGTATAGGACTATTTCAGTAGGTATTTTCATAGTAATGGACAAAGAGAAAAGGGAGGTGGGAGCACCTCTATGAAGAAACAAAAATTGAATTATCGTTTTCACAATCCGAATACTGCGGAGGTGACTGCCGATTACATATTAAAAGTATTTATTGAGGTGAATGCGAAGAAAGTTGACCGAGTTATGCAGGAGGTAGCTGAAAGGAATATGGAAGAGGACAAGCATGAGGAAAAATAAAAGGTTTGGGAGTACAGGTTTACTTGTGTTCTTGATAGAAAAAGGGTAAACTGATGAATAAGAAGTTGCGATTTTGAAGGGAGACCTTGTTTATTATGAGAAAAGAATTTGATATTTCACAGTTCGATAAATATAGAGAAGATAACAGAAGAGAAGTAAAGAAAGCGAATGGAGGATTGCCGATCTCGTTATAGGACACATATTCTTCTTTTGCAAACTGTTATGGCGGTGTTATTATTCTAGGGATTAAAGAGGAAAAAGATGGGAGCTGGCAAACAACCGGATTGCAAAATGAATCGAAATTGTGTAAAGATTTTTGGGATACGATTAATAACCCGAAGAAAGTAAACCTCAATTTACTAACGGATGATGATATCGAGACCTATACAATAGGTGAAAGGAAAGATGTCATCATGGTAATATATGTTCCTATGGCGAAGAGGGAGCAAAAGTCGGTTTATATTAATAATGATATTTTTAACGGAACGTTCCGTAGAAATTATGAGGGAGATTACCATTGTACCAGATTGCAAGTAAAAGCAATGCTTCGCGATCAAACAGAGAGAACGATGGACATGGAGATTTTGGACAAGGTTCCTATGGAAGATTTGAATTATGATACGATTCATGGATATCGTAACAGTCATAGAACTTTGAAAGAAGGCCATCCTTTTGAACGATTGGGTGATCCTGAGTATTTAAGAAGTATCGGAGCTGCGGCTGTTTCAGAAGAAGATGGACAGATACATCCGACAGCGGCAGGAATGCTTATGTTTGGAAATGAGTATGATATTGTTCGGCATTTTCCCGAGTATTTTTTAGATTATAGAGAAGAAATGGATTCTGCAATTCGTTGGACTGACAGATTACAATCCAGTTCCGGTGAGTGGTCCCTTCTTAATGTGATTGGCTTATAAAAATATTAGCATAATTGCAGAAATTATTTAACGCTGTTAAAGATGCATATATTCCTTAAGGAATCCTGTGATTGCTGTTCGCTCCGTTCACAGCAACTTGGTCAAAATCCATTCCACTTGCTGTAAACTGTCAGGAATGCTATATTATAAGAAATATCTGTCGTACTGTACAGTTGTACCCAAAATAAAATGTATGGGAAAGACGGTGAAAAAATGATACCGCCTGTAAGAATACACGGACGGAAATGGGATGTGGAGGAATGGAGCATGTTTAAAGAAATTAGAGATGAACGGGCTTTCAACGGGATTTTAAATCAGATTATAGAGAACATTCAGAATGGCAGTCTCAAAGCGGGCGATGCCCTTCCGGCGGAGCGGACAATGGCGGAGATCATGGGAGTATCCAGACCGGCAGTCAGAGAAGCTTTGAGAGCACTGGAACTGCTGGGAATAGTCAAGCCGGTGCCGGGAGGCGGAAATTATATTACGGAGGACCTGGATACCTGGCTAATCGAACCTTTATCCATACTTTTTAAATTAAATAATGGATATCTGCGCCAGAATCAGCAGTTCCGTGCGGCACTGGAGCGAGAAGCGGCAATTCTTGCGGCACGAAAGTGCACACCGCTGGATGCAGCAGAATTATGGGTGATTCTTGCACGGCTGGACGCCGCAGAAGATGAAAAGATACGGGGTGAACTGGATCGCGAACTTCACAAGAAGATTGCAAAGATCGCAGATAACCCGATGGTTTACAGTGTCCTTGCAGCAGCAGATCAGCTTACTGAGAATATTGTTTCCGGGACGAGAGACTACATTATGAAAAAGAATAATTCTGTCAGAGAGGTTGATGACCAGCATCATCGGCTTGTTAAGGCAATCATCAACGGAGATGCAGAACAGGCGGAACGATGTATGTCCGAACATATGGATACGATTGAACGTTATATGGAAGAAATGCAAAAAAAATCCTGAGAAATTTTGGGCATTTTTACAGGAAAAATTGATATGACCTCTATTGCATTTTGGTAATACCGGCGGTATAATTAAAATGTGAATTGGTAATGCCAATAAATAAAACCGGCAACACCAGAAGGAGGGACGAAACAATGGGATATGTGAAATGGTCACATGAGACACTGAATCATTTTTGCGGAGACGTATTCAAGGCGTTTGGTTTTACAGAGGAAGAAAGCAATCAGATCAAGGATGTGCTTCTTACGGCTGACCTTTATGGAATAGAAAGTCATGGCATGCAGAGAATGGTGCGTTATCATAAGGGAATCGAAAAGGGAACGATCCATCCGCAGGCAAAGCCTGAAATTGTATTTGAAACACCGATATCTGCAGTGATTGATGGTCATAATGGAATGGGACAGCTTATTTCCGTTTATGCAATGAAAAAAGCAATCGAAAAAGCCAAAAAGACCGGAGTTGGAATTGTAACTGTCCGTGAGTCTAATCATTTCGGTATCGCTGGATATTATGCAAAGATGGCATGCGATGAGGGACTTCTGGGAATGGCCTGTACAAATTCAGAGGCTATTATGGTTCCTACGTTTGGCAAAAAAGCCATGCTTGGATCAAACCCAATCGCAGTAGCTATGCCGGCAGACCCGTACCCGTTTTTCTTTGACTGTTCTACCACGGTAGTTACAAGAGGAAAACTCGAAATGTACAATAAAATGGAGAAACCACTTCCGGATGGATGGGCCCTGGACAAAGATGGTCATGCAAGTACAGATGCACCGGATGTCCTTTCCAATATTGTTGCAAAGAAGGGCGGTGGAATCATGCCCCTTGGTGGAAATGAAGAGGTTACAGGAAGCCACAAGGGATATGGATATGGTATGCTGTGTGAACTATTCAGTTCCATTCTTTCTATGGGTGTTACTTCGGATCATTGCTGCACATTCCCGGATAAAACAGGAATCTGTCATGGATTTATGGCAATCGATCCGGCTGCATTTGGTGATCCTCAAGCAATCCGCAGACACTTTTCAGAATACCTGGAAGCTTTGAGAGAAAGTCCGAAGGCAGAAGGCAAAGATCGTATTTATACACATGGTGAAAAAGAAGTTTTGGCAGAAAAAGATAGAAGAGAGCATGGATTACCTGTAAACGATAATACGATGGTCGAACTTGCTAATCTGTGTGGATATCTCGGACTTGACTTTAATAAATATTTTGATGGATATGAGCTTCCAAAAGAAAGCAAATTCTTTACCGGTAATTATTAATAGATTAGAAGATTGCTGTGAACGGAGTGAACAGCAACAATAGAAGAGTCGAATGATACGGTTTCGCAAAATTTAAGATACCAGGGAGGACAATAGAAATGGATTATGCAAAAGAATCTTTAAGACTGCATGGAGAATGGAAAGGTAAGCTTGAAGTTGTAACAAGAGTACCTGTAGAAAATAAGGATGATCTGTCACTTGCCTATACACCAGGTGTTGCACAGCCTTGTCTCGAAATCCAGAAGGATGTGGATAAATCTTATGATCTTACCAGAAGATGGAACATGTGTCTGGTAGTAACTGACGGTTCAGCTGTTCTTGGACTTGGAAATATCGGACCAGAGGCCGGAATGCCGGTAATGGAAGGAAAATGTGTACTTTTCAAGGCATTTGGCGATGTAGATGCATTCCCTCTTTGTATCAAGAGCAATGATGTAGATGAGATCGTTAATACAATTTATCTGATCTCCGGTTCTTTTGGCGGAGTAAATCTGGAAGATATTTCAGCACCGAGATGTTTTGAAATTGAGAAGAAATTAAAAGAAAAATGTGATATCCCGATTTTCCACGACGATCAGCATGGTACAGCGATTATCACTCTTGCCGGTCTGACCAACGCACTGAAGGTTGTAGGAAAGAAAAAAGAAGATGTTCGTATCGTTATGAACGGAGCAGGAGCTGCTGCAATTTCTATTGCACGTCTCCTTCTGACAGCAGGATTCAAAGATATCACTCTCTGCGACAGAAAGGGTGCAATCTACGAGGGACGCCCGGAAGGCATGAATCCGATCAAAGAAGAAATGGCTAAAGTTACTAACCTGGCTAAAAAATCCGGTTCTCTTGCAGAGATGCTGGTTGGCGCTGATGTATTTATCGGTGTTTCAGCACCGGGTGCTGTTACAACAGAGATGGTTAAGACCATGAACAAAGATGCAGTTGTTTTTGCATGTGCGAACCCGACTCCGGAGATTTTCCCGGATGATGCAAAGGCAGGCGGAGCAAAAGTTGTTTCCACAGGAAGAAGTGATTTCCCGAACCAGATCAACAACGTACTTGCTTTCCCGGGAATCTTCCGTGGTGCATTTGATGTGAGAGCAAAAGAAATCAATGACGAAATGAAATTGGCAGCGTCTGAAGCACTTGCAAATCTGATCACAGATGAGGAACTTTCTCCGGAGTATATTATTCCGAAGGCATTTGATAAGCGAGTAGGACCAGCGGTAGCCAAAGCGGTTGCTGAGGCAGCAAAGAGAACCGGTGTAGCTCGTATTTAAACGAGATACGCAGGGGTAACACCGGAAAGTCATGAGACTGCACTGAAGGTCATGAAAGCGTGCCAGATAGAGGTTGTCGAATGAACGGATTACAAAAAGATATAGAATAAAGTAAAGCAGAAGGGGGCTGTCGGTTAATATCACATTTCGGCATCCTCAGTAGCAATTGAAAGGATCCCTGCAAGGACAAGGCTTGTTAGCCTTCCACCTTGCGTAGGATCCTTTTTTCTATGAAAGATGAAATTTATTTTTGGCCGCAAAAATCCCTTGTCTGGATTTTTACAGCCACACTTTTGATCAAGCTGTTTTTTTCGTTGTTTTTCCCTCAAACTTCTTTAATTTTTCATTGAGAAAACGGCAGTATTTATTTATATTCCTTCCGATTGCGGTTCGCTCAAGAGATTAAAAGATAAATAAAAGTAGAGTAGTTTGAGATGGGATTAATTTCAATAATTTTCTCTTTTTCTGTTTACGAATCTTTATTTTGATATATAATATAGATGTAACAGAAAATAAATTTGATACAGAGAGGTAACACTATGAAGATAGCAGCCTATTGCCGTGTTTCCACAGATAAAGCCGACCAGCTCAACAGTTTAGAAGCTCAAAAGGAATTTTTCTCCGAATATACGCAGCGTACCGGGGATGTTTTAGTGAAATTATATGCAGATGAAGGTATTTCGGGAACTAAAATAAAAAATCGAAAAGAATTTCTTCGTATGATGGCAGATGCAGAAAAGGGAATGTTTGACATGGTTGTTGTAAAGGATATTTCTCGCTTTGCCAGAAATACCGTAGATCTTTTACAGAATGTTCGTAAATTGAAAGCGTTGGGAATTGAAACCCAGTTCCTTACAGCGAATATGACGAGCATGGGAAACAGTGAGTTTGTTCTTACTATTTTTGGTGCGTTGGCTCAGGAAGAAAGCGCTAATACATCTAAGCGAGTGAAATTTGGAAAGAAACTGAATGCAGAAAAGGGACGAGTTCCGAATATTGTGTACGGTTATGATAAAACGATCGGGGATTATTTTAACCTTGAGATTAACAAAGAAGAATCTAAGGTTGTCAAACAAATTTACAAGTGGTACACAGAAGAAGGTTACGGTGCTGCCAAGATTTCTAATATGCTGAATGAAAAAGGGTATCGAACAAAGCGAAATTGCAAATGGAGCCAGAATGCCATCTGCCGGATTTTGACCAATGAGATTTATACGGGAAAGATTATCAATGGAAAGCAGGAAATCAGTGATTTTCTGACTGGTCAGAGAAGAGAGAAGGATGAGACGGAATGGCTTGTTGTGGAACGTCCGGAGCTTCGCATTATTGAAGAGGAGGTATTTGAAAAAGCACAGGAAATTCTTCGTGGAAGGAACGATGCGTTCAATCTGAATCATGAGCGACAAAGCAACAAGTATCTGTTTTCTACATTGATTAAATGTAAAGAATGTGGCTGGTCCTTCCGAAGGACAGTTCGTACTTACAAAAATACGTATGTGCGTTGGGTGTGTTCCGGAAGAAATGGAAAAGGAGCAGATAGTTGTCCAAATAAAACAGCTGTAGATGAAGAAGAATTAATTCAGGTTTTACAGGAATATTTTAATCGGGTTCTTCAGCAAAAAAATAAAGTAATTGACTATGTTGTGAAAGAATTCCAAAGAGTGTACAAAGCAAAAGATGAAAATGCAGAGTACGAGAAGGAATTGAATTTGCAGATTGCCAGATTACAGAGAATGCGACAGAAATATATGGACATGTATACCGATGATTTGATTTCCAGAGAAGAATTGAATGATAAGTTGGGTGGTACTCGTCAAGAACTGGATCGTCTGGAAAATGAATTGAAAATGGTATCCAGCAATTTGACAAAAGGAGATCAGATGGAAAAAATCTTAAATGATACCTTTAAGCAGATTGAGGATATTACAGATGTTCATGAGATGACAAACGTACAGTTAAAGAGACTGATTAAGAAAATAGAAGTAGACAAAGATGGAAATGTGGATATTTACCTTCGATTATTGGGAGATTTGGGATTAAATGAAAGCATTTTAGTGGAAGACGAATGTGAAAATAAAACAGCTCTAAATAGTAATGACCAAACATAAAGATGTAACCGAGCGATTACAGCAACTTAACCCCGCTTTAGCATATAGTGCAAGAAAAGTACTTGATGTAAATAAATCAGAACGTCATATTCGTGGTGGACTTGCTACCAGAGAAAAGTATTTGCATCAACAAGAACAAAGGAAAAAATAAAAAGAAAGGATGTCCGGCAGTATTAGGACAAGAAAAGCAATGAGCAAAAAGGAATTGAAAGCACCTGTCATACCGAAAGAATTAGCATTTGTGAAAGATGCAAAAAACATCTTGGAAGAAAGTGCAGAGCAGGAATATGAGATTATAAACCGGTTATTCGAAAATATTTTTTTGACAAAAATTCATGCCGGGCATTTAGAAATTAAACAGACTGTATTTCGAGGGTGTAGATTTACAGGATGTGACTTTTCTGAAACTTCTTTTACAAATGTTCGATTTGTGGAGTGTGATTTTTCAAATTCAAATTTTAGCGATGCTTACTTTAAGTGTTGTTCTTTTCAAAAATGTAAAGCAGTGGGTGCTGATTTTTACGGCAGCAGGATAAATCATGTTACATTTTTAGAGTGCAACTTTATGGAAACGGGATTTGATGCAGCTCATATTGGCTTTGTAAAAATTCAAGATACAGATTTTACCGAAGCAGGATTTAGTAAATGCCGATTTGTAAATTTCTGGGTAGATAACGTATGTTTTCGTAAAGCAAGTTTTTTTAAAACTTCTTTGAAAGACATAGATTTCGCCACATGTGACATAGAAGAAATCATTGTTTCTGATACTATGGAGGAACTAAAAGGAGTAAAAGTGAATCTGGCACAGGCAGTTAGTCTGGCGAAAAGATTGGGAATTATAATAAAAGAAACAGAAAATCTATTGTAAAATTTTGTGAAATTGGTTAGAGATGAACTTGATAAAATAAGATGGATTTGCTAAACTAAAGAGGTATTAATGCAAATAAAAGTCAAAGGAGAAAATAGAAATGGAAAATAAAATTACATTTGACTATTCAAAAGCAGTAAATGTTGTTCGTGAAGAAGAAGTAGCAGCAATGGAAAAAATGGTAGAGACAGCGAAAGAGGTTCTCGTGTCCAGAACAGGATTGGGAAATGATTTCCTTGGATGGATTGATCTTCCTGTTAATTATGATAAAGAAGAATTTGATAGAATTAAAAAAGCTGCGGACAAAATTAAAAATGATTCAGATGTACTTCTTGTAATCGGTATTGGAGGTTCTTATTTAGGAGCCAGAGCGGCAATTGACTTTTTAGGACACCCATTTTACAACAATCTGAGAAAAGAGGATAGAAAAACACCTGAAATTTATTATGTAGGAAATAATATCAGTGGAGCTTATGTAAAAGGATTGGTTGACGTAATTGGCGATAGAGATTTTTCTATTAACGTTATTTCAAAATCAGGAACAACTACAGAGCCGGCAATTGCTTTCCGTATCTTTAAAGAAATGATTGAAGAAAAATATGGAAAAGAAGAAGCAGCAAAGAGAATTTATGCAACTACAGATAAAGAAAGAGGAGCGCTTAAAATTCTTGCAACAGAAGAAGGATATGAAACATTTGTAGTTCCTGATGATGTAGGAGGTCGTTTTTCTGTACTGACAGCAGTAGGTCTTTTACCGATTGCAGTAAGTGGTGTTTCTATTGATGCACTTATGGAAGGTGCTGCCTCAGGAAGAGAATTAGCATTAAATACTCCTTATACAGAAAATGACGCTTTAAAATATGCAGCGGTTCGTAATATCCTTCATAGAAAAGGAAAAGCAGTAGAAATCCTTGCAAATTATGAACCAACATTGCATTATGTTGCTGAATGGTGGAAGCAGTTATACGGAGAAAGTGAAGGAAAGGACCAGAAAGGTATTTACCCTGCATCCGTAGACTTTACTACTGATTTACATTCTCTGGGACAGTTTATTCAGGACGGCTCCAGAATTATGTTTGAAACAGTTCTTGAAATCGCAGAACCAAAAGAAGACGTGATTATCAAAGAAGCAGAAAGCGATTTGGACGGCTTAAACTATCTGGCGGGAAAAGGCATGGATTTTGTTAATAAAAGTGCTATGAACGGAACAATTCTTGCACATACAGACGGAAATACACCAAATCTTATGGTGAAAATTCCACAGCAGAATGAGTTCTATTTAGGACAGCTCTTCTATTTCTTTGAGTTTGCCTGCGGTATTAGCGGTTACTTGACAGGAGTAAATCCATTTGACCAACCGGGTGTAGAAAGCTATAAAAAGAATATGTTTGCGCTCTTGGGAAAACCGGGATATGAAGAAAGAAGAAAAGAATTATTAGAAAGATTATAACAATATGAAGAGTAAAAGATGCCTGGCGGATTGCTGGGCATCTTTTGCTATCATAATCCTGATCCACAATTTGGGACGCGTCATAAAAGTATATTAGTCTTCTTCAATAATCTGAATTTCAAAATAATCGAAATCTAGAATTTCAATAAAATTATCTTGAGAAAAGCGCACTTTAGAAAATCTCTGAAAATCCTTGATGTTGGCATCCAGCCATATTGGAGATGGCAAATCAAATTTATGACAGATATTGTCCAGAGCGTGAAATACTTTTTGTGTGCGGCTGTCTTTGGTATCATCGCATATTACAGTACTTTTTAATATATGTGTATCTTTATAAATGCTTCCCATTAATCGAAACATAAGGTTATCCTTTCTGGTCTTGTTTTATATAGCCATTATTATAAGTAAGAGAAGGGATTGTGTAAAGAGGATAAAAGATTGAATTGTGCAGATTGCTTATGTAATCATGAAAAATATGTCAAAATGACAGTAATGTCAATGCCATTGTCTAGGCTTACAAAGACTTGGAAAAATATTTGGGCATTTAAACAATGGAAAAAAAGCAAAGATAGCTGTATACTAAACACAGTTCAAAAAGCAAAACACAGATATTTACATATTGTCTAGGAGGAAAATGAGAAATGGCAAGTTTATCATTACAGCATATTAACAAAACTTATCCAAACGGATTTGAAGCAGTAAAAGATTTTAACCTTGAAATCGCAGATAAAGAATTTATCATCTTTGTAGGTCCTTCAGGTTGTGGTAAATCTACAACACTTCGTATGATTGCAGGTCTGGAAGAAATTTCAGGCGGTACATTAAAAATCGGCGATAAAGTTGTAAATGATGTAGAACCAAAAGACAGAGATATCGCAATGGTATTCCAGAACTACGCTCTGTATCCACACATGACAGTTTATGATAATATGGCTTTTGGTCTTAAATTAAGAAAAGTTCCAAAAGATCAGATTGATAAAATGGTTAAAGAAGCAGCTAAAATTCTTGACCTTGAAAAATTATTAGACCGTAAACCAAAAGCTCTTTCTGGTGGTCAGAGACAGCGTGTTGCTATGGGACGTGCTATCGTGCGTGA
>CAJKQE010000067.1 GCA_905201915.1 uncultured Lachnospiraceae bacterium
CTGGTCCTAAAATATCTTCTACATAAGATGGGAAGATAAATCCTTCACTTGTATCTTCACCGTTCTTAGCAATATCTTTTGCACCTGCATCAAATACAGCTTTCATAAATGCATTACCATAGTCAAAGAAGTATGCGCCTCTTTCTACTAAAGTCTTAATTAAGTGGTAATGTTTAATCAAGGACTGGTCTACCAGTTCACAGAATTTTTCTTTATCATTAGCTAACATTTCTGTTCTCTCTTCAAAAGTTAATCCCTGTGGACAGTAACCACCGTCATAAGGAACGTGACAAGATGTCTGGTCAGACAGTAATTCAATTTTCACATCATGATCTACTGCATACTGAAGTAAATCTACAATATTTCCGTGGTATGCAATGGAAATTGTTTCTTTCTTATCCATGTATTCCTGAGCAACTTTAAATGCTTCAGCAGCATCGTCAATTACCAGACTTACCCAACCCTGATCATGTCTTGTTTTAATTCTGGAGTAGTCAACTTCAGCAACAATACCTACACCGCCTGCGATTTCAATAGCTTTTGGCTGAGCGCCACTCATACCGCCAAGACCACTTGTTACGAATAAGTGTCCTGCTAAATCTCCGTCCTGAGGAACTCCTAAGAATTTACGTCCAGCATTAAGAATTGTATTAAATGTACCATGTACAATACCCTGTGGTCCGATATACATCCATCCGCCGGCTGTCATCTGTCCATAAGAAGAGCATCCCATAGCTGTTGCTTTTGCCCAATCTTCTGGATTATCAAACATACCAATCATAAGACCATTTGTCACAATAACTCTTGGACTTGTTTCATGAGATTTGAAAAGACCCATTGGATGACCGCTCATCATAACTAATGTGTGATGATGTGTCAGTTTTTCAAGATATTTTTTAATCAGCTGATACTGCATCCAGTTCTGACAAACCTGTCCAGTTTCACCGTATGTAACCAGTTCGTAAGGATAAAGAGCAACTTCATGATCCAAGTTATTATCAATCATAACCTGGAAAGCTTTACCTTCTACACATTCACCTTTATACTCATCGATTGGTTTTCCATAAATTCTTTCTTTTGGCATAAAACGATATCCATAGATACGTCCATGTGTTAATAATTCGTCCAGGAATTCCGGTGCCAACTGTTCATGCAGTTCTTCAGGTACATATCTCAAGGCATTGGCTACTGCCAATTTGATTTCTCTTTTATTTAATGTCAATTCTCTTTTCGGAGCTCTTCTGACACCTTCTTTAAATGTTGGATACTCCGGTAATACCGCGTCTAATTTAATTACCATTGCATTTCCGATCTCTGCATTGTTCATTTCGCATCTCTCCTTTGCTTTTTTTACGATTGTATCACTATTACAGTCTAAAAAACGTCTATTTTTCACTTATTCTCTTGACGTTTTAGATTTTTTTTAGATATTTTAACGAATTTACACCTTTCATTCTGGTATGGTAAAGTAAAAATGCACTAAAGAAAGGCACCAGTTTCTACTGGCGCCCCTGATTTTTTATTAAATTCTAACTCTGCAAATCCCTATTCCGCTTTCTTCCGTATCCTTTCCCAGAACCTTTACTTTATCTTCCCATTCCTCACAGATAAAAAGTTCTCCTGCTTCTACAATCTTTTCTTCTATCTGAACACAGCCTGTTTTCACATAAACCGCCAAAAGATTTTCCCCTTCTTTCGGCTCTAAAATCAACGCTTCCTCTCCTTTCAATTCTTTTGCCTGCATCTCTCCATCTGCACCGTTTTTCAACATGAGATTAAAATCCACCACTTTCCCATAACTAACGGTAGAGTCTCCTCCATCAAAACAATCTACCTCATAAGGTTTCAAAATGACTTCTTTCTCCCCTCCATGTACCATTTTCAATTCTCCGGAAAAAATACTTAAATATCGTTTCACCCCTGGTAAGGAAGTAAAATCCGATTTTTCAACCTCTACTGTAGCACTGCTAATACGACATTTAAAATTCCCTTCTCGATATACTGCCTGAGGTGGATAAATATAAAGCTCTGTTGTGCTTCCTCCAGACCATTTTGAAGTTACAAAATCTTCTGCTTTTTTCAATATCATTTTATTGCTCATGCTTTTTCCCCTATTCTTTTTTATTTTCATACTAGCAAAAATTATTTTCTTCGTCAATAAACTACCCCTATTACATTTTTCATGTTAGAATATTCATAATATGTTTCAGAAAGGAGCTCATTATGGCTACGGAACAATTTTATTTAGAAGAAGGTTTTCCCTTTCATTCACGAAAATTAGAACAAATGAAAGATTTTTTAAAAGGATTTGATTTAACTTATGACTCCCAAATTCAATATTCGGTATTCTTAAAAACAGCTTCCGGAAAATTGGCCGGCTGTGGTTCACGCCACGAAAACACATTAAAATGTATTGCAATAAATCCAGATTTTCAAGGCGAAGGCTGTTTACAGATTATTATTACACAACTGATCAAAAATGCTTTTGAACAGGGAATTTCTCACTTATTTCTATTTACCAAACCAATGTATAAGCAAATGTTTTCCGATATGGGATTTTACTCCATTACTGAAACCTCTGATATGCTTCTTATGGAAAACCGAAAAGACGGCATCCGCCAATATCTCAAGGAAGAAACAAAAAATATCCCTGACTGTACAGATTGCTCCATCGGTTCTATTGTAATGAATGCAAATCCATTTACTAACGGACATAAATATTTGGTAGAAACAGCAGCAAAATCCTGTGATTATCTCCACGTCTTTGTCTTATCCACAGACTCCTCTGAGTTTCCTTCAGATATTCGTCTGGAACTGGTAAAACAGGGATGTGCCCATTTATCCAATGTATCTGTCCACGGAAGTTCTGATTATCTTATTTCCCATGCAACTTTTCCTGATTATTTCTTAAAGGATAAAGCGACTGCTACGGAAAAAGCTGCTGTTTTAGACTTGCAAATTTTTGGTAGTTATTTCAAAGAAGCTTTTCACATTACCCACCGTTTTGTAGGAGAAGAACCCTTCTCCTTAATCACAAGAACCTACAATGAACAGATGAAAAAAATTCTTCCTTCTTTTGACATAATCATGACAGAAATTCCACGATGCAAAAAAAATAACACGGTTATTAGTGCTACCTTTGTGCGTCAAAAGTTTCTGGAAGGAGATTTTTTGCTTTTAAAAGATTTTGTACCGAAAACCACTTATGATTTTCTTATTTCACCTAAAGGCAGTGAACTACGAAATCAACTTCTCACTACAGGAGCAACATTATGAAACATGAACTATGGACTTCAGGCAACTGTGTTTCCCTAGAAGAAATACTAAATGCAAGAGAAAATCGTGTAAAAATACAGCAAAAAATGTTACAGAAAGCACCAACTTGTCTTTTAAGCTTTACCCTAAATATTCCCGGTCCTGTAAAGGTTTTCCCTTATACAAAATGGGCTTATGAAGTGGGTTCTTCTATTATTTCAAAAGGTGTTTCACTTTTAAATGGAGATGTTTTGGAACAATTTGAAGCGAAAAACGAAACTGGATGGGAAGGATTTTTTGCTTTAAATCTTCCTCCCGAAGAGATTAAAACTTACCTTTTAGAACAAGAAGAATATCATCCTTTAGGGCGTCTTTTTGACTTTGATGTGTTACGCACTGACGGCAGTAAATTATCACGTCAGGAACTGGGCTTTCCTGAAAGAACCTGTCTCCTATGTGGTAATCCTGCCTTTCTTTGCGGACGTTCCAGAACACATAGTGCACAAGAACTTCTTGCAAAAGAGATTGAACTTATGGAGAACTTTTTTATTTCTCGACTTTCTAATCACATTGGTTTATTAATGCAGAAAGCTCTTTTTTATGAGGTAAATACTTCTTTAAAACCAGGTTTAGTAGATAGGCTGCATAATGGTTCTCACAAAGATATGGGGCTTTCTACCTTCATAAACAGCGCTTACAGTCTCAGTGATTACTTCTGCCAATGTGTAAAAGAAGGACTATCTTGTGACTGCTCTAAAAAGGACTTGCCACTGTTGTTTCAAAAGCTTCGAAGTATTGGAAAACAGGCAGAAAAAACCATGCTTTTCGCTACGCAAGGAATAAACACTCACAAGGGAATTATCTTTTCCGGCGGAATTTTGTGCGGTGCTATCGGCTATTATATTTCAACAAACAGTAGGGATATTTCTTCTGAAAACTTCCTGTCTTCTCTGTCAGAGATATGCCGTTATATGCTTCCTGCACTTTTAAATGATTACCTTACTTTAACACAAAATACTGCCAAAACAAATGGTGAGAAGCTTTATCTGGAATATAAAATCACAGGCATTCGAGGTGAAGCAAAAGAAGGATTTCCTCATCTTTTCAATACAGGATTTCCTCTTTTTCAAGCTGTTTTAAAAGAGGACTTTACTCTGTGGCAAGCAGGACTGATAACACTTTTACACTACATTGCCTACACAGAAGATACCAATCTCATTATCCGTTCTGATTATCAGCTTGCCTGCAAGATACAGAAGGATTTACAAAAATTTCTGAATCATGCTACTTATGAAGAACAGCTTTCCATACTTCCAAAACTAGATTATTTCTTTGTTTCCCAAAACATCAGTCCCGGTGGAAGTGCAGATATGCTGGCATTGACTTACTTTTTATACTTTATACAGAATATTCCTTGCCCATTTTTATAATATATTTTCGACCATAGAAAAAGCTATTGCATGAACACATCCGAAAAAAATATTTCTCTGTTCATACAATAGCTTTTCTTAAATCCAAATATTTAAAAGTCCCAATATAAAACCTATCACAGCCCCTAAACTGACCACTGCGTTAAGTTCTTTTTTCATAATTCCAAGCAGTAAATTTTCCAACTCCAGAACATCCATTGCATTAATTTTTTCCTCTACAATTTCTGCAACATGAAACTTTTCTGCCAATTCTTCTGCTTTTTCATTTACAAATTTCACATAAATATTTTCTATAATCTGACGGAATTTTTTATCACTTACAGGAAAAATTTCTACCCACTGAGCCACTGATTTATTTTCTGCCGCAGCCAGCTGTGCAACTACTGCTGGTCTTATTTTTTCTTCCCCGTTTTCTTTAATATATTCATCTACCTTATTTCCAATAGGTGTTGCTACTGATTGGATTAAATCATCATTCAGGAACATAGAAAGCATCCCGCCTTTAAACTTTTCTTTTATTTCTTTTGTTCCTTCTTCTACAATAATTGCTCCAACATCCAGATTTTCAACGCCTTCTGTAATCTTTTCTGTAATGTAGTCTTCCAACTTATCACGCATAAGATCATATTCTTCCTGCCCTGTATATTGTGACAGAAATTCCTCTAAAGATGCCTCTGTATCTTTTAATTTTTCTATCTTCTGTAACACGGCATCTACTACTGCGTTTTTAATATCTTCGGATAAAAGCATCTTTTCAAAATCCTCTTTTGTAAGAAGATGCTCTCCTACTGCCTGACCTAAAGCTCTCGCCATTCTTCCCTGTCCTTTGGGAATAATTCCCGGTGTAAAAGGCAATGTTTTGTTTCCGATTTTCACCGGTTTTAAAGGACGGAATAGCATCTTAACCGCAATATAGTTGGTGCAATAACCTATAACAGCTCCAATAGCAGGTCCCGCAATTATCTCTAGTATTGTCATTTACATTCTTCCTTTTCCACTGTTATTTTCCAAAAATTCTTACTCGTACCTGTCCCCACATACGAATTAAAAAATACTCATAAGTTTTATCGTAAATAAACAAAGCAATCTGCCCTGCAATTATCAATATAAAAAGCATAGTATCCGGTATTTCTCCTGCAAAGAGAAGTTTTGGGAACAAAAACAATACAGGTAAATACATCATATTAAAAATGACAAATTTGCCAATTTGAAAAATCAGCTTTCTTTTTGCCCACTGAGGATGTTTTCCGAGATAATACCACAAAAATTCAATTCCCAGAACGTAAATTCCCATCATTGCATAAGTAATACAATATAATTTCTGTGGCGCTAACAAAACTCCCAGTACCAGGCAGCCTATAAAGTAAGCTGCTCCATAGCGCAATCCAAATTCGCGTATAATAATTCCAACAAAGAACGCTGCTGCCGCTAAGAAAAATAATGTATTAAAATCTAAAATCCCGCTTAAAATAATAAATATTACAGCCAGAGCCATTAAAAGGCCTGATACTGCCATTTTTTTCGCATTTACATGCATGAACACAAATCGCCTCCCATGCATTCACAAAGACTGTCCGCACACCAGAGGTCACAGCAGGCATTTCCTGTACCGCAGGTGCTGCCTCCTCCATTTGCATAAGGATAACCACCGCCTTGATAACGATTGCTGTTCCACTGCAGTCTGTTTACAAGGTTACTGTATTCCGGATTTCCCGGTTCCATACTCTGTGCCTGACGCGCCATATTCAAAGCATTTACATTATTTCCCATACCCATATTTGCACAAGCACTGAGGTAATACCACTGTGCATTTCGATTTTGGATTCTGGACAATACATTCAATGCCTGCTGATATTGACGACCATTGATATAATTGTAAGCTGCCTGATACTGCATGTCATCCTGACTTGTTGCATTATGATTGTAAGTAGACTGTTGGTTCTGATAACCGCCGTATCCACTTTGATATCCTCCGTCTCTCTCTTTCATAATCTGATCATAAGCTTCCTGTACTTCCTTAAACTTTTCTTCTGCCAAATCAGATAACGGATTATCTACATAAGAATCCGGGTGATACTTTCTACTCATATCACGATATGCTCGTTTAATCTCATCATTTGAGGCGTTTGGTGATACGCCTAAGATTTCATAAGGATTATTTACCATCTTTTTCCTGCTTCTCCTGTTTTTCTTTTTGTTTTTTGTTATACTTTGCCCAAACTCCACTATACAAAATATTTCTTAAAATTTCAGAGTCCCAAAGTACAGGCAACTTTTCAAAAGCTCCCGTGGCTTCTGCCATCATCATTACCAATATCTGATATATTGTGTTTTCATAATCTTCTTCATTTTTACAATTATGTTTTACTTCTTTTAAAGGGTTATAAGAACCCGTTTTTAAATCATCTTCCAAATCATCATAGGCGTCCATAATGTAAATGAATTTTCCCAGATAAAACCCGAAATTTCTCAGTTCTTTCTCCCACATATCCTCTTTATACACAAAGAGTTCTGCCATAAGCGCTCCAAAAGCTCCTGCTACCAAATCAAGATTTTCTTCCTGTTTCTCTTCATAAGACGCTAAAACTTTAAGCTGTTTTTGAATAACCTGTGCCTGTCTTTTATATTCCCTGCAAAGTTCTTTTGCTTTCTTTCTGAAAAGGTGCATCCCTGCAATTCCTTTCAGACTTTTATCATCCTTCCAATCATCTTCGCATTTAAAATATACAAGCAAAATGTTCATCTTTGCACCATACTCTGATATTTCATTTTGAAGCATAGGAATTTTCTTCACAGGATGTAACGGACAATGGGATTGCAATTCCTTTGTAGGAACTTCATATAATGAAGTTAAAAACAACACTAAAAATGCCATATCATACGAAAGTGTCATACGGCCTCGAAATCCGTATTCTTCCTTCAAGGTGCGGCACAATCCGCAGTAATAGGACTTGTACCGATAAAACTCTTTCACCTTTAATTCAGGTTTATCAATCGTTACATATCCAAACATTTACCAAACCTTTCTTTCATAGAATAAATTTCGTATCTTTTAATTATACTATACCTCTTTTGAAATTTCTACTTTATTTTCACTTTTATTGACGTTTTACTGTTTTTCCGATATACTTTCTTTGTAACATAATACGTTATTTACGAAAGAGGTGATTTTATGCCTAAAGACACTATTAAGAACAGCATAAGAAAAGATGCTTCCGAAGAATTCGACATTTTATTTCCAGAAAGATTTATTAAAAATACTGACTATTACAATTCATTAATGATGATGTATCGTTGTGCAATTCGTGAAGTCAGCACCAAACTGGAAGTACTGGATGACGAATTCTCTGTAAAATATAAGAGAAACCCAATTTCTTCTATTAAGAGTCGCATTAAGACACCACTGAGCATTTACAACAAGCTTCAGCGTCTGGGATATGAATTTACTGAACAAAATATTCGTGAACAGTTAAATGACGTTGCAGGAATTCGCGTCATTTGTTCCTTTATTGATGACATCTACGCAGTTGCTCACCTGCTGGCAGAACAGGATGATATTACGATTATCCGTATTAAAGACTATATTCAAAATCCAAAACCCAACGGTTATCGCAGCTATCACATGATTATTGAAATCCCTGTTTTCTTTGCAGAAGGAAAAACACCTATTCGTGCAGAAATTCAAATCCGCACGATTGGTATGGATTTCTGGGCAAGTCTGGAACATCAACTCCGCTACAAAAAAGATTTAGGCAACAATGAGCAATATGCACTTATTACACAAAAGCTTACAGAATGTGCTCATACTATTACTGCTACCGACAATCAAATGCAGGATATAAAAAATTTAATCGGGGAATATTGTGAGTTTTAACTCACTCCCCGATAAATTTCTTTAAAAGCTTTTCACTTTCTTCATAATATCTCTGTGCATTTTCCCCTTTTTCATTATCTGCCACTTCCGGCAAAATACGCATGGTAATATACATGTCCTGTAAAGATGCAGGATTTCCCATTTCTTTAAAAGCTTTACAATCTTTTGCCTCAATTAATTGACTCTCATCTTCAGGGAAAATTTCCATTTCCTTAAATTTGTCATAACTTGCTTTGCTTATAAAATAAATCGCACTAGATGCTGTTTGTACATCTGCGCTAAACTTGGTCTGACCTGCCATAACTATCTGAGGATCATAACCTTCATCTCCTTCTGACGGAATAAAATAATCATTAATCTGAACATGAACTTCTCCATCTTTATTTAAGTCCTTGGCATTTTTAGCAAACCATTTTTCCAATTTCGTTTTATCTTCTTCTGTTATAGAATAATCACCTAAAAATCCCATATTATAATCATAAGAAACTTTCCCCAGCATATCCTTTACAAAAGTAATAACACAAAACAATACAAATGCACCAATCAATACATGATATTTATAATAATACCAAAAATTATCCCATTTTTTCTTTCTTTCTTCCTTTGTTTTTCCAGCCTTCATCTCTTTATCCTTTTCTCTAAAATTATCATTGTTATAAATTCTATCACTTTTTAATCTTTAGGAAAAGTGCAAAATAAACATTTCATATTATTTTCAAATTTAATTATTCGCACTCCTTACTTCTGTATGATATACTGAAATTCCTCATGACGTTCAAACCAATTTATCGCATAAGAACAAGTAAGTACTGCCTTTTTTCCCTGTCTGGAAATCTCCTCTGCTGCTGCCTGCATCAACTTTCCTGCAACACCTGTTCCTCGCAGGGATGGAGATACAAACGTATGATTAATCTCTACTGTATCCGCATCAATATTTGGAAACGTAACTTCTGCTGCCTTCTCTCCTTTTTCATCTATATAATAAATCTCATTATTCTGTATCTTAAAATCCATATTTTTCCACTCCTTTATTTTGTAACTTCCTGCTCTTTTTCTATTTCCTTTATCAATTCCTCGATAATTTTCGGTTCTTCCTCCAACATATCGGCAATTTCTTCTGCTGTTTTCCCTTTTTTCAACTTCTTTCCAACAAGTTCCTTTAATTTTGCTCTAATTCCTTCTTCTCTGCCTTCTTCTCTTTCATAGTATTTTTCTTCCCATGCCTGCATATATTTCACCCCGATTTCTTCACTTCTTTTCACCTCACAGACACGTTCATGAATATGCCGAATTTTCTTGCTTTTAGATTGTTGTGCCACTTCGTCTGTGGTATTCTCTATATAATGGAGAAATTCTATCAGTTCCTTTGGCACTTCATCATCATTTTTTCCCTTTGTATTTAAAAAAATACGAACTGTTCCATCCTGCAATTTGCACTGAGGCACTTCCTGACATTGAGGCACAAAGGTATACTGATATTTTTCATAGCCAAATAAATCAAAAGGCATAATCATAATCAAATAAGAGTCATTCAAAAGATTATAACTTGGTATTCCCGGTTCCAAAAGCCCTGTATCCATCATTCCTTGATAATAGCGGCTTCTCTTTGGTAAATCATCTTTCCTCTTTTTCTGCATTTCTGTATTATAAACCTGTTCTTCGCTGTCTATAGCGAACAAATCCATACGTATGGAGCGGATTAATGGTGAAATTCTGCCTTCTTTTTCCGTCTTACTTTCCTGTAAAAGGGAAATCTCCCGCCCTAAAATCAGGCTTAGAACCTCTTGATGAATTTGAGGATCTTCCATAACTTCATCAAATAAAAACCGGTCTGTAAGGTTTAACTCTTTTAATGGTACAACACTTTTCTTAGCCATACTTTCTCCTTTATTCTACCATAGTTCAACCACTGTTAAAAGATTTTACACTGAAAAATCTTTTCACTATACTCCTGTACATATTTGGGCTGAACTCTGTATTTTCGTTTCTAATATTTTGTTTGTAGTTTGTTTGAAATAGTGGCGAACTGCCTTAGATAAAAAGATTGATTACTACCTAATATAATACTTCCGACTTTCAATTTCCAGAAACACTTTGAAAACTTTTTATAAAATTTCTTTTAATTAGTTTTGAACATATAATTTTATGGAAAAAGTTCTTATTTATGTGTACGAAAAACAACTATCATTCCCAATACAAACCAAAAGTGCTTAGAACAGCATTCGCTTTACAGCCTCTACTATTCTAAGCACTTCCGGTTTAAAATCATCTCTTATTTCATTTAAAAAGATTGTGCAACATCACAATCTCCACGCGCGAGCGGTTCACAAAGTGATAATTTCATTTCCGCGAGCTTGCGCATCCCCGCGGAGCATTTTTAATTTCATAAGACGCAATTTCCTATGAAATTAAAAATCTACTTCTTTTCCTTCGTAGATATAAGTAAACAATTTTTCCATTGCTTCAGGGTCAATGCTTCTTGGGTTAGAACCTGTACAAGCATCTCCTACTGCATTTTTTGCAATCTCACTGATTTTTTCTTTAAATTCGTCTTCCTTAATACCAAACTCTTTTAATGTATTCGGAATTCCCATGTAGTTATTTAACTCTACAATTCTGTTACACAGTGCATCCATACTGGCTTCCAATCCCAGATATGCAGCGATTGTCTCGTAACGTTTCTTTGCCTCTGCTTCTTTTGCATTGTATTTAATAACGTAAGGCAGATACATCGCATTTGCAAGACCATGTGTAATATGTCCTGTTGAAAAAGCAGCTCCTGTTTTGTGTGCCATAGAATGTACAATTCCAAGGAGTGCATTAGAAAATGCCATTCCCGCCAGACACTGTCCATAGTGCATTTCTTCTCTGCTTGTCATATCTCCATCATAAGATTTTGTAAGTTCATCATTTACAATCTGAATTGCCTTTAATGCCAGCGGGTCTGTAAATGTTCCGTGTAAAGTAGAAACATAAGCTTCAATAGCATGTGTCAGAGCATCCATACCTGTATATGCAACTAAATGTTTTGGCATAGTTTCTGCCAATTCCGGGTCTACAATCGCTACATCTGGTGTAATATTAAAGTCAGCCAGAGGATATTTAATTCCCTTTGCATAATCTGTAATAACGGAAAATGCAGTTACCTCTGTGGCTGTACCTGATGTAGATGGAATTGCGCAGAATTTTGCTTTTTTACGAAGTTCCGGAAAACTAAATGGTGTCAGAATTTCTTCAAAAGTACATTCCGGATACTCATAAAATACCCACATTGCCTTTGCCGCATCAATAGGAGAACCGCCGCCCATGGCAATAATCCAATCTGGCTCAAACTCACGCATAAATTCTGCGCCTTTCATAACTGTTTCTACTGATGGGTCTGGTTCTACATTTTCAAATAATTTTGTTTCAATCCCTGCTTCCTTTAAATATGATACTGCTTTATCAACAAATCCGAAGCGTTTCATGGAACCGCCGCCTAAAACCAGTACAGCTTTTTTGCCTTGTAATGTTTTCAGATTTTCCAGAGAACCTTTTCCCCAATATAAATCTCTTGGTAATGTAAATCTTGCCATGTTGCTTCCTCCTAAAATTCTTGTTATTTTTTTAACGTTATTTTTTTAACGACTTGATTGTAACATATATTGCTACAAAGTCAAGCTGTTTTATATTTTTTTTATAATTTTTCACCTTTTTTCATGATATGTATATCTTAAATAGAGAGACTTTTAA
>CAJKQE010000068.1 GCA_905201915.1 uncultured Lachnospiraceae bacterium
ATGGCAAGTAATCAGTGGATTGATGGTTACTATGTAGATGCATCTGGAAAGATGGCATAAAGAATAGAAAATCTCTTCTTTAGAGGTTGAAAACCTGTTGCTTAACAGGTATAATAGGCTTCATAAACAAAAATGCCATAACAGTATTTTGAAAAAATGTAAAATAGAGGAGATTGTACAATGGAAAAGACAATGGAAAAGATTGTTGCACTTGCAAAATCCAGAGGATTTGTATATCCGGGTTCTGAAATTTACGGAGGTCTGGCAAATACATGGGATTATGGAAATCTTGGTGTTGAATTAAAAAACAATGTAAAAAAAGCATGGTGGCAGAAATTCGTAATGGAGAGCCCATACAATGTAGGTGTTGACTGTGCCATTTTAATGAACCCACAGACATGGGTTGCTTCAGGACATTTAGGAGGTTTCTCTGATCCTCTGATGGACTGTAAAGAATGTCATGAGCGTTTCCGTGCAGATAAAATTATCGAAGATTACTGTGCAGAAAAAGGAATTGCCATTGAAGGAAGTGTAGATGCATGGTCACAGGAACAGATGAAGGATTTTATTGAAGAACATCAAATTCCATGTCCTACCTGTGGAAAACATAATTTTACAGACATTCGTCAGTTTAACCTGATGTTTAAAACTTTCCAGGGTGTTACAGAGGATGCAAAAAATACAGTATATTTAAGACCGGAAACAGCACAGGGTATCTTTGTAAACTTTAAAAACGTACAGAGAACATCCAGAAAGAAACTTCCTTTCGGTATTGCACAGATTGGTAAATCTTTCCGTAATGAAATTACACCGGGTAACTTTACATTCCGTACTCGTGAATTTGAGCAGATGGAGCTGGAATTCTTCTGTAAACCAGATACAGATTTAGAATGGTTTGCATATTGGAAACAGTTCTGCCTTGACTGGCTGCACAGTCTGGGATTGAAAGATGAAGAAGTTCGTTATCGTGATCATGACAAAGAGGAATTGAGCTTTTACAGTAAAGCAACTACAGACGTAGAATTCCTTTTCCCATTTGGCTGGGGCGAACTTTGGGGTATTGCTGACAGAACAGATTACGACTTGACACAGCATCAGAATGTTTCCGGACAGGATATGTCTTACTTTGATGATGAAACAAATCAGAAATACATTCCTTATGTTGTTGAGCCATCTCTTGGGGCAGATCGTATGGTACTTGCATTCCTTTGCAGTGCTTATGACGAAGAAGTATTAGATGCAGAAAAGAACGATGTTCGTACAGTGCTTCGTTTCCATCCTGTATTGGCACCTGTTAAAATTGGTGTACTTCCATTATCTAAGAAGTTAAATGAAGGTGCATTAAAGGTGTTTGAACAGCTGTCTAAAAAATATAATTGTGAATTTGATGACAGAGGAAACATTGGTAAACGTTACCGTCGTCAGGATGAAATCGGTACACCATTCTGTGTAACTTATGATTTCGATTCTGAAACAGATGGAGCTGTTACAGTACGTGACCGTGACACCATGGAACAGGAAAGAGTAAAAATTGAAGATTTAAAAGCATATTTCGAAGAAAAATTTGTATTCTAAGAAAACTTGCAAAAAATGGGAGCTGTTGTAAAAGACAGCTCCGTTTTTTTATTGTTGTACGGGATAGATAGACTCTTTTCAAAATGTCAAATTTCTTGCTGAAAAATTACGAATATGGTATATTTTTTTATATGATATAATTAGGTAATGCAAAAAAATACGTGAGGGGATTTATGGAAAAAAATACCGGATTTGAAAATAAAAAGAAAAAGTTTATATCATTGGTTATTGGTTTGGTTATATCTGTTGTTGCGATATGTTTTATTTTTTATAAAAATTATAGTAGAATTTATGAGTTGCTTTTGAATAAAGATATGGAGCAAATTGAGTTTACATCTGATTTTGTTACAAAGCTTATACAAACGGAAATTGAAAATCTTTTATCGGGACTGGAAGCCAGTCAAAAAATTTTCTTGGACAATAATGTAGGAGAACAAGATGAGATTGTAGAACTTTTAAGTGAAATAAAACAGGAGCGACATTTTGAAAAAATCGGTGTTGTAAATTTAACAGGAATAAGCCTTGATGATACAGGAAAAATAGAAAAAATAGAGGATACAGAATTTCTCAACAGTATGCGTAATAACCAAAATTATCTGTCAAATGTTATAGATATTTCAGATATTATGATGATTGCAGTACCTATAACAAGAAATGATGAAGTGACAGGGGCAATCTGGGGATATTATTCCATTTCAAAAATTTCCGAAAAAATTGAGCTAATGAAAGATTCTCAAAGATACTTTCAGATTATTGATGATACTGGATTGTATATCAGTAGTTCCAACAATGTACATTCTTTTGCGGAGGATATAAATATATGGGAGGAATTAGAGAAATATGAAATATCTGAGGGGATAACTGTTGAGGAAATACGTAATAACGTAGAAAATGGAAAATCGGGTCAATTTCATTTTACTTTTGCCGGTCAGGGAAGATATGTAACTTATGAGCCGTTGGGGATTAAAAACTGGTATGTATTTTCTGTGTTAGTAGAGGAATATTTAGGAAGCTATGTAAAAGAAATTGAAGAGGCATTTTCTTATCTTTTATGGGGAGTGTTTGGCGTAATTATGATAGGTATAGGTTTTATTGGGAAATCTATCTATGTGACTACGGGTTATATAAAGGAACAAAATGAAAAGCTATTTACGAAAAATTCATTATTGTTTACCGTTTTAAGATATACAAAGGATATTCCTTTTGAAATAAATCTTGCGGATAGAACACTGACTATATATAGGGGGAAAGATGAAGAAAGAGAAGTATGCAGGAAATTGGACTATTTCATACCTGAGAATATGCTTCGAAATGAACGGATATGTTTAGAAGAATATGATAAATATAATGCAATTTATGAAAGTCTTACAAAAGGTAAAAGTGTAGAGCCGGTTGTTTTGAAATTAAAGATAGACGGAAAATGGGATTATAATAAATTGCATATAAAAACGATTGATAAAAATCATATTGTAGGATTTTTGGAAGATTATAATGAACAAGAATATCAAAATCAAAAGATGGAAGAAATAAGCATAAAAAATCAGATTGATTTTTTGACTACATTGTATAACAGGGAATTTTTCTCGCTAGAAGTAGAAAAAATATTGAAAGAAAGACTGAGTCATGAGACAGAGCAGAAATCAGCGCTGTTTCTGTTAGATTTGGATTTCTTTAAGAAAGCAAATGATACACTGGGGCACATAGCAGGAGACGAAATCTTACATAAAAGTGGACTGGTTATGAAATCGATTATCAGAAGTACAGATTTGGCAGGGAGATTGGGAGGAGACGAATTTGTGCTGTTTATAAAAGATGCAAAAGATATTTCAGCAATACAAGTATGTGCAGAGAAAGTGAATAAGGCTTTACATAGGACTTATGGTGAAGGAGAAAAAACAGTAACAGTCAGTGTTTCCATTGGGATTGCCGTTGTGACGAAAGAAAAAACTTTTTCAGAGCTTTACAAAACAGCAGATTTAGCTCTTTATGAGGCTAAGAAACAAGGTAGAAACGGATACTATATTATTTCAGGAGATTCATAAAGGATTTTAGGAGGGGCGGAATTAAATGAAAAGTAACAGTATTGAAAAGACCTTGCCAAGGCTATTACGGTGGATGATTATCTTCTTTTTATTACTGATTTTACCTGTAAATATATATTTTCAATTATATATGCAGCATCAGAGCCAACTGGGAAATTCAAAAGAGTTATTTGGGCAGTTAGAACAGATGATTTATACAAATGCGGAAGATATGAAAAGTGCAAAAGAAGACTTTTCCAGACAATGTATTCAAACAGCAGAAATGGCTGGATATTTCGTAGAACATTATCCGGAGACTATATCCAGTATAGAACACACGAAAGAATTAGCAAAGAAGCTGGGGGTAGATGAAATTCATTATTTTACACCGGAAGGGGAAGTTTATGCAGGTACCCATCCGGAATACTACGGATTTACTTTTTATTCCGGAGAACAAATGGAATTTTTTGCGCCTATGTTAGCAGATAAATCTTTAAAACTTTTTCAGGATATTATGCCTAATACGGCAGAGGGTAAAGAAATGCAGTATGCAGCAGTATGGTTGGAAGATGGAAGCGGTATTATACAGATTGGTATGGAACCAAGACGACTGTTAGAGAAATTGGAAGAAAAAAGTTTGCCGAATATCATTTCTATGATGCCTTTTGAAATGAATGGATATTTATATGTTGTCGATAAAAAATCCAAAGCAATTATTGCTTCTACAGAAGCAGATTTAATTGGAACAAAGGTAGGGGAAGAAATTTATCAAAATAATACCGGTACATCTGTCAATGAATTTCATTATAAATTTAGAGATAAAAGAAATGTTTAAATCCACTGCGCTGATTTTGCTGTATATAGTTTTTGTTTCTATTGGTGTACTTATGATTATCAGATGGTATGTAAATCAGAAATTAATAAAAAATCTTACTATAGTTATTCATGAACTGAAAAAAATCGAAGATGGGAATATATCTAATATTACTTTGAAAACAGGGATTACAGAGTTTGATGAATTATTGTTTTATATTAATCAAATGCTGGATAACATTCGTTCCAATTGGAATAAGATTTCTTATATTATGGATAAAGGGAAAATTCCAGTGGGAATTTTAGAACGAAATACGTTTTATAAAAAGACTTTTATTAATGAACGTATGTTGGACATTTTAGGAATAGAGAATTATGCTGATATGCAATTGCAAGAAATTTCTGATTTTGTACAGGAAGAGCTAAAACAGGCAGAAAACCATGAAATAGATTCCGGAGAACATATCTATGAGTATGACAAAAATGGAGAAATAAGATATCTTCGTATTGAGAAAGAGATAGAGAAACAAAGTATTACATATTATGTAACGGATATATCTCTTTGGTGGGAAGAAATTTATCAGCTGAGAGAAAAGAGCGAGATTGATTTGCTGACAAATTTATATAACAGAAGAGGTTTTAATGAGAAAATGAACACACTTTTTGCAGAACCGGAAAATCTGGGGTGTGCTATGATGATTATGGCAGATGCTGATAATTTGAAAAAATTTAATGATATCTATGGACATCATGTAGGAGATGAATATTTAAAAGGAATTGCCAGATTATTTCAAAGCGCTGTTGGGGAAAATTCTGTTTGCGCCAGACTGGGTGGCGATGAATTTATTATTTTCTTATATGGATTTTCATCTATGCAGGAATTACAGGAAAAGGCCTGCGATATAAGGGCAAAATGTGGACAACCGTTTATTAGTCAGCAGATAGATTTAGAAGATAAATTTCAATTTTCCATGGGGACTGCATTCTACCCAATGGATGGAACAGATTTTCATTTACTTATGCGTGTTGCAGATGAAAAAATGTATCAGGAGAAAAAGAAACGAAAATTTTCGGGGGGGGGTATCATCATAAATGAAAACTGAGAACCAATTTATGGAGAAGCAAAAAGATTTAGTGCAATGGTGCATAATGGCAATAATAAGTGTAATTTTGTTCTCATGTCTCATCATGAATACTGTGAAGATGAATGAAGCAATGAAAGAAGAAACAAAAAGTTATGTAACAGATATGGCCAATCAGATGAGTAGAGAAATATCTTATCGTATTCAGAGCTATGAACCCTATATTAGTGAAACAGCAGACTCGTTTTCTAAGATGCCCGATCGTATATTGAACGAGGAGGTTTTGGAAAAGAAAAAAGCTCCTTTGTTATTTGAACGTTTAGTCGTGGTTGACAGAGAGGGGAATACATTACCGGAAAATTTTATGTACACAAATTTTAATAAGTATTTTGAAGAAAATCAGGATATTTTTGAAGAAAGCAAGACAGTTGCCATAGATGATAGAACAATTTTCTTTTCCTCGCCGATGATAAAAGAAGGAGTACCTGATAGAGTTTTAGTTGGAGTACAGGGGAGTAAAAGCCTACAGACTATTTTAACTGAAGTTAATTGCCAGAAGGAGGGCTTTAGCTGTATTGTCAGCAAAAATGGGGAAGTAATTGTAAAGGGAGAAAAATCAGAAAAAAATTCTCAAATCAGAGAGTGGATTGACGAAAAGATAAAGGGTAATGAAGAGCAGGCAATCAGTAAGATGATTATCAATATAAATCAGAAAAATCAGGAGGTTTTTGAAATTCCTTTAGGTGACAATGATACGGTAATTATGGCATGTGATTCGCTGGAATTTAATGATTGGTATCTTCTTTCTTTTATACCTTCTACGATATTAAAGGAAAACACAACACCATATATAGATAAATATTGGTTCATTACTTTGTTAAGCATAGTCGTATTTGGTATAGTGGTAATTAAAATAAGGTGTTTTTATAAAGAGAATGTTAGAAAAATTGAGAAAATAGCATTTACAGACTTCATTACGGGAGGAAGCAATAATGCAGCCTTTTTAATTGAGGCAAAGCAAAAAATCCAGGCAAATACAAAGAAGAAATATGTTATGGTATTTCTGAATATTTTAGGATTTAAAAATATCAATGAAAAGTATGGTGTTACAGCAGGTAATCATGCTTTGAAATATATTTATCAAGTTTTGAAAAAATGTATTTATGAAGATGAGATTGTGGCGAGAAGTGAAAGTGATCATTATTTTATTCTTTTACAGGAAGAAACAGAAGAAGCTGTTCAAAAACGAATTGATATTATGATGCAAAAGATACACGGAACAGAAACGGAAACAGCATACGACTATGGTATTAGTTTTTCTCAGGGTGCCAGCTTTATTGAGGAAAAGGATGAAGAATTGCGTGTTTATCAAAATAGAGCAGTAGTAGCCAGTGAGTATTATAATAACAGTAAACATTGCGTTTTTTATAATAAGGAGCTTTATACAAAACTAAACAGGGAAATTGTTTTAAATGAATCTTTTGAAAAAGCTATTGAAGATAATGAATTTGAAGTTTATTTTCAGCCAAAGATAAATTTGGATAATGAAAAAACTGCAGGTGCCGAAGCTTTGGTTCGATGGAAACATAAAGAGTATGGAATGATATCTCCGGGAGAGTTTATCTCCTTGTTTGAGGTAAATGGGAAGATATGTCGTTTAGATTTGTATGTTTTTGAAATAGTTTGTAAAAAGTTAAATGAGTGGAAGGAAAGAGAACTTCCTCCAATAAAAGTATCTGTGAATTTATCTCGAGTGCATCTTATGGAACAGGGAATAGAGTGTTTGAAAAGATTTAAAGATATAAAAGATAAATATCAAATTCCTGACGGACAAATTGAGTTAGAGCTGACAGAGTCTATGGTGATTGAGATAAAACAGCTGGAAAAAATCAAAAAAATAATAGCACAGATACAGGCATGCGGGTTTTTATGTTCGTTGGATGATTTTGGCTCTGGATATTCCTCATTGGCACTTTTAAAGGAATTTGATGTAGATATCATTAAATTAGACAGATTATTTTTTGTAAACAGCAATGAAAAAACCTGGAAAGTTGTAAAAGCCTTTATTTCATTAGCACATGAATTGAATATTACAGTGGTAGCGGAAGGAGTGGAAGAAAAATACCAAATTGAAAAATTAAAAGAAATAAATTGTGATTTGATACAGGGATATGTTTATGCAAGACCATTACCGGAAGAAGAATTTGTAACCTGGATAGAAGAAAGAAGATAAGAAATACGGGGGAAAACTTATGGACGAAAGAGAAGAATTGTTAAAAAAAGACAGGGAACGACAGAAAAAACGTGAAGCATTGCGAGTAAAACGAGAGCAGGAGCTAAGAAAGAAGATTAAGCTTTTTGCAGGAATTGGAATACTTGTACTTTTGATTTTAATATTGGGCATTCTGTAGGCGTACATAATCATAAAAAAGCTGAGGCTGAAAAGAAAAAAGAAAAAGCCAGACAGGAAAAACTGGAAAAGAAAAAAGCCCAAGAAGATTTAACCGTTGATTTTCTTGCCGTAGGTGACAATATTGCTCATGGTCCTATTTATAAGTCCGGACAGGGTGAAGGGGATGTCTGGAATTATGATCATATTTATGAGCCGGTAAAGAAAGATATCGAGGAAGCTGATTTGTCTTTGGTTACACAGGAAACTATTTTTGTGGAGGATAGAAATAATGTTTCCGGCTATCCGGCTTTTGGTACGCCGGTAGAAATCGGAGATGCACTGGTAAACGCCGGATTTGATGTGATTGCACATTCCTCCAATCATGTATTGGATAAAGGAACGAAATCCATTGAATATACATTGGATTGGTGGGAACAGACACATCCGGAAATTGAGGTACTGGGTATTCATAAAACAGCAGAAGAAGCAGAGGGAATTTCTGTAATTCAATGTAAAAATTTAAAAATTGCTATGCTGGATTATACTTATAGTTTTAATGGAATAGAAATGCCCAAGGAGAAAGAATACTTAGCTGATTTATTTGATGAAGAAAAAGCTCGTAAAGATATTCAGAAAGCCAAAGATTTAGCAGACGTTGTTATTGTAGTTATGCATGTAGGAGATGAATATGTACAGGAAGTAGATGAACAGACAAAGAATTGGACTGATTTATTCTTAGAAGAAGGGGTGGATATTGTTATTGGTTCACATCCCCATGTAATTCGTCCAATGGAAACTCTTACAGGAGAGGACGGACACAAGATGCTGGTTTACTATTCTCTTGGAAACTTTGTGGCAACGCAGAATGATTTACCGTGTCTTTTAGGCGGAATGGCAAAAATCACAATTCGTAAAGATTTGGAGAGTGGAGAAATTCAGATACCAAATCACGAATATATTCCGCTTTTAATGTATTACGACAGAGAAAATCCAAAAGCAGCTGTTTATAAGTTGGAAGATTATCCGGCAGATTTAGTAGAAAAACATTCTGTATATAAGAGAAATCCAGAAGAATTTTCTCTGGAATATTATCAAAACTTGTTTAAAAAAATAGAAGAACAAGGGAATGCAGAAGAAATTTAGGGTAAAATGTTAAAAATGCACAAAAAAACTAAAAAATAAAGAAAAAATCATACAGAAAAACTAAAAAACTATTGAAAATGCTGTTTCCTTTTGTTACAATAGTATTCACATTGAGTGACTTGTAAGGAGGGAACAGCAAAATGGCGAAAAAGAGAAATATTATTGTTGGACAATCAGGTGGACCGACAGCAGTAATCAATTCAAGTCTTGCAGGAGTTTATAAAAATGCCATTGAACGTGGATTTGATAAGGTATATGGTATGTTGCACGGCGTTCAGGGGTTACTGGATGAGCAGTATGTAGATTTATCTACACAAATTCATTCAGAACTGGACATTGAACTTTTAAAAAGAACACCATCTGCATTCTTAGGTTCCTGCAGATTTAAATTGCCGGAAATTCATGAGGACAGAGCGATTTATGAAAAGCTGTTTGAGATTTTAAATAAGTTGGAAATTGATACATTTATTTATATTGGCGGCAATGATTCTATGGATACCATTAAAAAATTATCAGATTATGCGATTATTACAGGGCAGAGTCAGAAATTTTTAGGTGTGCCGAAAACTATTGATAATGATTTGGCTTTGACAGATCATACACCAGGTTTTGGAAGTGCTGCAAAATATATTGGAGCTTCTACGAAAGAAGTAATTCGCGATGCACAGGGACTGAACTATAAGAAAAATACCATTACAATTATGGAAATTATGGGACGAAATGCAGGGTGGCTTACAGGTGCAACTGCTCTTGCCAAAACAGAGGATTGTGATGGACCGGATTTGATTTATCTGCCAGAAGTTCCTTTTGATACAGAGCGTTTCTTGAAGAAGGTAAAAGAGTTGTTAAAGAAAAAATCTTCTATTGTTATTGCTGTTTCAGAGGGAATTAAACTTCAGGATGGAAGATATGTGTGCGAACTGGGCAGTGTAGGGGATTATGTGGATGCTTTTGGACACAAACAGCTTCAGGGAACCGCTACATATCTTGCAAATTTCCTTGCTGCAGAATGTAATTGTAAAACAAGAGCAGTAGAACTTTCTACACTTCAGAGAAGTGCTTCTCACATGGCTTCTCGCGTGGATATTGAAGAAGCTTTTATGGTAGGCGGTGCAGCAGTAAAAGCTGCTGATGAAGGTGATACAGGAAAGATGATTGTCATTGACAGAGTTTCCGATGATCCTTACATGAGTGCAACAGGTATTTATGATGTTCACAGAATTGCAAACGAAGAAAAACTGGTGCCAAGAGAATGGATGAATAAAGAAGCAAACTATGTGACAAAAGACTTTATTGACTATATTAAACCATTAATTCAGGGAGATTATCAGCCGATTATGGTAAATGGTCTTCCAAGACATTTAGTATTAAAGATGAAAAAGAAATAATAATACAGAGAGTAAAAACTTTGGAGAAGGTTTTTATAGAGGAACAGTCCGAATTGGGGAATTCGGGCTGTTCTGTGTTTCTAAGGGTTGTGGTTTGTTCTGCAATATAGTATGATTATTTATATCGCAAAGGAAAAGGAGAAATACCATGAAAGAAACAGCACTTGTAATTATGGCAGCTGGAATTGGCAGCCGTTTTGGTAAAGGAATTAAACAGCTGGCAAAAGTAGGTCCAAGCGGAGAAATTATTATGGATTATTCCATACATGATGCGTTAGAAGCTGGATTTAATAAGGTTGTTTTTATTATCCGAAAGGATATTGAAGAAGAGTTTAGACAGGTTATCGGAAACAGAATTGAAAAAATCACACAGGTAGAATATGTGTATCAGGATATTCAGGATTTACCGGAAGGCTTTACCTGTCCTGCAGAACGTACAAAACCATGGGGAACAGGACATGCTGTTTTAGCAGCTAAAAAGGTAATTCACGAACCTTTTGTAGTTATCAATGCGGATGATTATTACGGAAAAGAAGCCTTTTTAAAAATTCACGAGTATCTTGTGGAAGACAGAGAAAAAACAGATAAGATGGATATCTGCATGGCAGGGTTCATTCTGGAAAATACATTAAGTGACAATGGCGGTGTTACAAGGGGAATTTGTGCATTAGATGAACAGAAGAACCTTATTGGTATTACAGAAACTTATAATATTCAGAAAACAGAAGACGGACCGGCAGCCGTAGATGAAGAAACAGGAGAAAAGACAGCTCTGGATGAGAAAACCCTGGTTTCTATGAATATGTGGGGACTGACACCGGAGTTTCTGGAAGTTTTGGAAAGTGGTTTTAAAAAATTCCTTGCAAAAACAAAACCGGAGGAGCTGAAAAAAGAATATTTACTTCCAACAGTAGTAGATAACATGATTAAAGAAGGAACCGCACAGGTTGCTGTATTAAAAACACATGATACCTGGTTTGGGGTAACTTATCAGGAAGATAAAGAAAAAGTTATGGAGTCTTTTAAAGAGTTAGTAAGAAAAGGTATTTATAAAGAACAGCTCTTTTCATAAATTGCGTGACAAAATTCTTATTTTGTGTTATTTTAGTATATGACAAAAATACAAAAAATAAGAATGATTGTGCAAAGGAGAGACTATGGGTAAATATTTTGGAACAGATGGTTTTCGAGGAGAAGCAAATGTAAATCTGACAGTGGAGCATGCTTTTAAAGTAGGACGCTTTTTAGGCTGGTACTTTGGTAAAGAGCATAAGGTGCAAATCGTCATTGGAAAAGACACAAGAAGAAGCAGCTATATGTTTGAATATTCTTTAGTAGCAGGTCTTACGGCATCTGGTGCAGATGTGTATCTTCTCCATGTAACCACAACACCGAGTGTATCTTATGTAGTGCGCACAGAGAATTTTGACTGCGGT
>CAJKQE010000069.1 GCA_905201915.1 uncultured Lachnospiraceae bacterium
ATTTTCCATACCTTTGTCTGTTTTTGGTGGGAAAAGCTCGAAAGAAAGGAGCATTTTCTCTCTCATTGCATCTGATAATTTCATAAGTTTGTACCTCCGCATTTTAAAATATTATAGTATTATTTTAAGGTGTTACCCTGTAAAATCTCATTCGCAGTCCAGCTTTACAATGCTGTTTGCCAAATCCACCATGAGGATTTTCCCTTTTATTACTGTTTTTTCACCCATGATATCTCGAAGAATAACATTTTCTCCTTCCACATCAATACGGCTTACCATTTTACAAATAACAGTATTATCACTTTCTTTTTGAACAGTTGCAAGACACATATTTACGCCTCCTTTAAATGTTCTTTAACAAGTGTCAGGGCCAGTCCTAAACGCATATTGCCTTTTTTGAAATCTGCAACGCCTTCTTTAATAGTTTTTGCTGCATCCGGCATACCTAATTTTTCCAGATTATCTGCCATCTGATCCAGCTCCTCTGCATGATGCTCATTGTGTGACAACATATAATTCAATAAAGCTACCACTTCATCTGTACAGTTTCCCTGACAGTCACTATTACAGTTACCACAGTGTTCGTGACCATGGTCATGGTCATGATGATCACTGCCATGAGGGATTACATTGCCATTTTCATCTTTGATTAAATGCATTTTTCCATCCTTTCTGTGCGCTATTTTATTTTTTTGCGCACTGAATGACAATAATTTATCAATTACATTCATTATACATGGTTTCATTATTTTTATCAAGATATTTTATGTTTTTTTCTACGTCCAACCTGTAAATATTTTCAATATCTCCTCTTATTCACTTAACTTTTTGTTATTTTTGTGCAATAGCTTCAAAAGCTTCTTTTTCCCCTTTGTATACCTCACCTTCCTGACATCTTTTACTATATACAGAAAACAGCAATTTCTCCGTTATTCGTCATGAATTTTGTAGGTTTTTGAACAATCTTTTTACCAATGTAAAATTTAATAAAAACGTTGTACATTCTTCATATTTCCATGTTATACTATTTGCAATATAAGGAGGTTTTTATATGTCTTTCGGCAATCATATTATTCATTTAAACGACACAAAAGAAATGCCCCTTTTAGGACTTGGCACATATAAAATGACAGATGACAATCAATTAAAACAAAGAATTTTAGAAGCATTTTCCTGCGGTTACCACTTAATTGATACAGCTTCTTTTTATAAGAATGAAGAAGGCATTGGAAAATCCATCAAAGCTCTTTCCATTCCCCGAAGTGAATTATTTATTACTACAAAACTCTGGAATACTGCACAACGTATTGAAAATATCGAAGATAGTTTTTATCGCAGTCTTGAACGTCTGGGACTGGATTATCTGGATTTGTATTTAGTTCACTGGCCTGTTCCCGGTTGCTTTTGCAATACCTGGCGTATTTTTGAAAAATTACAGGCTTCTGGAGTAATAAAGTCTATTGGTGTTTCCAATTTCTCCATACATGATTTAGAGCTTTTAAAAGAATCCTCTGATATTGTTCCGGCAGTCAATCAAGTAGAAATACATCCTCTTTTCCAAAATCCGGAGCTTACTACCTATTGCCAAAAAAGCGGTATTACATTGCAGGCTTATGCGCCTCTTGCCAGAGGTGCGTATTTAAACAGTCCGCTAATGATTGAAATCGGAAACCGACACAAAAAAACACCCGCACAAATTGGTCTTCGCTGGCTTATACAACAAAATATAGCGGTCATTCCAAAATCAGAACAAAAAAATCATTTAGAAGAAAACAGCAAAATATTTGATTTCTCTTTAACACCAGAAGAAATGGCAGCAATTTCTGCTATGAATACCGGTCAACGTATTATTAATGCACCTGAAGATATTGTATCTTATTTATAATTATACAAAGTAAAAAGAAGCTGCATATCATACAAATATGCAGCTTCTTTGGCTCTGTTATTCTATTGTCCATGTACTATCCCATGATTCGATTTTTCTGTCTCTTACCATCAATTCGTTTACCGCATCTGCCGGTGCTTTTCCTTCAAAAAGCACTTTGTTTACCTGCTCAATAATCGGCATTTCCACTTTATATTTTTGCGACAATGCAAGACCGGCTTTTGCAGAATATACACCTTCCACTACCATGTTGACTTCATCCATAGCCTGATGCATACTTCTTCCCTGTCCCATGAGATAACCAGCTTTTCTATTTCTGCTGTGTTTACTGGCGCAAGTTACAATCAAATCTCCAATGCCGGACAATCCGTAAAAAGTATCTGCTTTTGCACCCATAGCAATACCTAGACGGGCAATCTCTGTAATTCCTCTTGTAATTAATGCAGCTTTTGTATTATCTCCGTATCCTAATCCATCTGCTGTTCCTGCTGCCAGTGCAATCACATTCTTCAGCGCACCGCCCAACTCGATTCCCAGAATATCCGGACTGATATAAACACGAAATACAGGACTCATAAAAATATTCTGCAAAAACTCCGCCGTTTCTTTATCCTTCGCTCCGACTACGCAGGTAGTAGGAAGTCCACGACTTACCTCTTCTGCATGACTTGGACCTGACAGTACACACCCTTTTGCTCCCGGAATTTCTTCCTCAATAATATCCGTAAGTGTCATCAGGGTAGTTTCCTCTATTCCCTTTGCCACATTTACAATCAACTGCCCTTTCTTTACATAAGGAGCAACCTTTCTTGCTGTACTGCGTACAGCTACAGAAGGTACTGCCAAAACAATTACATCTTTTTCTGTCAGAGCGCTTTCTAAATCACCAGTAATCTCAATCCCCTCCGGTATCTGTACCCCCGGCAATTTTGATTTGTGTTCTCTGCTTTTCGCCAACTCTTTTGCTTCTTCTTCTCTGTGAGACCACAAAGTTACACAGTGCCCATTTTTTTCTAAAAGAATTGCCAGAGCTGTGCCCCAGCTTCCTGCCCCAATTACACTTACTTTGCTCATAAGCTTCTACCTCTTTTTCCTAAGAAAAATTTTATTTTCATTTCCATGTATCAAACGAACAATATTCTGTCTATGCCTCCAATATGCCAGAAGCATTAAAACTACTGCCACACCGTACATTTCATATAAAGCAGGCTGCGTACAGTCATAAGTCCCCATTTGTCCGAAAATAATAAGCGCCACTACAAATCCAAAATACGCCAACAAAGAGCCCAAAGACACATAATGTGTCAGGAAAAATGCTCCAAAAAACAATACGGCACAAATCAGAAACAGCCTCCAGTCAAATGCCAACAAAAGACCTACCGATGCTGCAATACCCTTTCCACCTTTAAATTTCAGATAAAAAGGAAAATTATGTCCCAAAACACAACCCGCACCTGCATATAACTCTAAAAGCAGTAAATCATTTCCCTGGTGTGATGCAAAAAGTAATTTTGCAATAAGAATAGCCACAACGCATTTTAAACAATCCCCCAAAAGCGTTAATGCCCCTGCTTTTTTTCCCAGCGTTCTCAATGCATTCGTACTTCCTGCATTTCCACTTCCATGTTCACGTATATCAATTCCGTTTTTCTTTCCATAAATGTAAGCGGTTTGAAACAACCCACATACATAACCGATTGCCAGACAAATCACTCGCGCTAACATTTTCTCTATTCTCCCTCTTTTCGCTCACGAATAATAAACTTCAACGAAGTTCCTTTAAATCCGAATGCTTCTCTGATTTTATTTTCCAAATATCTCACATAAGAAAAATGCATCAATTCTTTATCATTTACAAAAATAACAAAAGTAGGCGGTTTTACAGAAACCTGTGTTGTATAGAAGATTTTTAAACGTTTCCCCTTGTCAGAAGGTGGCTGCTGAAGAGCTGTTGCTTCTGTAATAATCTCATTTAAGACACCTGTCTGAATACGCAGTGTCTGATTTTCCAGAACCATATCAATAGTTTCAAAAAGCTTTGGAATTCTCTGTCCTGTATGTGCAGAAATAAACATAATCTCTGCGTAAGGCATATAAGAAAGAGTCTCTCTTACTTTATTGGTAAACTTATAAATCGTTTTGTCATTCTTTTCAATAGCATCCCATTTATTTACGGCAATTACCACACCTTTTCCTCTGTCATGAGCAATTCCTGCAATTTTTGCATCCTGCTCTGTTACACCTTCTGTGGCATCAATCATCATAACCACCACATCTGCTCTTTCTACAGCAGTTACCGTACGAATAATGCTATATCTCTCCAGTTCTTCTTTAATCTTGTTTTTTCTACGAAGACCTGCTGTGTCAATAAAAGTATATTCTTTTCCTTGATAAGTCACCTTTGTATCAATAGCATCTCTGGTAGTTCCTGCAATGTTAGAAACAATGACTCTATCTTCTCCTAAAATTTTGTTAATCAGAGAAGATTTCCCTACATTTGGTTTTCCTACTACTGCAATTTTGGGAATTTCATCTTCTTCATCATTTTGTGCATCATCATCGAAATGTTCTACGACTTTTTCCAGCATATCTCCTAATCCCAACATAGATGCAGCAGAAATAGGTACCGGTTCTCCAATTCCCAAATTATAAAACTCATAAGTATCCATCATGAATTTTTGGAAACTATCCACTTTATTTACAACTAAAACTACTGGCTTTTTACTTCTTCGAAGCATATCCGCTACTTTTGAATCTGCATCTACCAGGCCCTGACGAACATCTGTCATGAAAATAATGACATCTGCAGTATCAATAGCAATCTGTGCCTGCTCTCTCATCTGAGAAAGAATAACATCATTACTCTCCGGTTCAATTCCTCCGGTATCAATCATAGTAAACGTCTTGTCCAACCATGTTACTTCTGCATAAATTCTATCTCTTGTTACTCCTGGTGTATCTTTTACAATAGAAATCTTTTCCCCTGCAAGGGCATTAAAAAGTGTTGATTTTCCTACATTAGGCCTTCCAACAATTGCTACAATCGGTTTGCTCATACATTGTTCTCCTTTTATTTGTTTTTCTTGTATTTTCTCCTAAAACTGCCGCTACAAAATCTGCACCTGCTTCATCTACAATCTGCACAGGAACTTTTAAAGCTGTTTCAATTTCACCTACGGTTGTATCATCCAGAAATACATCTTCTCCACTTCGAAGCAAATTACAAGGAAGCAACAGACATTCTCCCAAATCTTCATTTGCAAGTTGCTTGATTATATCTTGGCCTGTCAAAAGCCCTGACACGGTAATCCTCTCTCCGAAAAAGTCATTGCGTATTTCATATCCTTGGATTTCTATGTGAGGGAACTTTTCCTTCACTTTATCTGCATATCTGCATATATACGGATATGCTAACCTTCCTGTTGCAAAAGAAATCTTTCTCTTTCTGTTATCAGAAACTGTTTCTTCCAGAGCCTCTGTCACTTCTGTATCTAAAAGCCGCAACATACCCACTCCATTTTCTAACTGAAGATAGCCGTCATATCGTTCTTCCTCAGGAAGTTCTCTGCCTGCCAGCAGATACCATTCATCACTGGCATGAATAAAATGAATCCCAAATTCAGGAAAGATTTTCTTTTGCCAGCTTTCAATGGTGTCAATTACCTGCGCTGCCTCATCCTTTGTAAAAGGCTCTAATGGATAAAGCCCGTCCCTATATTTACTAAGTCCCACAGGAACCACAGAAACGCTGCGCAAATGAGGCAAATACTGTGTTAAATCACAAATACTACGTTCTAATTCAGCCTTATCATTTAACCCTTTACACAGAACAATCTGTCCATTCATCTCAATTCCCGCTTCAAATAAGCGCTGTACCTTAGGAAAAATATCTCCGGCAAAACGATTATTCAGCATTTTACATCGAAGCTTAGGATTTGTAGTCTGAAAAGAAATATTAATCGGCGCTAAATGATAATGAATAATTCTGTCAATATCATGGTCACTCATATTAGTAAGCGTTACATAATTCCCCTGTAAAAAAGACAGTCGAGAATCATCGTCTTTAAAATACAGCGTTTCTCGCATTCCCGGTGGCATCTGATCAATAAAGCAAAAAACACATTTATTTCTACAGGAACGATATTCATCCATCAGACTGTTTTCAAACTCGATGCCTAAATCCTCTTCAAACTCTTTTTCGATTTCCAGTTCCCATTCTTCGCCATTTGATTTTCTTACCAGCAATTCTATATATTCATCATTCACCAGATAATGATAATCAAAAACATCTTCTATGGTTTCTCCATTGATGCTGATCAACTCATCTCCCGGCTCTAATTCTAACTCCCAGGCAATGCTTCCTTCTTTTACCTGGCTGATTTTATGTCGGTTATTTTTCATATTCTTCCTCCTGCAAATGCCCGTTATTTTTTATAATACCAACATTATATGAAAAAAGCAATATTTTTCCTTGACTCTCATGCGTGTCGAATGTTATAACTTATTGTGTAATTATGTCAAATAACTGTAAAATGGAGGTCATTATGGTTAATATCAGTTTGCTGGAAAAATCTATCCCGGTGGCTCCTATTAAAATAGCAGCATTAAAAAGCTGTTCTGAATTAGCTTCTCAGGTAGATGCTCATCTGGTACAATTCCGAAAAGAATTAAATTCTCACAATCAATCCGGATTAAACTTCCGGGGTTATGCTGAAAACAGTTTTCTCATTGACTGCAGCTGCCCACGCTTTGGTTCAGGAGAAGCCAAAGGTGTAATCAACGAATCTATTCGTGGTGCAGATATGTTTGTTATGGTAGATGTCTGTAATCACAGTTTAACTTACAATATGTGCGGACATGTGAATCACATGTCACCTGACGACCATTATCAGGATTTAAAACGTATTATTGCTACTGCTGCCGGAAAAGCACATCGTATTAACGTAATCATGCCTTTCCTCTATGAAAGCCGCCAGCACAAGAGAAGCAAAAGAGAATCTCTCGACTGTGCTCTTGCACTTCAGGAATTAGTTCAAATGGGTGTTTCTAATATCATTACTTTTGACGCTCATGATCCACGTATGCAGAACGCAATTCCGTTATCCGGATTTGATAACTTCATGCCAACTTACCAGTTCTTAAAAACATTATGTGCAAATATCGAAGATTTTAAAATTGATAACGAGCACTTAATGATTATCAGCCCTGACGAAGGTGCTATGCAAAGAGCTGTGTACTTCTCTAATATTTTAGGTGTTGACATGGGTATGTTCTACAAACGCCGTGATTATTCCACCGTTGTAAACGGACGTAATCCAATTGTTGCTCATGAATTTTTAGGCGACTCCGTAGAAGGAAAAGATGTGATTGTTATTGACGACATGATTTCTTCCGGAGAAAGTATGTTAGATGTTGCAAGAAAATTAAAAGAACGTAAGGCAAAACGTGTAATTGTATGTACTACTTTTGGTCTTTTCACAGACGGACTGGAAAAATTCGATGAATATTACGAAAAAGAATATATTTATCGTGTGATTACTACAAATCTAAACTACAGAAATCCAGAATTGCTGACACGTCCTTATTATCTGGAAGCTGATATGAGTAAATATCTGGCAAGTATCATGGATATTTTAAACCATGACTTATCTGTAAACAAAGTTCGAAATACAACAAAGAAAATCAATAAGCTTCTGAAGAGGTGCTAAAAACTTATCAAACATTGAAAAACAGATGGCCTTGTGACCATCTGTTTTTATTATGTAATCTTTAATTCACTTGATATACATCTGCGTACATTCTCCCAAATTCCATCGCATCCTCATGACTTTCAAAATAAATATCAACATGTCCATAAGGTACACCTCTGTCCTCTACTGTATACACAGATCCATTTATTTTTAATTTCGTTCCAAAAGGAATTCCATTCATAGCTACTGTTCTTCCCTGTACCGGAACAGTTCCGCTGGCAGTTAAGCCGCTGGAATGCCCTGAACAGCAAGAACCGTTACAATATGCCGTAATCTTAAATTTTCCTAAATATTTCTCACCAGATGTATTCTGATCTTCACTTTCCTGAGAATTGTTGTTATTATCTTCCGGTTTCTGCGGTGTTTCCGGTTTACTTTCTTCCGGCGCAGGCTTATTTTCCGGTTTTGTTGTGTTTTCCGGTTTCGCAGTATTATCCGGCTTTGGAGTTTGTACAGACGGTTTCTGTGACTGTGCAGCCTCCTCATCCTTTTCCTGCTTAATTAAAGCATTGATTTTATCACTTTGCACATTGATTTTATTCAGCAATGCTTTTGTAGTATCCTTTTCCGCAGAAATCTGTGTCTCATATTCTTCCATCTGAAACCGGGTACTTTTCATAACTGATGAAATCTCGTCCTGCTTTTCTAAACTTTCTTTATGAAGCTTTTTAAGCTTTTCCTGCTCTTTTTTTATACTTTCTTCTTTTTCTTTAATTTCCGCTGTTGTCTTTTTATATTCTTCCAGCATCTTTCTATCATACTTTGTCATCTGCGACATATTTTCTGCCTGACTTAAAAATTCTGAAAGATCCTTTGCTTCCAAAAATAATGTTATATAAGAACTATTTGAATTTTCGTACATATACTGAATACGAAGTTTCATTTTGGAATACTGTTCTTCCTCTTTTTTTTGCGCTTCTCCCAGTTGGGTTTCAAGCTCCGCCAGTTCTTCCTGTCTTGCATCTGACTGACTCTGAATATCCTGAAGGTTTTCTCCCAATTCGCTAAGCTGGTTATTCAGTTCTGTCAAGTACTCTTCCAAATTATTTTTCTTGGATTCCAGACTTTTGATTCTTCCCTGAGCATCATTTAACTGTTTCTCATTTTCCTTTTGTTTACCCTGCTCTGCAGAAATCTTACTCTGTGTAGTCGCAGCGTAACAAGGAGTGATAATCAGACTTGCTGATAAAAGCCCCAAAATCAGACCTGTACTTGTTTTTTTCCTCATAATCAAAGCTCCTTTTCATAACCGAAACTGATTATAACATAATATTCACAAGAAGAATAGCCTTTTTTCATTTTTTCGTAACATTTATGTAATAGTACCTAAGATTTTCTGTTAAATTTATGCAATTATCCCATTGATTTTTTTCATTTATCTTTGATATTCAAAGGCATTTCGAATAAGCTCTGCCCTATTGGAAGATATCCCTACTACGTCAAAACGACAAGGCGTATCCTCAGGATATCCCTCTTTGGTAAGATAATACAAGGCTGTTCTGGAAATTTTTCTCTGCTTTGCTTTCGTCACGGCTTCCAGTGGGCTTCCGTAACTTAAACCACTTCTGTATTTCACTTCAATAAAACACAGATACTCCCCCTCTTTTCCAATTAAATCAATCTCCCCTTGTTTACACCGGTAATTTCGTTCTAATATAAAATATCCTTGTTTTTCCAAAAGTTCAGCTGCTTTTTCTTCATATTTTCTGCCAATTTCATTCATAATTTTCCCCGGTCACATTATGAATGAAACTCCTTCTGTGTATCGGAGTCGGACCATATTTCTTAATGGCCTCAATATGTTCTTTAGAGCCGTATCCTTTATTGGATGCAAACCCATATTCCGGCATGATTTTATCATATTCCCTCATCAGGCGATCTCTGGTAACCTTTGCCACAATACTGGCCGCCGCTATGGAAATACTCTTTGCATCTCCCTTAATAATAGGCACTTGAGGGATGGTAATCTGAGGAATAGTCACTGCATCATTTAACAAAATTTGAGGTGTGACATCCAATTTTGAAACAGCTTCTCGCATCGCCTCATAGGTCGCCTGCAAAATATTGATTTCATCAATTCTCTGAGGACTTGCATATCCAACTGCTACAGAAACTGCTTTTTCCATAATTTCATCATAAAGTTGTTCTCGCATTTTTTCAGAAAGCTGTTTTGAGTCATTCACATATAAAATTTCACAATCCGGCGGCAAAATCACTGCACCTGCCACTACAGGACCGGCAAAAGGGCCACGCCCCACTTCATCAATCCCACAAATATAGCCTAAATGTTCATATTCACGCTCAAATTCTCTCATTTGCTTTAAACGTTCTTTTTCCTGTTCCAAAGCTTGTATGCGCTTGTGCCCCTGTTCTACAAGCTTCTGTACACCTTTTCGTTCATCCGCCCTGTAAATTTCACAAAAAGCAGGCAATTCCTGCATCGGTGTATTCTTAAATCTCTCTTTAATTTCCTGAATACTTTCCATTTTAAGCCTCCGGCTTTTCTAAAGTAATTTTTCCGATTTTCCCGTTTCTAAACTCTTCTAATAAAATATTAGCTGCCTTTAAATAATCCAGCTCGTTACCTTTCTGGATACATTTCCTATTTTCTGCAACTTGTTCCAACATAGAAAGTGCATTTTCGCTTTCCTCAATATCATATCTTTTTGTCAAAACGCCCTCATAAGACTCATGAAGATATTTTAACAATTCCAGAGATAATTCTTCTAAATTTAAAATTTCGTCTTTAATAGAGCCTACCATAGCGAGTTTTGCTCCTACGCTCTGATCTTCAAATTTCGGCCATAAAATCCCCGGTGTATCCAGAAGTTCTACGTTTTTGTTAATGCGTATCCACTGTTTTCCCTTTGTCACGCCTGGTTTATTTCCTGTTTTCGTGCAGGCTTTCCCTGCAAATGCATTGATAAATGTAGATTTTCCTACATTTGGAATTCCCACTACCATCGCTCTGATTGGTCTGTTGATAATTCCTCTTTTTCTGTCTCGCTCAAGCTTTTCTTTACAGGACTCCATGACAACAGGAAGAACTCCTTTTATCCCTGCACCGCTTTTTGCATTTAATTTTACTACATAATAGCCTTTGCTTTTAAAATATTCTGCCCATTTCTCATTTTCGCGCTCATCTGCTAAATCTGATTTATTTAACAAAATAAGTCTTGCTTTATTTTTGCCTAATTCATCTATATCCGGATTTCGACTGGAAAAAGGAATTCTCGCATCCACCACCTCAATAATCAGGTCAATGAGCTTAATATTCTCCTGCATCATACGTTTTGCTTTTGTCATGTGTCCCGGGTACCATTGATAATTCATGCTATTTCTCCTTTTGTCTAATGTTTTACAAATCCCATTTTGTTTACCGGTGCAACTCGAAACCACAGCTTACCTTCAATATATTTCTTCTTAACTTTCTTTACCTCTGCAAAGCGGCTGTCTTCACTGTTATTTCGATTGTCACCTAACACAAAATATTCATCATTTTTCAAAGTAACCCCTTCGTCTGCCAGACCGGGATTTGTCATTTTATCCACTTTCATTTTTTCTTTATATTTTTTTCCATCAATATAAACTTCCCCATTCTGAATTTGAATTGTTTCTCCGGGAAGTCCGATTACTCTTTTAATATGAATTGCCGCATTGTCTTTTCCATCCTTTGTAAAGGCAATCATATCTTCTCTTTTGGGCCCTGTTAGCTTATATGCCAGCTTATTTATAAAAAAAGTTTCACCTGTCCGCAAGGTAGGTTCCATACTACTTTCCTGCATACGAATACTCTGAAAAAAGAAAATAGATACCACTGCAGCAACAGCCAACACCACTGCCACCTGAAATACCCAGCTAAAAACTGTTCTACCTCTTTTACTTTTAATAAACTCCAGCGCCATTTCCCTTTGCTGTTCTCTCTTTTTTCTACTTTTCTTCTTTTTCATCCTGTTTTCACCTAAATTATCCGTATTGAAGAAACAGGGACATATACCAAAGTATGTGTCCCTGTCATGTTTACGTTATTATTTTACTAACTCTTTTACTTTCGCTGCTTTACCTACACGCTGTCTTAAGTAGTTCAATTTTGCACGTCTTACTTTACCACGTCTTATAACTTCTACTCTTTCTACGTTAGGGGAGTGTAATGG
>CAJKQE010000070.1 GCA_905201915.1 uncultured Lachnospiraceae bacterium
CAAACTTTTAAAACGTGTAAATCTTCAGGATGACAGAGGAAAAAAAGTAAAGGCATTGTCAGGAGGAATGAGAAGAAGATTGGGAATTGCACAGGCAATTCTCCATAATCCCAAAGTATTGATTGTAGATGAGCCTACAGCAGGTTTGGATCCGGAAGAACGAGTACGTTTTCGAAATCTTTTAAGTGAGATTGCAGAAGAAAGAATTGTAATTTTATCGACTCATATCGTAGGAGATATTGAAGCTACTTGTGAAAATATTGCTGTTATGGATCAGGGAAAAATTCTTTTTAAAGGCACCGTAGAAGATTTCCTTTCTCTTGCAGAAAACAAAGTTTATACAGTAAAAGTCAGTAAAAAGGAACTGCCGCAGTTAAAGAAAGAATATCGTGTAACAGGTATGCTTACTGCAGGCAATAATGTCTCTGTAAGGTTTATTTCTGATGAAAAACCACCTTTTGCAGCAGAAGTATGTACTGCAGGAGTAGAAGATGCTTATATGTATCTCATGGGAGAAAGGGCAGGTGAGATGGATGTTCTTTAAATTGCTGCAAAAAGAATGTATGCAGGCTTTTAAAAGTCTGATTTATTGGATTTATGTAATATGCGTGTTGTTATTTTTCTTTACACAGATGGGAAGTCCTGGATTTGATGCAAAGAAACCTGTTGAAACAGAAGATGGAGTATACGGAACGAAAATTTCAAAAGACGAAAAAGATATTCAGGAAGTTTTGTTAGGAGAATTGGCACAGGATTTTTATGAGGATAGCTGGACAACATATCCGGCAGGTTTTATTAAATATGTGAAGATAGATGAACAAGAAACAGAGGAAATAAACAGGATTTTGGAAGAGATGACAGGTCTCACTGAAAAGCAGAGAAGTATGGCAATTGAGTCATTTTATGAAAAAGGAAACTCACAAAGCTATATGTATTCTATCTTCAGGCTTCCTGTAAAAGAGGGTATTTCTTATGATACTTTTAAGGAAAATATGAAAAAAGTATGTTCTATTTTAGGGGCTGGTTCTTCTTATGAGGAAAGTAAATTCAGTCAGGGTGTAGACGTTTTGGCAGATTATGAAGATGCTGTGGCAGAATATGAAAATCTCATAGAAAAGGATAAATTCACAAGAGGATATGCAAGACTTTTCAGTGATTATATGGGGATTGTTTTAGGAATTATGCCCGTGTTTGTAGCTGTTACAAGATGTATGCGAGATAGAAGAGCAAAGATGCAGGAATTGATTTATGTTCGTAAAGCTTCTTCTGCTGCTGTGATTTTAAGCAGATATTTATCTATGGTAATGACAATGCTTTTACCAGTAATCTTTGCAGCTATTTATACTTTGATGCAGTGCATTGGTTATACAAAAGGTATGAATATTTCTATTGATTATTTTGCATTTGTACCTTCGGTGTTTATTTGGCTGCTACCGGAAATTATGGTGGTATCTGCTCTGGGTATGCTTTTAACAGAGCTTACGGATACAGCCATTGCTGTTCTTGTACAGGCAGTATGGTGGTTTAGTAGTGTATTTATGCAGGCGGGAGGTTTAGCTTCCGGAAATTTCGGTTTCCATCTGGTTGTACGTCATAACAGTGCCATGGATTATCAGGTGTTTGTGGATCATTATCAGGAATTTATCATAAACAGAGTTTTTTATGCAGGATTAGCATTGATTTTTGTTGGGTTATCTGTGTGGGTTTACAGTATGAAAAGAAAAGGAGCATGGGATTTATATGGAAAGATACTTCATGGTAGCAAAAGAAAATCAAAAGCATAATTTGCTAATGCCATTTTTACTTTGTATTTTACTTCTTATGGTTTCCCCTCTTTTTCTGGGGATAGAAAACCTTACAGAAATAGAAACTGCAAAAGTTTTAGAGTATTATGTGGTATTTATCAGTGTGATTTTATTGCCGGCAGTGTTTTTGCCGGAACAGGATAAAGATATTAGAGACTTATTGTCATCGAAATATATGCCTATAGCAAAATTGTACAGCATTCGTATTATACAGGTACTGATTTATTTAATGTTACTTTTAGGTGTTTATATGTATCTTTTAAAAGCTGGAAATTGTACGTTTGCTTTTGGAAGAGTATATATGGGTGAGTTGGCAACTATGGTCTTTTTAGGAGGAATGGGTATTTTCTTTTATGCACTGACCGATCAGGTAGTAGTGGGATATATGATACCTCTGTTGTATTACATGTTGAATATTACCATTTCCCCTAACAAGATAAAAGCGTTTTATCTGTTTTCCATGAGTATTGAGAAATATGAGTGGAAATGGACTTTAGGCATTGCAGGCGTTGTATTTTTGGCAGTAGGAATTGTTATCCGCTCCAAAAGAAAATGAAAATTTATCGAAAAACGATAAAAAAATATTGAAAAACAAAAAGTTCTGTGGTATTCTTTGGTAAAGAGAAAATCACAGGACTTTTTTTAAGGAGGTAAAAGATGAATTGGAACAAAGATAAAAGCTTAAAATTTACAAGAGTCTGTATTTATTTGTTTGCAGTCATTCTTGTGGGGGTGTGTATTGGTGCTCCGTGGTTGTATCGAGGTTTCTTGGAGTTTCGCAGTCCTCTTTTAGATGGAATGCTGCCGTATTTTTTAGTTACCAATTATATTACAGCAGTTCCAGTTGGAATTGCACTGTATAGAATGAATGGTCTGTTGAAAAACATTAGTAAAAATCAGGTTTTTATTTTTGAAAATACGGAATATTTAAGACAGCTGTCCTGGTGCTGCGTAGCAGCAGGAATAATTTTTGCAGTCAGCGGTTTATATTATTTTCCGTTTTGGTTTTTATGTGGAGCGGCTATGTTTATGGCTTTAGTGCTGCGTGTGATAAAGAATGTTTTTGCACAGGCAGAAGAAATTAAAAGAGAAAATGATTATACCATATAGGAAGGGTGATAAAAATGCCTATTGTAGTAAATCTTGATGTAGTTATGGCAAAGAGAAAAATCAGTGCGGGAGATTTGGCAAAAGCTATTGATATTACACCTGCAAATTTATCTGTGTTAAAAAATGGAAAGGCAAAAGCAGTTCGTTTTACTACTTTGGAAGCTCTGTGCAAGACGTTAGAATGTCAGCCGGGAGATATTCTGGAGTATGTTTCTGAGGAAGAATTCTAAATAGTTTTCAGAAAGTGAGGAAGAAAAATGGAAGATAAAAATCGGGTAAGTACAGAAATGGACTTACCTTTAGAAAGTGAACCCTTTTTTAAGGAAATAAAGGTAGATAAATGGGATAAAATCTTTGCAGTGGCTTATTTGTTTTTAGGGTATGGATTATGGAAAACAGGGCAGTATGACTCATTTTTTAATATATCAGGCTTTGTTCTTTTTTATATTGCAGTAGTCTCATTATATTGTTTTGTAAAAGGTTTTCACATAAATGGGGAAAAGATATTTTGGAGTATCATTTTGCTGGGAATTGGGTTACCTTACGGATACTATTCTATTATGCCACTTGCACAGTTGGGAATGCTGGCAATAGTAGGGGCATATTGGACATTGGTTATGACAGAAGCTCTTATTTTGGAAGGTAACACTTCCTCTTGGGTGTTTTTGGATGTATGGCATGCCTTGGTAATTTTGCCGTTTTCTAATTTTTTATGTCAAATCAGAGTGCTTTTACAAAGTTTGTTTTATAAATCTCAGAAAAAAATAGGAATTATGATTTTGCTGGGAATTGGGATTTCTCTTCCGGTACTGGTTATTATTTTGCCGGTTTTATCTCAGGCAGATGCAGGGTTTTCCCGGATGCTCACCAGAGTTTTTGAGAGAGTTTTTGTTTTTGAAGGAGGACTTTTTCTTCAGCTATGTATAGAAATTCCTGTTGTAGTTATTCTTTCCTCCTTGATGTTTGGTACTGTCTATGGAGGAATTTATCAGAGAAATATAGAGAAAGATATTTGCAAAGAATATAAGGAAATATCGGGAGAAGGATTTCATATCATACCGGATGTAGCTATTTATACCTTTGCAGGAATTATTGGATTTACCTATCTTTTGTTTATTGCTTTTCAGGCAAAATATCTTTTTTCTGCCTGCGTAGGTATTTTACCAGAGAGTTTTACTTATGCAGAATATGCACGACAGGGCTTTTTTGAACTTTGTGGAATTACTGCTTTTAATGTATTGCTTCTCTTTTTTATGAATATTTTTGCAAGAACTGTAACAAGAGAAAATAAAGTTCTTTCTGTAATAAATATAGCTTTTTCTACAGTGACAATTTTGCTTTTGATTACAGCAATGAGCAAGATGGGAATGTATATTACGGCTTATGGTTTTACTATAAAGAGAATACAAGCAAGTGTATTTATGATATGGCTGTTTCTTGTTCTTTTCATGATTATCTGTCATCAGAAAAAGAAAATCCCATTGGTTCGCTGGGCTGTTTTTTCAGGTGCGGTTCTTTATACTTTGCTTTGCATATTGCCTTTGGAAGCTATGCTTTCTTAGGGGGAAAACCATATAAAAAGTGGTTGCCAGAAATTCTATCCTTGTATATACTGTATTTTTGCAAGATAAAATATACAAGTGAGGGATTTATGGAAACAAAGGATTTTATGACAAAACCGGTAAAAGGGTTATTTTTTCATTACTTAATCCCGTCCATTATGGGCACAATGGTAACTTCTATATATGTTCTGGCAGATACCATTATTATTGGAAAAGGGTTGGGAAGTGTGGCAATGGCAGCATTAAACATTGCACTTCCCATTTATAATGTGTTCTTTGGATTGGGACTTTTATTTGGCGTAGGCGGCTCTGTGCTGATGTCAATTTTCAGAGGACGAGGAGAAAAAGAAAAGGCAGATGCATACTTCACAGCTTCCTTTCTGTTAAATATTCTCGTGTGGCTTTTGCTTCTTGTGGTGAGTGTAGTTTTCATGGAAGATATTGCATGGCTTTTAGGCGGAACAGAGGAAACTATGCCATATATTATGGACTATATTCCTTACATTATATGGGGAATGGGAGCATATTTTCTATCTGCTTTTTTACAGACTTTTGTAAGAAATGATGGTGCACCAAAGCTGGCAATGAACGGTGTGATTGTTGGAGGAATTACCAATATCGTATTGGATTATGTGTTTGTATTTCCAATGAAAATGGGAATGGCAGGAGCTGCAATCGCAACAGTAATGGGCTCTTATTTAACGGTAGGAATTTTACTTATCCATTTTTTTACAAAGAAAAATCAGTTAAAATTCAATTTCCGTGGTATTCGTTTGAGCTATATTAGAGACATTATGGTGAATGGAACAGCTAGTTTTTTAATTGAAGTTTCATCAGGAATTACAATTTTTGTATTTAATCTACAGCTTTTAAAATATGTAGGAAATACAGGTGTTACGGTATTTGGAATTATTTGTAATACAGCCATTGTTATTATGTGTTTGTGCAAAGGTGTTAATCAGGCATCCCAGCCTATTATTTCTGTAAATTATGGGGCCGGACAGTTTGAGAGAACTTTTTCAGTAAGAAAATTGACGATGATTACTTCCATTATTGTCTGCGGTGTGATTGTATTGGTTGGAATTTTTACACCTGATTTCTTTACTTATATCTTCTTAAATCCTGATAAAGAAATTCTTTCTATGTCAGGAAATGCGGTAAGGATTTATTTTATCGGATTTTTATTCACAGCAGTAAATATGGTGTATATCTGCTATTTTCAGTCTGTGGTGGAAAACGGATACTCCTTGCTTTTATGCCTTTTAAGAGGCTGTGTTCTGGTATTGATTTTCGTATATGTACTGCCTGTTTTTATAGGGGTTACAGGAATTTGGCTGGCATATCCAGCGGCAGAATTTTGTACCATGGCAGTGGGAATGTTTGTAATAAAGAGGACAGATAGAAAAAATTTTCAAAAAATAGTTGACAAAAAACAAAGTTAAGCATAAAATAATACCAACAAAAGCAAAACCGATGAGAAAGAGTAGTAAGCTTGAAAAGAAATTACAGAGAGCGGCAGATGGTGGGATTGCCGTATGGACTTTGAAGCTGAATGGACTTTCGAGGGCAGCCCGAAATGAAAAGAGTAGGCGTTGTCGGGAACCGAACCCGTTATCAATCAGGCGTGTATGTCAGTACATGGTAAAGTGGACATTTGGCAATGTCAAGTTGAGTGGTACCGCGATAATAAATGATTTTATTACCGTCTCAAGTTAGTTTCTAACTTGGGGCGGTTTTTTATTGTATAGGAAATTGCGTCCTATACAATAAAAGGCCCTTGCACATCGGAATGTAAAAAGAAAAGCAGAGAAAAGGAGAAAAAATTATGAAGAAAAAAGTATTTGTTATGATTTTAGGAGCAATTTTAACAACAGGTCTTTTCACCGGATGCAAAGGCGAAAATAAAGAGAATAAAGAAGGTGTCTATCACATTGGCATTTCTCAGTTTGCGGAACATGGTTCTTTGGATAATTGTCGTGAAGGTTTTTTAGAAGGATTGAAAGAAGAAGGGATTGAAGAAGGAAAAAATCTGGAAATTGATTTGGATAATGCCAATTCCGATACTGCTACAGCAGCGCAGATTTCAGATAAATTTGTATCAGATAAAGTAGATTTGATTTGTGCCATTGCAACACCAAGTGCACAGGCAGCTTATAACAGCGCATCCAACACAGAAATTCCTGTTGTATATACAGCAGTGACAAATCCGGAGGAAGCCGAGCTTGCAGGTGAGGATAAAACACCTGTGGGAAACGTGACAGGAACAAGTGACCAGCTTCCCGTAGAAGCGAAGATGATACGTGAAATGCTTCCGGATGCAAAAACAATCGGTATTTTATACACAACCAGCGAAGCCAATTCCGTTCACAGTATCAAAGAATATGAAAAATATGCCAAGGAATACGGATTTACCTTAGAAACAGCAGGTGTTACCAATACTTCTGAGGTGTCTTTGGCAGCAGCAGGATTGCTGGAAAAGGTAGATTGTCTTACCAATCTTACAGACAATACGGTTGTCAGTGTTCTACCAACGATTTTAGAGCAGGCAAATAAAAAAGGTATTCCTGTTTTCGGCAGTGAAATCGAACAGGTAAAACTGGGTTGTCTGGCAGCCGAAGGCTTAGATTATATCAACCTTGGCAAAGAAACAGGAAAGATGGCGGCAAAAATCTTAAAGGGTGAAGCAAAAGCAGAGGAAATGTCTTATGAACTTTTAGAGGGAAGCAGCCTTTATATCAACGAAAAAGCAGCAGAAAACTTAAAAATAGAACTTCCGGAAGAACTGAAAAACAGAGCAGAGGAAGTATTTACAGAAATTGAAGGATAAGAAAAGAGGGCAAGAAAATGGATTTTGCAATTAGTATTATTGAGCAGGGACTGATTTATGGTATTTTAGCTTTGGGCGTATATATTACCTATAAAATCTTAGATTTTCCTGATTTAACGGTAGATGGAAGTTTCCCTTTAGGAGCAGCTGTAACAGCAGCGCTTTTAAAATCTGGTGTAAACCCATATCTTACATTACCTGTAGCATTTTTTGCGGGGGCAGCAGCCGGACTTTGCACAGGACTTATTCATGTGAAATGTAAAGTGAGGGATCTGCTCTCAGGAATTATTATGATGACGGCTTTGTATACGGTAAATTTAATGGTGGCAGGAACGAACAATGTGCCTTTATTTTCCAAAGAAACTATTTTCAAAAATGACTTTTTATCAGGTATATTTAGTGGAAGCAGTTCAAAATACAGTACTTTGATTATTATTTTACTGGTTGTTTTTATCAGTAAATTCGCATTGGATGAATATTTGAAAACAAAATCAGGATATTTGTTAAGAGCTGTAGGAGATAATGAAAATCTTGTTACTTCTCTTGCAAAAAACAAAGGAAATGTAAAAATTTTAGGGCTGTCCATTGCCAATGGACTGGTTGCATTAAGCGGTTGTATTTCCTGTCAGCAGCAAGGTGTATTTGAAATTTCTTCCGGAACAGGAGCTATTGTAGTAGGGCTTGCAAGTGTAATTGTGGGAACCAGTTTTTATAAAATGTTGAAAAAAGTTTCCTTTATCAAGGTTACAACCTTTGTATTTTTGGGTGCAATTCTTTATAAGGCCTGTACGGGCATTGCCATTTTATACTTCCCGCCTCAGGCAATGAAGATGATTTCAGCATTGTTCCTTTTAGGCGTCTTAGTCTTAATTCTGGTTGTTGATAAAAAAGAAAAGAGAGGAAAAAGCCATGCTTGAGTTAAAACATATTCATAAATATTATAATCCCGGAACTGTCCATGAAATGTGTCTGTTTAAAGATTTTAATTTAACCATAGAAAAAGGAGAATTTGTATCGATTGTAGGCAGTAATGGTTCCGGTAAGACTTCTCTTTTAAATATTATCTGTGGAAGCATTGAGCTTGATGAAGGAAAGATTTTAGTAGATGGAAAAGACATTACAAAGCAAAAAGAATACAAACGTCTTGAGAAAATCGGACGTGTGTACCAAAATCCGGCTATGGGAACCTGTCCGTCTATGACAATATTAGAAAATATGGCAATGGCAGATAATAAGGGGAAATCCTTTGGTTTAAAAAGAGGAACAGATAAGAAGCGCATTGCTTTTTATAAGGAAGAATTAGCTAGATTACAACTTGGGCTAGAAGATAAATTGAATACAAAAGTGGGTGCTCTCTCAGGCGGGCAGAGACAGGCATTGGCACTTTTAATGAGTACCATGACACCTATTGATTTTTTGATTTTAGATGAACATACAGCAGCTTTAGATCCAAAGACAGCAGATTTGATTATGGAATTAACAGAGAAAATTGTCAGAGAAAAACAGCTGACAGCTATTATGGTAACTCATAATCTTCGTTATGCCGTAGAATATGGGGACAGACTGCTTATGATGCATCAGGGAAATGCAGTTATGGATGCGGCAGCAGAAAAGAAAAAAGAGATAAAAATTGAGGATATCTTAGAGAAGTTTAACGAAATCAGCATAGAATGCGGAAATTAACAACCCTTGAAATAAACTATATATCGTGTTAATATCATATATATTGACTAAATATAGTGGAGGGCGAAAGAATGAACGTTGAAGAGTGGCTGGGTAGCGAAAATCAGCTTGGAATGGATATCTGGAATAAAAAATATCGAAATGAGCAAGAGGATTTTGAAGGTTGGATTACACGTGTCAGCGGTGGAAATGAAGAAATTGCAAAATACATAAAAGAGAAAAAATTTCTTTTTGGAGGAAGAATTTTATCCAATCGAGGAATGGATAAGCAGGGGAAAAAGGTAACCTATTCTAACTGCTATGTGGTTGAACCGCCGGAAGATAACATAGAGAGTATTTTTGACTGTGCAAAAAAATTAGCACGTACCTATAGTTATGGTGGAGGCTGCGGTGTGGATATTTCAAAACTCAGTCCCAAAGGTGCGAAAATTAATAATGCAGCAAAAGAAACCAGTGGAGCTGTATCCTTCATGGAATTATATTCTCTTGTAACGTCTTTAATTGGACAAAACGGAAGAAGGGGAGCGTTGATGATTTCCATTGACTGCTCCCATCCTGACGTTCTGGAATTTATTGAATTAAAAACAGATTTGGAAAAAGTAAATACGGCTAACATTTCTGTGCGCATTCATGAAGATTTTATGGAAGCAGTAAAGAAGAATGAAGAATACTGTCTGCATTATACAAGACAGGAGACTGGGGAAGTCATTGAGCGCATGGTAAATGCCAGAGAGTTGTTCCATCGTATTACAGAAACTAACTGGGATTATGCAGAACCGGGCGCATTGTTTTGGGACAGGATTACCGGCTGGAACTTGCTGAGCAATACAAAGGAATTTTCTTATGCCGGCGTTAATCCATGTGCAGAAGAACCTTTGCCTGCAGGAGGAAGTTGTCTTTTAGGAAGTATCAATCTTTCTGCTTTCGTAGAAAATCCTTTTACCGAAGAGGCTTATTTTGATTTTGAAGAATTTAAACGTTGTGTGCAGGCATCTGTAAAAGCTTTAAATGAAGTATTGGAAGAAGGTTTACCTTTGCATCCCCTTCCGGAACAGAGAGAAAGTGTCAGCCAATGGCGTCAGATTGGATTGGGAATTATGGGGCTTGCCGATGCACTGATTAAATTGGGACTCGTTTATGGAGAAGAGGATGCAGTTTCTATTTGTGACAGAATTGGTTTTGCTATGGCAGATACTGCTATTTCAGCTTCTGCAAAACTTGCCAAAGAGCTGGGTACATTTTCAAAGTGTAAGGTAGAGGAAATTATGGAAACACCATATTTTCTGGCAAATACAACAGAAGGAACGAAAGAGCTGGTACGCAAATATGGACTTCGTAATTCTCAGCTTTTAACCATTGCACCTACAGGAACGTTATCTACCATGCTTGGTATCTCAGGAGGAATTGAGCCAATTTATGCCAATTATTATGAGAGAAAGACAGAGTCTTTACATGGGGAAGATGTATATTATAGAGTTTATACAAAGATTGTGAAAGATTTTATGGAGGAGCATAAAGTTTCAGATGACAGATTGCTGCCAGATTACTTTGTGACAGCCATGACTTTAGATTACCATCAGAGAATAGATATGCAGTCTATCTGGCAGAGACATATTGATGCATCTATTAGTTCTACAGTAAATGTACCTTCCGGTTTTACAGTAGAAGAAACAGAAAATCTTTATTTATATGCTTTTGAGCAGGGCTTAAAGGGAATTACCATTTTCAGAGACGGATGTAAACGTGTAGGGATTTTAAATACAAAAGAAACAAAGAAAATCACAGCAGGAGAAGGACTGAAACGAGGTGAAATAATCCTTGTTACAGATGATGTAGTGGGCAAAAAAAGAAAGCTGATTACAGGCTGCGGAAGTCTTCACTGTATTGCCCTTTTTGACCCGCATACAGGGGCACTTTTGGAAACATATTTAAGCAAAGGTTCTACCGGAGGATGCAATAATTTTATGGTTGGTCTTTCCAGAATGATTTCTATCAGTGCAAGAGGCGGAATTGATATTGAAACCATTGTAGATCAGTTGAATTCCAGTGGTTCCTGTCCATCTTATACTGCCCGTAGAGTTACCAGAAAGGATACAAGTAAAGGTGCATGCTGTCCAATGGCAGTGGGGAATGCTTTAATGGATATGTATAAGGAAATGCAGGAGGAATTAAGCCAGAAAGTAGGAAAAGATGAAAAAGGCAAGAAAATTCCAAAACCAAAAGCAGTTCCGGTAAGGGGAGAAACAGATAAAATGTATTGTCCGGAGTGTGGAGAACCCCTTGTTTTTGAAGAGGGATGTAATATTTGCAAAAGCTGTGGATGGAGTAAATGTCATTAATAAACAAAGGGAGAAGATATGAAACTTTTATTTAAACAAAGGATATTTTCATGGCTTGACAGCTATGATATTTATAATGAACAGGGAGAAAGAGTCTATACGGTAAAAGGTGAATTAGCGTGGGGGCATTGCCTAAAAATTATGGATCAATATGGGCAGAATGTTGGAACGGTGAAGGAAAAGGTAATGTCATTTTTGCCTAAATTTGAACTTTATCTGCAAGATCGATATTTAGGATGTGTTCAGAAAGAATTTACTTTTTTAAAGCCTAAA
>CAJKQE010000071.1 GCA_905201915.1 uncultured Lachnospiraceae bacterium
TTGTTGGGAAAGAGTTATCAGGAAGTTGCATATCAGGTGATGAGCAGATTTTTGACAGACTTTACAGAAGAAGAATTGAAAGAGTGTATCAATAAGGCATACGACAGTAAATTCGATACACCGGAAATTGCACCAATGGTGAAAAGAGGGAATTCTTATTATTTGGAATTGTTTCATGGTTCAACCATTGCTTTTAAAGATATGGCACTTTCCATTTTACCTCATCTTTTGACTACAGCAGCAAAGAAGAATGGCGTTACCAATGAAATCGTGATTTTGACAGCAACATCAGGAGATACAGGAAAAGCAGCAATGGCTGGATTTGCAGATGTTCCAGGAACTCGTATTATTGTTTTTTATCCAAAGGATGGAGTAAGTCCTGTTCAGGAAAAGCAGATGCTTACACAAAAAGGAGAAAATACAGCGGTTGTGGGAATTTACGGCAACTTTGATGATGCTCAGACTGGTGTAAAGAATATTTTCAATAATAAAGAAATGAAAGAAAAGCTTGCTCATTCAGGTTTTCAGTTTTCTTCTGCAAATTCTATTAATATTGGACGTCTGGTGCCACAGATTGCTTACTACGTATATGCTTATTTGAAACTTATGGAGTCTGGGGAAATACAGGAGAATGAGAAGATTAATGTGGTAGTTCCTACAGGAAACTTCGGAAATATTCTGGCAGCTTATTATGCAAAAGAGATGGGAATTCCCATTGCTCGTTTTATTTGTGCTTCTAATGAGAATAAAGTGCTTTATGACTTCTTCCAGACAGGATGCTATGATAGAAATCGTGAATTCCATCTGACCAATTCTCCGTCTATGGATATTTTAATCTCTAGTAATCTGGAGAGATTAATTTATAAAATTGCAGGAAATAATGCAGAGAAAAACCGTATGTTGATGGAACAACTAGGTAGAGAAGGCAAATACGAAATCACAGAAGAAATGAAAGAAAAACTTCAGGAGTTTTATGGAAATTATGCCAATGAAGAAGAAACAGCGCAGATAATCCGGCAGGTGTATGAAGAAACAGGATATGTACTGGATACTCATACAGCAGTAGGGAAAGCTGTGTATGAAAAATATAAGAAAGAGACACAGGACACTACAAAGACTGTTATTGCTTCAACAGCAAGTCCTTTTAAATTTACAAGAAGTGTCATGACTGCCATAGATAAAAAATATGAAGCTATGGAAGATTTCCAGTTAGTCGATGAATTGTCTGAACTTGCAAAAATTTCAGTGCCTCAGGCAATCGAAGAAATTCGTACAGCTGAAATTCGTCATAACAGAACAGCACAGGTGTCAGAAATGGCAGAGACAGTCATGGAAATCTTAGGGATTTAAAGAGGAAAAGTAAAATGTCAGAAATTGATTTAGAATATGCAAGAAAAAGCTTTCAGGAATATTTAAGCGCTTATGATGCAAAAGACGAGAAGATTAAATTAAAAAGAGTTCATACTTTTTGTGTGGTAAAAGCAGCAGAATATATTACAACCAGAGAGAATATTTCTGAAGAAGACAGGGAACTGGCACTTTTGATTGCACTTTTGCATGATATCGGAAGATTTGAGCAATTGAAGAAATATAACAGTTATGATGATGACATCATGGACCATGCGAAGTTTGGTGTTCAGGTTTTATTTGAAGAAGGGAAAATTCGTGATTTTATCGAAACAGATGCGTATGATGAAATCATTCGGGAAGCAATTTACTGGCATTCTGCTTATCAGCTGCCTGAAATCAAAGACGAACGAATTTTACTTCATTGCAGACTTATTCGAGATGCAGATAAACTGGATAATTTCCGAGTAAAGGCTACAGAAAGTCTGGAAGCACATTTTGATGTGTCAAAAGAAGTTGTGGAGACAGAGGAAGTATCAGATAATATTATGGCGGCAATCCGCGAGGAACGCAGTATTTTGAAAAATGAGAGAACCACACATTTGGATATGTGGATTTCTTATCTGGCATTTATTTTTGATTTGAATTTTGCTTCCAGCTTCGGATATATTCAGGAACATGATTATATAAATAATAATATTGATCGCATGAATTATACAAATCCGAAGACAAAAGAACGTATGGAAGAAGTAAGAAATATTTGTCTTGATTATGTAAAAAAAAGAGCCTAAGTTATTAAAAAAAATTTTTGTTTAACTGTGTATTTTTGTTGAAAAAATTCATATACTAGAGTATAATAATGATATGAAGTCCTGGGATGTGCGACACTCCTATTTATTTTGAACCTACATTACTTTAAACGGGATTCCTATATTGCCGAGTTAATGTCAAGCCGTCATTGCGCAGCGGAAGACAGCGAGTCGGTTGCGGTTGCCCACCTAGCATAAGCTAGGAGTCAGAAGATAGGAAACGGCATTCTGGGACAAAAAAAGCCTTTCGGGGCTTATTTTTTTATCTCATAGGAAATTATGTCCTGTGAAATAAAAAATGTTATATTTTCTAATACAGGAGAGGGATAAAATGGGTATTACAAAGCAGTCCTTTGGAAAAAGTATGGACAATCAGGAAGTATTTTTTTATGGTATTACAAATAAAAATCAGATGACAATTACAGTAACAGATTTTGGGGCAACTTTGGTACAGATTTTTGTACCGGATAAAAATGGGGATAAAATTGATATTGCTTTAGGATATGATACAGTTGAAGGATATTATAAAAATCCTGGACATTTTGGAGCAACTATTGGAAGAAACGGAAACCGTATTAAAAATGCTGGTTTTTCTATTAATGGAAAAGATTATTCTTTAGCAGTTAATGATAATGTAAATAATTTACATAGTGGTCCGAACTGGTATCGTACCAGAGTATGGAATGTAACAGAAATAGATGAAGAAAAGAATGCAATTACTTTTTGTATTTTAAGTCCTGATGGTGATCAGGGATTTCCTGGTAATTTCACGGGATATGTAACCTATGAACTCACAGATGAGAATGAGATTATCCTGCATTATCAGGGAAGTGCAGATGCAGATACTGTGGTAAATATGACAAATCATTCATATTTTAATCTGGCAGGTCATAATGCAGGTGCAGAAGCAATGTTAAATCATACAGTACAGATTTTTGCACCAGAATATACACCGGTATCTGACTCTCAGGCAATTCCTACAGGCGAAATCCTGCCGGTAGAAGGAACACCAATGGATTTCACAAAGCCAAAGAAAATCGGACAAGATGTAGAAGCAGATTTTGAACAGTTAAAATTTGGCGGTGGTTATGACCATAATTATGCTTTATCCAGAGAAAAAGGAGAAATGAAGAAAGCAGCAGAAGCGTTTTCAGAGGAGTCTGGCATTGTTATGGAAGTATTTACCGACTTACCGGGTATGCAGTTCTACATTGGAAACTTCATTGAACAGGAGACTGGAAAAGGCGGATATGTATATGAGAAACGCGGTGGTTTTTGTATGGAAACACAGTATTATCCGGATGCCTGCAATCAGGCTGCTTTTCAGAGTTCTGTATTAAAAGCAGGTGAAAAATACGATACAACAACAATTTATAAATTTTCTGTAAGAAAATAATAGATAGAAGGAGGCTGTTAAATGAAAATCAGCCTCCTTTTGCATGAACAAGTAAAAAAAAGCATATATTAGGATTATGAATTGGAAAGAAAAGTTAAAATGGAAATTCCTGATTATTCTCATTGCTCTTATAGGAATTTTGATTGTATGGTGTGCCGGAAAAGCAGGAGAAAGGAAAGCGGTCACAGAAAAGGAAATTCTAAGAGAGTATGCGCAAAAGGAAAATGAATGGGTAAGTGCAAAAGCAGAACTTCCGGAACAAGTACAGCTACAGCAGGAAACAGAAACGGCAAAAACAATTTCGGAAGAACCTTCCATTCGAGTGGTCTTAATGACGAATGATTATAAAAGCTATTATCATTCAGAAGTATCCTTGGAATTTCAGGGGGATTATCAAACAGAAGGTGCAATTCAGAAAAAATTTTCTTCCGGAGAGAAAATGATTTTAAACAGGCTGCCAGGAACTTGCAAATGGCAGCCTGACGTTTTTACCGGAAAATAAGGAATGCAGAGTCATGCTTACTTCCTTAAAAAGAGGACAGGGAGTGCCTTCTTACAGAGGCAGTTTAGAAATTTATGAAGATGAACATGGATTGCATCTTGTCAATGAGTTGCCATTAGAGGAGTATCTCTGCGGAGTTGTGCCCAGCGAAATGCCTGCTTCTTATCCTAAAGAAGCATTAAAAGCACAGGCAGTATGCGCCAGAACTTATGCCTGTGTGCAGTTGAAAAGCAAAAAATTAGAACAACTTCACGGACAGGTAGACGACAGTGTTTCCTATCAAGTATATCAAAATATAGAAGAGTCTGAGTCCGCCAGCGCAGCAGTGGAGGAAACAAAGGGAGAAATTCTTTTAAAGGATGGGAATCCCATTCAGGCATATTATTTTTCTACTTCCCATGGAAAAACCAGTACAGATGAAGTGTGGGAAACTTCTTCTCCATCTTCTTATTTGAAAAGTGTAGATTGCACTTATGATTCTGCAGAACCTTGGTATCAATGGGAAGTAATTGTTTCCAGAGAAAATATTTTAAGAAATGTGCAGCATTTGTTACCTGAAGTAAAAGAGATACGAAATATAGAAATTGTAGAAAAAGGAGAAGGAGAGGCTGTACTTCATTTGAAAATAGAAACAGATCAAGGAGCAAAGAGCTTTTATAGCGAATACGATATTCGTTCTGTTCTGGCACCTGTAGGCGCAGAGATTGTCAGACAGGATGGTTCTTCTGTGAAAGGAGGAAATCTCCTTCCCAGCGCTTATTTTACAATGGAACCACAGACAGATGATGCCGGTATACAGATTGGTTATCAGGTAAAAGGTGGAGGTTATGGGCATGGTGTTGGGATGAGTCAGAATGGAGCAAAGGGCATGGCGGATAGTGGGAAAACTTATATGGAGATTTTGAATTATTTTTATAATGAAGTAGAATTAGGTCAGGTGCAGGATGTTGTCAAGAATGAAAATCCGTGATACAATTTCTCATATTGCTAAGAAGGTGGAGGTGAAAGTATGGTAAAACGTTTCCTTGGTGTGACAAAAGGATTTATAAAAAGCATGAACGAACGCCATGTAACGGCTTATGCCGCACAGGCGGCATATTTTATCATACTTTCTTTTATTCCTTTCATGCTTCTTTTAATGACTTCGGTTAAATATACACCATTGACAAAAGAAGAGGTAGTCAATGCACTGCTTCAGGTATGTCCGGAGAACTTTGAAACTTTTATACAGGGCATTGTGAATGAGGTTTACGAGAAATCCTTGGGTGTTGTACCGGTTTCAGCCGTGATTGCTATGTGGTCAGCAGGGAAGGGAATACAGGCATTAACAAGAGGATTTAATAATATTTATCAGGTAAAGGAAACTAGAAATTTTCTGATGAGCAGAATACGGGCAGTGTTTTATACCTTAGTTTTTGTAATATCAATTATATTGACTTTGACTTTGCAGGTATTTGGAAACAGTTTGCAGCGGGAATTGACCAGCCATTTTCCTTTCATGGAAAAGATTGTAACCATGATTATCAGCATGAGGGTATTCATTACACTTAGCGCGCTGTGTCTTGTTTTTTTATTGATGTATAAATTTATTCCTAATAGAAAAGCAACTTTTAGAAGCCAATTTCCGGGAGCATTTTTATGTGCAGTATGTTGGTCCACTTTTTCTTTTTGTTTTTCTTTATATATTGACTTTTTTAATGGAGCTGCAAATATGTACGGAAGTATGACTACTATTGTGTTGGTACTATTGTGGCTGTATTTTTGCATGATGTTTGTTATGCTGGGCGCACAGGTGAATCATTATTTTGAAAAACGATAAGAAAGAAGATGAAAGAAAATCTTGACAGCAGATAAGAAAATGGCTACAATAAAGGACAGATATGAAAAAAGCAAAGAAAGTGTTAGTAGATACTTGTTTTCTGCCAGAGATGGAAAGCCACCGGCTGCAAGCTTTCCTCAGTTCAAACAGATATTGAGATTCCCACTGGAGCTGCATTTTTGAAACTGTATTTTACAGAAGTAGGAGATGACGTAACTGTGCGTTAAACAGATACGAGTGCCTGTCGTTTATTGGCAGGAACGAGGGTGGTACCGCGAGATTGTAATGACTTCGTCCCTTTTTGGGATGGAGTTTTTTTATTGTTTTATAGGAAATTGCGCCCTATGAAATAAAAAATGCTCTGTAAGGATCATACTGCTTGTGAAGAACACACGACCTTTGCATCTAAATATAGAAATAAAAGGAGAAAGTCATGAAAGAAAAATTACAGCATATTCAGGAAGAAGCTGCAAAGCGTATTCAGGAAGCAAATTCTTTGGATAAGTTAAATGAAGTGCGAGTTGCATTTTTAGGTAAAAAAGGTGAATTAACTGCAGTTTTAAAAGGAATGAAAGATGTTGCCCCTGAAGACAGACCAAAGGTAGGTCAGTGGGTAAATGAAGTAAGAGCGGAGTTAGAAAGTCTTTTGGAAGAGACCAAAGGAAAATTAGAAGCAGAAGCTTTAGAGAAAAAATTAAAAGAAGAAGTGATTGATGTAACACTTCCTGCAAAAAAAATGGAAATCGGACATCGTCATCCAAATACCATTGCATTGGAAGAAGTAGAAAGAATTTTCATCGGTATGGGTTATGAAGTAGTGGAAGGTCCTGAAGTAGAATATGACTTATATAACTTTGAAAAATTAAATATTCCGGAAGGACATCCTGCAAAAGATGAACAGGATACTTTCTATGTAAATAAAAACATTGTACTTCGTACACAGACTTCACCGGTACAGGCACGTGTAATGGAAGAGGGCAAGCTGCCAATTCGTATGATTGCACCGGGAAGAGTATTCCGTTCTGATGAAGTAGATGCAACACATTCTCCTTCTTTCCATCAGATTGAAGGTCTTGTTATTGATAAACACATTACTTTTGCAGACTTAAAAGGAACTTTAGAAGAATTTGCAAAAGAATTGTTTGGACCGGAAACAAAGACAAAATTCCGTCCGCATCACTTCCCATTTACAGAGCCAAGTGCAGAGGTAGACGTTTCCTGTTTCAAATGCGGAGGCAAAGGCTGCCGTTTCTGTAAAGGTTCCGGTTGGATTGAAATTTTAGGTTGTGGTATGGTACATCCTCATGTTCTGGAAATGTGTGGAATTGATCCGGAAGAATACACTGGATTTGCGTTTGGCGTAGGTCTTGAACGTATTGCACTTTTGAAATACGAAATTGACGATATGCGTTTATTATATGAAAATGACACAAGATTTTTACGTCAGTTCTAGGAGGAGAGAGAAAAATGAATACATCATTATCATGGATTAAAAAATATGTGCCGGATTTAGATGTGAGCGCACAGGAATATACAGATGCAATGACTTTATCAGGAACAAAGGTAGAAGGTTTTGAGGAACTGGATGCAGACCTTGAAAAGATTGTCATTGGACAGATTGAAAAAATTGAAAGACATCCAGATGCGGACAAATTGATTGTTTGTCAGGTAAATATCGGAACAGAGACTGTTCAGATTGTAACAGGTGCTTCTAATGTACATGAAGGAGATAAAATTCCGGTTGTATTAGACGGCGGAAGTGTTGCAGGAGGAACAAAAATTAAAACAGGAAAGCTTCGCGGTGTAGAGTCCTGCGGTATGATGTGCTCCATTGAAGAACTGGGTTCTACAACGGAATTTTATCCGGAAGCAGCAGAAGACGGTATTTATATTTTTCCGGAAGATGCAGAAGTTGGAGCAAGTGCTATTGAAGCTTTAGGTTTTCATGATGTTGTATTTGAATATGAAATTACTTCCAACCGTGTAGATTGTTACAGCGTTATTGGTATTGCAAGAGAGGCAGCAGCTACTTTCCAGAAACCATTTTATCCACCGGTTGTAGAGGTAAAAGGAAATTCTGAAGATATTAATGATTATGTAAAAGTAACTGTAGAAGACAAAGAGCTTTGTCCTCGTTACTGTGCGAGAATGGTAAAAAATGTAAAAATCGGACCATCACCAAAATGGATGCAGCGCTGCTTAGCTGCTAACGGCATTCGTCCGATTAATAACTTGGTAGACATTACTAATTATGTTATGGAAGAATTCGGACAGCCAATGCATGCTTATGATATGGATACCATTGAAGGACAGGAAATCATTGTTCGCCGTGCAAAAAAAGATGAAAAATTTGTTACTTTAGACGGACAGGAACGAATTTTAGATGACTCTGTACTGATGATCTGTGACGGAAAGAAACCTGTGGGAATTGCCGGAATTATGGGTGGAGAAAACTCCATGATTACAGAAAATGCAACAACCGTTCTTTTAGAGGCAGCATGCTTTGACGGTGTAAATATTCGTCTGTCCAGCAAAAAGGTAGGACTTCGTACAGATGCTTCCGGTAAATTTGAAAAGGGATTAGATCCAAACAATGCTAAGGCAGCCATTGACAGAGCTTGCCAGTTGATTGAAGAATTTGGCTGCGGTGAAGTGGTAGGCGGTATGGCAGACGTATACTCAAAAGTAAAAGAACCGGTACGTGTTGCCTTTGATACAGATAAGATTAACAGCCTTCTTGGAACCGAGCTTTCTAAAGAAGAAATGTTAGAATATTTAAGCAGAGTAGAATTAGAATATGATGAAAGCACAGGAGAAATCGTAGCACCTACTTTCAGACACGATATCTTCCGTATTGCAGATTTAGCAGAAGAAGTAGCTCGTTTCTATGGCTATGATAACATTCCTACAACATTGCCAAAAGGTGAGGCAACTACAGGAAAGCTTCCATTTAAACTGCGTATTGAGCAGGTTGCCAGAGATATGGCAGAATTTAATGGATTTTCACAGGGATATTGTTATTCTTTTGAAAGTCCAAAGGTATTTGATAAATTATTAATTCCTGAGAATGATGAGTTAAGAAAAGCTATTGTGATTTCTAATCCATTAGGAGAAGATTTCAGTATTATGAGAACAATTTCTTTAAATGGTATGCTCACATCTCTGGGAACAAACTATAAAAGAAGAAATAAAGATGTTCGTTTGTATGAATTAGGAAATATTTATCTTCCAAAAGAATTACCTTTAACAGAACTTCCCGAAGAAAGAATGATGTTTACTTTGGGAATGTACGGAGCAGGTGACTTCTTCTCTATGAAAGGTGTTGTAGAGGAATTCTTAGATAAAATCGGTATGCATAAAAAAGAAGAATATAATCCAAATGCCGGCAAACCATTCCTTCACCCAGGACGTCAGGCAGAAATCATTTATGATAAAACTGTAATCGGATATATGGGAGAGGTTCATCCAACAGTTGCAGCTTCTTATGGTATTGGAGAAAAAGCTTATGTAGCAGTTTTGGATATTCCTGCAATTTTAGAGTTTGCAACCTTTGATAGAAAATACGAAGGTATTGCAAAATTCCCTGCTGTAAGCCGTGATATCAGTATGGTAGTTCCAAAGGAAGTGTTGGCAGGAGAAATTGAAGCAGTAATTGAACAAAGAGGCGGAAAAATTCTGGAAAACTATCAGTTATTTGATATTTATGAAGGAAGTCAGATTAAAGAAGGATATAAATCCATGGCATATTCTGTTACTTTCCGTGCAAAAGACAGAACTTTGGAAGATGCAGATGTAAATGCAGCTATGAAGAAAATTCTGAATGGTCTGGAAACAATTGGTATTGAGCTGCGTAAATAATGATGAAGTTATATATTCTTAGACATGGAGAAACCCAGTGGAATGTGCAGAAAAGGCTGCAGGGCGCTTCTGACACTGAGTTAAATGAAAATGGTATTATTTTGGCAGAAAAAACAGGAGAGGCGCTACAGGAAATTCCTTTTTACTGTTGTTTTACCAGCCCGTTAAAGAGAGCAAAGGATACGGCAAGGCTGGCACTTTATAACAGAGAAATTCCTATCTATGAGGATAAGAGAATACAGGAAATTTGCTTTGGAGAGTGGGAGGGAGAGAATTCCTCCCTGCTTCCTCAGGATATGCTTTATAATTTTTTTCATAATACAAAGGATTATAAAGCACCGAAAGGAGGAGAAGAGCTTGCTCATATTTGTGCCAGAACCAGAGACTTCTGGGAGGATATTACAACCAGAGAAGAATTGCAAGACAAAAATATTCTCATTGCTTCTCATGGCTGTGCAGTGCGTGCTCTTTTGCAGAATGTATATGAAGATGCAGACATTGCAAATTTTTGGCATGGAAAAGTTCCGCCAAACTGTAGTGTAAATATTGTAGAAATAAAAGAGAACAAGGCTATACTTCTTGAAGAAGATGTGGTATATTATGTCAGATAATAGAGAGGAGAAACCATGAGAACAGCAGACTTTTATTATGATTTGCCAGAAGAACTGATTGCTCAGGACCCATTATTAGATCGATCATCTTCCAGACTGATGCACTTAAATAAAAGAACCGGTGAAATTTGCCATACAGATTTTAAACATATTATTGATTATTTAAATCCGGATGATTGTCTTGTTATTAATGATACAAGAGTTATACCAGCTCGTTTATATGGAAGTAAAGTCGGAACAGATGCAGGGATTGAAATTCTTTTATTAAAAAGAAGAGAGAATAATGTTTGGGAAACATTAGTAAAACCGGGGAAAAAGGCAAAACCAGGGACTAAAATCAGCTTTGGCGATGGACTTTTAATCGGAGAAGTGTTGGATATTGTAGAGGAAGGAAATCGCCTGATACAATTTCAATATGAAGGAATTTTTGAAGAAATTTTAGACAAATTAGGAGAGATGCCACTTCCTCCTTATATCACTCATAAACTTCAGGATAAGGAACGTTATCAGACTGTTTATGCAAAGAATGAAGGAAGTGCAGCGGCACCTACAGCAGGGCTTCATTTTACAAAAGAACTGTTGGAAAAAATAGAGGAAAAAGGTGTAAAAATTGCCCATGTAACTCTTCATGTGGGACTTGGCACCTTCCGTCCTGTAAAAGTAGATGATGTAGAAAATCATCACATGCATTCTGAATTTTATGTAGTAGAAGAAGAACAGGCAAAAATTATCAATGAAACAAAAGCAAAAGGCGGCAGAGTGATTTCTGTAGGAACTACAAGCTGCAGAACATTAGAATCTGCCACAGATGAAAATGGGATTTTACAAGCAAAAAGTGGTTGGACAGATATTTTTATCTATCCCGGATATCAGTTTAAAATGATTGATGCTTTAATTACAAATTTCCATTTACCAGAATCTACACTTTTAATGCTGGTTTCTGCATTAGCAGGAAAAGAGAAGATTATGCATGCTTATGAAGAAGCAGTAAAAGAGCGTTATCGTTTCTTTAGCTTTGGAGATGCAATGATTATTGAGTAATAAAAAAAGGTAGTGGCTGATTTTTCAGCCAACTACCTTTTTTATTGTCTTTCATTATTCCTGAGGACCAGCAGAAACTAAAGCTTTTCCAGCTTCATTTCCTTCGTATTTAGCAAAG
>CAJKQE010000072.1 GCA_905201915.1 uncultured Lachnospiraceae bacterium
AAACATAACACAGGCGAGCGCTCCTGTCTCATCTTTCAGTGAAAAATAAATATGTCCTGAAGTATGGTACTTACAATTTGATACTTCACCTTTTATACTTATTTTATTCAACAGAAAATCCTGCTGAAACATATTTTTAATATAATTATTTATCTGACCTACGGAGTAGATACTGTTCATAAATCTTCCCTTGCTATTTTACCCAATATTCCATTGACAAAAGAAGCAGAATCATCTCCACCAAAGCTCTTACTGATTTCAACCGCCTCATTGATTGCGACTTTAACCGGTACGTCTTCATCATATTTCATTTCATAAACAGCCAAACGAAGAATATTCAAGTCAACTTTACTCATTCTCTTTGTTTTCCAACCTGCTGACTTTTCATTTAATAAAGCGTCAATTTCTTCCAAATGTTCCTTTACCAAAGCATATTTATTTTCCATGTAAGCTTGTTCTGTAGGCTGTAAATCAGAAAGTCCCTCAAAATATAACTGTATCTGTTCCGGCATTTCCTCTGTTTCATTAAATTCTCCTAAAAAAAGAAGTTTGAAAATGTGTTCTCTCATTTCTCGTCTTCCCATATTTCTTCCTCCTGTACGTATCCTTTTTAAATTCTCTTATAGCAAAAATAAGGTGCCCTAAAAAAGACACCTTACCTCTCTTCTCTTTTAGCTGTGAACTTGTCAATGAACTATTTTGTCTTTTCAATCTCTACGCTGGCAATGCGCACGTTTACATCAGAAACAGTAAGACCTGTCATATTTTCAATGGCAGTTTTTACTTTTTCCTGTACTTTTTTGCTTGTTTCTAAAATATTAAAGCCATACTCAATATTAAGTGCCAAATCTACGCATACTACATCTTCTAAAACGTCTACCTTTACACCTTTTGAAAGCACCTTCATGCCCAGCTTTCCAACAAGCTCATTTGTAATGTTTCCTGCCATGGAGCCGACACCTTCTACCTCTGTTGCTGCCAGTCCTGCAATAATCGCCACTACTTCGTCTGCAATCTGTACTTCCCCAAGAGAGCCGTTATCATGTATTTTATATCTGTTTCTATCTTCCATTCTGATTTAACCTCCTAATAGGAAATATCCTGCTTCTTATTATACCAAAACCCTGAAAAAATTAAAAGTGGTTTTTTGCTTTTCCCGCAAAAAACCACCTTCTGCATCTTTTTTCTTTCTAATTTCTGGAAAACTCTGCCAATTTCAGACCTTCGTTTCTGTCCAAGGTCATTCCGATACTCCAGCTGTTGATAAACAGCAAAAGCGGATTTCCCTTCATATCCATAACCTTCTTCATGTCGGAAGTACCTGTGAGACGCTTCACATCCACTTCTTCTTTATTTTCAATCCAACGGATATGTTCATAAGGCAGGGCTTCCAAACGGATGTCTACATTGTATTCATTTTCCAGACGATATTTTAATACGTCAAACTGAAGAACACCTACAACACCTACAATAATTTCTTCCATACCACCCATAATTTCCTGGAAAATCTGAATTGCACCTTCCTGAGCGATCTGGTTAATTCCTTTCACAAACTGCTTACGTTTCATACTGTCTAACAGACGCACACGTGCAAAATGTTCCGGAGCAAAAGTAGGAATACCTTCATACTGAAACTTCTTGCCCGGTGTACATACCGTATCTCCAATAGAGAAAATTCCCGGGTCAAAGACACCGATAATATCTCCGGCATAAGCTTCATCTACTACGTGTCTGTCCTGTGCCATCATCTGCTGCGGCTGAGAAAGGCGCATTTTTTTGTTTCCCTGTACATGGAATACTTCTTTTGATGCTTCAAACTTACCGGAGCAAATGCGCATAAACGCAATTCTGTCTCTGTGATTTTTATTCATGTTCGCCTGTATTTTAAATACAAAAGCAGAAAAATCTTCTGTCAGAGGATCTATCTCTCCAATATCTGCCTTTCTTGGCAATGGTGTAGAAGTCATTTTCAGGAAATGTTTTAAGAAAGTCTCCACACCAAAATTAGTAAGAGCAGAACCAAAACACACAGGGGAGAGTTTTCCCTGATCCACAAGCTCCTGATCAAACTCAGCACTTGCACCGTCTAAAAGCTCAATTTCTTCTAAAAGCTGTTCCTTCTGATCTGCATCCAAAACTTCATCGATACGTGGTTCATCTAAAGCAATTTCTTCTTCCAGACCTTCTTTTGTACCTTTCATAGTATCTGAGAAAGTCAAAACCTTTCCTGTTTCCCTGTCATACACACCTCTGAATTTCTTTCCTGAACCAATAGGCCAGTTAATAGGGCATGTAGGAATTCCAAGTTCCTTTTCGATTTCATCTAATAAATCAAAGGTATCATTGGCATCTCTGTCCAGCTTGTTAATAAATGTAAAGATAGGAATATTACGCATAGCACAAACTTTAAAAAGCTTTCTTGTCTGTGCTTCAACACCCTTTGATGCATCAATCACCATTACGGCAGAGTCTGCCGCCATCAAAGTACGATAAGTATCCTCTGAGAAATCCTGATGTCCCGGTGTATCCAGAATATTGATACAGTAGCCATCATAATTAAACTGCAACACAGAGGAAGTAACAGAAATACCTCTCTCCTTTTCTATTTCCATCCAGTCAGAAACTGCATGGCGGGCAGTCGCTTTTCCTTTTACGCTTCCTGCCAGATTAATCGCACCTCCGTAAAGCAGAAACTTCTCAGTAAGAGTTGTTTTACCTGCATCGGGGTGAGAAATAATTGCAAATGTACGTCTTTTTGTAATTTCTTTCGTATAGTCAGCCACCTTAGGCCCTCCTTCATTTCATATAGCACACTGACGCTATTTTAGTATACGCAGAAATATGTGTCAAGGGGATTTATTCATTTTCCCCTGTTCCCCCATCTAAAGGAGTAATGACAATCTTCTCTGCTGCCACATTTGTTTTTCTCTTTACAATATCTTCAATCTGGGCTCTGTTGGCATCTTCCATATATTCCTTTGGCACAATAACATCTGCACTGTCACCGGTAAGATTTACTACCACATTTTGAAAGCCCTGTGCGTCAAGAAGCAGTTCTGCCGCTTCCTCCTGCTCTGCAAGATTAGTCATATTTACCATAGAATTTACAGCTTCCTGCTTCTGGTCTTCTCCTAAATTTTCATTGTTGATAATTTCCAGCAAAGTTTCTTTATTGGCAGAACGTACCTGCTCTCTGCTCACCTTGGCTTCTGCCACAAATCCGGAAGCTCCTGTAAGCACTGCTTCTCCCGGTGTTTCCGTCTCCTTCTGATTTTCCTCTGCCATAGCTGTTTCATCTGTAATATCATAATCCAAACTTTCAATTTCTTCTACAATAGCATCTGTTTCTGATGCTGCCTTGGCATCTTTTTCTGAGGTTTTTGTACTTGCCTTCTTTAGTGTCTTGTCAATTCCCAGATGATTATCTGAGTAGTTGATGTACCCTGCCACAGCAATCATAATTGCCAAAGCTGTAATAATGACCTGATTTTTTTTGAAGATTTTTTTCATGTGACATTCTCCTCTAATTCATTTTCATTACTTTAATTTTATGGGCTTCTACCTGAAATAATACCTGTACTGCCTCCTGAATATTACTAATAATCACAGGATTATCTCCACCCTCTGCTACCACTACAACACCTATCACCTTAGGATATTCCTGTGATGTAAGATAGGGAATTTGATTGCCTTTGGCATCCTTTGTATAAACAGTATCTTTTTCATCTTTTTCCACCAGTTTTTTTTCTGTTCCTTCACAAGTGAGAATCACTTCTGTTTTTCCTACCCCCTTTACTTTTTCCAGCACCCTTTCCAAATCTTCCTCCATCTGCTGCTGCCAATCTTTTTCTTCTTTTGCTTGTTCTATTGTATTTATTTCCTCCGGCAATATCTCCGGTTCCTCCCTTTCCTTTATAGGAAATGCTGCAATGAGCAAAAGCAGACCTATCAGAAGGATAACAACCAATTTTTCTTTTTTCATCATTCCCTGTAAAAGTTTCATGGTTCTACCTCCTGACCTCTTAAAATTTCTGTTTCCTGCTCCCAGCTCTGTTCCCATATTTCCGCTTTTTCTTTCCAGTTTTGCGCTTCTGTTTCAAATCCCTGAAATTCCTCTATATACGTTTCCAGTTTTTCTCCTATCTCTGTAATTTGAAAAACAGGAGATATAAATGTAAGAATAAGCAACAAGCCCATATAGTAGCGAATATATTTCTTGTAACTGTCATCAGGAAGTAAATTCATAACCACTGTAAGCAGGAGAAAATAGCAGACTACATTTTGAAGCCAGGAATATAGTTGTGAGAGCATGGGTTTTCTCCTTTCTTTCTCAAACAAATATTTTTATACAATTAATGAGAAACAAATGAAACGGATAAAATAGCAATGGTAATGAGTAGCAACAACTCTACTGTTAATAACACTCTCAAAAGTAATCTGCAGCCTTCCCCTATAGTGGAAAGGCATCCTGTCATTCGTTTGTCTGCCACAGGCTGGACAAACGCTGCTAAAAGCTTATAAGTTAAGGTTGTTACCCCCAAACGGATAATAGGAGGCAATCCTAAAAGAAGCAAGACCAAAATCCCCACCACACCAATGCAATTTCGGATAAGCACAGCTGTTCCAAGAGCTACCTCTGTCACACCATCGATGGCATTGCCCACTGCCGGAATGGCAGCGGCTGTCTTCCCTATTACGTCTCGTTTCAATGAGTCCACAGCCGGAGAAATCATATTTTGAATGACTTGCATTCCCACAAGAACTGCTACACAAGTATGCAGTGTCCATTCTAAAATCATTTTAAAAAACTCTGCCATTTTTGACAAAATGTCTTCTTTATGAAGGTAATTTACTAACTGAAATAAAACAAATAAATGAATCCCCGGTATTACCAACTTTAGCAAAACAACCTGAATAACATAAATCACCGCCAGTACCATATTATAAAAAATCATGGCGCTTGCCACGCCTCCTGCTGCCGTCACTGCCAAAAAATAAGAGGGCATTAATGCTTTCATAAAAAGCACAAAATCTTCCAAACTGGAAGAAATGGTATGGCTCATCTGTCCAAAACTTTTCATCAATATGGTAAGTAAAAAAAGATATACCATATAAAAGCTGATTTCTCCGGTATCCCCTTTTCCGAACATTCCTGTAAAATTAGAAAACAAGGAGGCTGCCAGCACCAAAAGAATCACCTGAACAAGAATTTTTTTATCTGGCAAAAACTGTTGATATAAAAATTCTTTTCCTATTTCCCAAAAGCTTTGTATAGAAAAGGGTTCTTCCCCTGAAAGCGCCTTTTTGATGCTTTCCTTTACATAAAAAGTCTCCTCTCCCAAAAGCTCATTTACTGCTTCCTGCATTTTTTCTAATTCCATGCTGTCTAAAATCTGCTCCTGTCTATTCCCTTGTTCCTCATTAGAAGCTTGTACCGGTACAGAAAGCAAAATACAAAGAAAAAATATCATTTGTATTTTTTTTATTCTCATGGCAGGAAGCTGCGAATTGTCTCCATCAAAGCCAAAAGCACCGGCATAGACAGAACCATCATATACAGCTTGGTAAAAACTTCAATCTGAGAGGCAACTGCGCTGTAGCCTGCATCTTTGCAAATCCCAGAAGAAAACTGTGCCACATAAGCTGCTCCAATCATTTTTAGTAAAATCACAAAATATTTCGTATCCAACGGCAAATATTCCTGAAGCTGCAAAACAGAAGAAAATATATATCCAATCTTTTCTGTCATATAAAAAAAAATACAAACACCTGCACCAAGACTTAAATACACCGTATATTCCGGTCTCGTCCCTTTCAAAAGTAACCCCAGCAACATTCCTGTAATTCCTATCATCACAATTCTTATAACTTCCATATTTCCTCCTGCTATAATGAAAACAAGTCTTCAATGGTACGAAATAAATCATAAATATAGGGAAGTATCCAGAACAATACCAGAAGAAGTCCTGTCAGGCTTGTTAAAAATGCCAGTTCCTCTCTCTGACTGTGCTTTAATATCTGGCACAGAACAGACACCAGTATCCCCACTGCACCAATTTTAAATAATAACCCTACCTCCACTCTATTTCCTCCCTGTATGCTGTATTACAGTAACAAAATCGCCAGAAAAACACCTGATAAAATACCTAAACTCTGGTATAACTTTTTCTTTACAGGTATTTCTCCTGCAAGGGTATCAATTTCCGTCTTCAACTGCTGTAAATACCACTGTGATGTATTTTTCTGCATATCAGTATCTAAATATCCCAAATATTCTCCAAGCTGTACAAATTCCTCAAAATCCTTCTCTGTCAAAGCACTATTTTTCAAATATTTTTCCGCATTTTCTCGAAAAATAAAGAAAAAGCGTTCTCCCTGATATTTCTGTGCCATTTTTGCTGTCTCCTTCAAAAAGCCTCGGAAAGGTTCCTGTACCTTTTCCGAAACACGAAGCATAGCTTCCGGCAAGGCTTCCTTTCGATAAGTAATTTCTCCCATTAAAAGCAACAGCAATTTTTCAATTTCCCGAAGCAAAAATAACCTTGCGGAAATACCCGCACTTTTCCCATATCCCAATGCTGCACAAGCAAAAATCACTAACACTGTTCCTGTAATTTTCAGCATAAAATCCCTTGCCTTCGGGAATCATCATAAATCCCTGTCCCTCGCTCATCATAAATCGCTTTTATCTGTCCGGCACAATCTTTTTTATACAATACAATATAACGCTCAAAAATTTTTTCCTGCATCAGCCTCTGAAGCAGTGGCTTTCTTTTAATATCCTCTATGGAGCTTCCATGAACGGTTGCAAAAAGCTTACAGCCACAGTGAACAACAGACTCTATGGCATGAATATCTTCATAATTCCCCAGCTCGTCTACTGCCACTACTTCCGGTGACATAGAACGAATCAGCATCATCATGCCCTCGGCCTTCGGACAGCAGTCCAAAACATCGGTACGTATGCCCAAATCATTTTGTGGTATTCCCTGATACGAGCCTGCAATTTCTGAGCGTTCATCTACCACGCCTACAGAAACTCCGGGCATATAACAATTTCCGTTACTAACTTGACGGATTAAATCTCTTAAAAGTGTGGTTTTTCCGCATCTGGGCGGAGAAATAATCAAAGTATGACAAATTTGTCTATCTTTTATAATGTAGGGAAGTATAGGGGATGCGCATCCCTTTATCTGATGTGATAATCGAAGATTAATATAAGATATGTATTTCAGACTTTTAATCTTATTTCCATCTAAAATGGTTTTTCCTGCAATTCCTACTCTGTGACCTCCAACAACGGTAAGAAATCCCTGCCGAATTTCTTCCTCAAAGGCATAGAGCGAATAGCCACTGATATATTCCAGCATTTCTTTTAAATCTTCTGTTTTAACATAATATGCCTTTGCCTCCTCTCTTGTCAGAGCCCCTTCTAAAGTCAGAAAATATTCTTTCCCCTGATATATCACAATCAGGGGTGCATTTACCCGCAATCGAATTTCATAAATCTTATTTCTGTCAAAAAGAGCCTGCCCAAGAGCTTTTCTTATATGTGTGGGAAACAGCTTTGTAATATCCTGCTCTGTCATTTACCTCACCTCTTAGAATAATATATGAGGACAATCCCTTTTTATGACATAGAAAAGAGGCTATCGCTTTAAATCTATATCCGAGATATCTATACCTTTTACGCTCAGTCTGTGCACGCTCTGAGCTTATCATCTCAAAGCGTGCTCGACAAATTTGCTAAAAGTGTATAGATATCTCGGATAATGTTTAAAATGTTAGCCTCTTTTTTAATATCCTTCTGTTAATGTAATTTCGAACTTGTCGCCATCCTGTACCGATGTTTTATCTGCGGAAGTATTCACCTGAGCTCCGCCTTTGGTAATACACCACCACTGTTCTTTTGTATCGTCTGCTTTTTCTCCATCTACAGAAGTAATAAACAGACCATATTCGCCTTCTTCACCTTCTACAAGCTCATTTTCTTTTAAAATTTCACCTAAAAATTCAGCTTCTGTGTTATACTCGAAAGTTTTTGCCTTTCCATCTCCATGTACAACTTCAACAGAAACCTTTTTTGTACCTTCTTTTGTTTCTTTTTTATTTCCCATAAATAAAACGGCACATAATACACATACAAATATAATCAAAACACTTGCTGCTGCAATAATTTTTTTCTTCATTGTTTTTCCTCTCTGTTGTCTGTTCTTTTATTCTCGAAAAGTTTTTTTGCACCATAAAAAGAGGCAAGTACGGCTTCCTGCGTACTGCATTCTATGGTACATGTTTTCACTTGTTCTTCTTGCAAAATTCCTCTTACTACATTGCCCGAAACCGTACCTGTTCCCAATGGTAAATGACTGTCTCTATCCCCTTTATTATCATGTAAATGAAGATGTTTCAGATATTTTTTCTCTGTCTGAAACCATTCTTCACAGGATACTTTAGAATAGCAGTTAGCATGTCCCACATCCAAACATAATCCAAAAGCAGGATGCTCAATTTTTTCTGCTACTTCTGCCATAGGCTGTGGTATTCGGTCCAATACATTTTCCATGACAATTTCTATAGAATTATCTTTCTCATAAAGAAATTCTCTATAAAACTCTGCCATCCGCTCTGCCCATCCGATCAGAAGATAAAAATCAGGTACATAACAGGTATGATATACAATTTTCTTCGCTCCCAACACCTTTGCTGCCTGATAGGCTTCTTCATATCTTTCCATAGTTACTTTCCGAATGGATAGGTCATAGGATACAGGATTTAAGTCCAGAAAAGGGCCATGAAGCAAAAGCTTTTCACACTCCATTTTCTCCAATCTTTTCTCATAAGAAAGTAGGGTTTTCGAAAGATTATCTAGGTTTTCTGCAATAGAAAATTCAATGGACTCTACACCCATTCCTGTTTCCTGTATGACTTCTTTCATTTCCTCGTCACATAATAAATGACTGAAATAAAACATCTTTTATCTCCCAATATTTCTATCATAAAATTTTTCATAAATATTGACAAAAAAGCTTCTTCTTCCGTTTTTATAATATAAAACAAGAAAAACTGTCAGGCATATACCTGCTACTGCCGCACACAACATATCAGTTATACTGTCATGTACACCCTGAGTATAATGATTGATACAATCATTTTTAAAGAAAATCAGCCATCCACTGGAAAAATGAAGTATTTTGTCGAAACCATAAATGCGATAGGCATTCAGTGAACCTCCCCACACACTGGCAAAATATGTAAAAACATTGGACAAAATATAAATTTCGTACACCTTATTCCAATGACACAATTTAAAAATCAGGGGCACAATACATGGTGTAAGTACGGCTACAAATGCCAAAGTTCCTATATAAAGAACAATACTTCCGTACCATACCTTTTTCAATGTCTTTTCCTGCATATTTTTTCCTCCTTTGTTTCCATATCCTTTACTATAAAGAAAAAATTTTAATAAGAGATATGTGAAAAACAAAAGTTTTTATTAAGAAAAGATTTTTAAAAGGTGTGATGGTAAAATATGTTCATAAATAACTTCACATTTGGCATCAGCACTGATACAGCCTGCATAATCTTGCCCCAGTACAAAATCTTCATACCAGACAGGTTTGGGAATTTCTCTTAAATCCACAATAATTCCCTGTCCGGTGAGCTTTAAAAAACTTTCCTTTCTTGCCCAGTATTGATAAAAAGAAGCCTTTTTGTCTGTGCTTAAACGCACTTCATTTTGTTCCTTTTTTGACAAAACCTTCTCAAAAATACGCTGATTTTTCAACCTTTTTTTTTCCTGTATATCAATTCCACAAGGCAGCTCTGCTAGCGCACACACAGCATATTTGCCAGAATGACTGATATTAAAATGAGGAGCAAAACTTCCCAAAAGAGCCGGTTTTCCATGGGAGCTGTATACAAACTGTTGCTTTAACTTATCATACGCCTCTGTTAGCGTATCTGCCATAAAGCGCTCATACTCTTCCTTTTGCTGAAGCAAACCATATAACAACAAAAGTCTTCCGCATATACTTTCTGCCCTTTCTTCTGCATTACACAGCTTCGCCCATTGCTCAATTTGTCCGATATAAATTTTAATTTGAGGTTGCTCCATCCTTTTCCTCCTGCCAGCCACATTCTTTTAAAAAACGGGAAGGTTCTAGCTGCTTTTCATGACGTTCCTTAATAAAGAAAAGAGAAAGTTCTTTTCTGGCTCTTGTCATGCCCACATAAAACAAACGGCGTTCTTCTTCTATGTTGCTGTCTGTAGCTGCCTTATGGTAGGGTATGGTTCCTTCGTTTACATCCATCAAAAACACCTTATCAAACTCCAGCCCCTTAATGCTGTGTAAGGTAGAAATAATTACACCCTGTCTCTGTACAGGCTGATTTTTCACCTGCTCTTTTAAATTCTGTGTGTATTCCTCAATGTGCGTAAACCATTCCGGATAAGTTTTATAGCCCTTTGCGCTTTCTGCTAATTCTTCCAAAATCTCATAAAAATCATCTGTTTTCAGTTTTCGATAAGCAGCATAATCCTTTAAATATTCGTCATATCCGATGCCCTTACGTATATAGTTGATTGCACCGTAAGGTGTCATATTCTTCAGCAGATATAAATCTTCTTCCAGCTTATCAATTCGGTCGCACAGCCAGTCTTTCCCTTCATAATACCAGCGGAGAGCTTCAAAAGATACCTGTGAGTCCTCCAAAGCAGCTCTTGATATGTAACGGTTGGGACGATTCATTATTTGAAGAAATTCTTTTCTGCTCCTGTCACCCATTGCCAGTTTTATATAAGAAATAATATTTCGGGCAATCCAGTGCTCATAAATATTAGGCATCACATCCCGCATCTGAAAAGGTATCTGATACTCCATAAGAGTCTCCACCAAAAATCTGGCGCCAGAATTTGTCCTGTACAAAATTGCCATTTCTTCGTAAGGACAGCCCTTCTGATAAGCTTTTAAAATACAGTCTTTCACATAAATTTCTTCCTGTTTTTGCGTATCAAATTCCTTAATACATAAGGGCTTCCCTTCTTCATTTTCTGTATGAATTTTCTTCTTAAACCTGTTTTTGTTATAACTTATCACTTTTCCTGCTGTTTCCACAATTCTCTTTGTAGAACGGTAATTGCAGGATAAGAGTTCTGTCTTTACCGTAGGAAAATCTTTTGGAAAATGCATCATAATTTCCGGCTTTGCACCTCGAAATGCATAAATGGACTGATCATCATCTCCCACAATAAACAGATTATTCTGGGGAGCTGCCAGCATCTTAATAATATCATACTGAAGTTGATTAATATCCTGAAATTCATCTACCAGAATATACTGAAACCGCTGCTGCCAGCCTGCTAAAATATCTGCTCTTTTCTTTAGTAAATCATAACAATACAAAAGCATATCATCAAAATCCAGCAACC
>CAJKQE010000073.1 GCA_905201915.1 uncultured Lachnospiraceae bacterium
GAGGAAGCAGTATCAATTTAATATAGCAATTATTTAATATTCGTTATACTAGTAATAATATCCATCGTAATTTCTACTATCTGTCTAAAAATTCAATGCAGAGATTCATTGGTGGAACGAATCAAAACGGCAGATTAATAAAAGAAAACAATTCAATAGAAAGGATACTTTCATTAAAAAACATCCTAAAATAAAGCAAACCACCTTTTAACTGTTTATCTTTTGGGATATTTCTGCAATATTTAAAAGTTATAATTATACCGAAAGGAGTGAATGGCTATGACTTTACCATTTGAAAATGATACAAATGCAGTTGTCAAAAAACTTGCCAAACAAAATATTAAAGCAAATCACCGGACAGCACTTTCTATTATGTCTGCCATATTAATTGCAGCTACTTTTATGTGTACATTATGTTCTCTTGTGCAGAGTTATTGGAATCAGAGAGTGCAGCAGGAAATTTTTGATTCAGGGAATTGGGATGCACAGATATTAGAAGTTCAGGCAAATCAGATTGAACTTATCAAAAAGAATGAAAATATCAAAGACGTTATGGTAAAAGGAAATAACCAAACATTCCTATTATCGTTTAGAGAAAATGATCCTTATCTTTTAGTCCAAAATTGTGATGCAAAATATTGGGAATCCATGCATGAAAAAAATTTAATTATACGTGGAAGAGTTCCAGAGGCTCCGGGTGAAATTGTTGTTGGGAAAAAATTTTTTGAGGATAATCCTTCCTTCAAAATCGGTGATACCGTTGATTTAGAATTAGGTGAACGGAGAAAAGATAATAGAATTGTTGATTTCCTGTCCCCACTTCAAGATGGGGAAGTATTTGTAAAAACAGATAATGTACAGTATACCATTGTTGGAGAAATTGATAGGACAGTTTCCAGTGCATATAATGGTTATCCTGCATATGGTTGGCTCAATCTGGAAGAAACGCCAAAAGATGCTAGTGTAGTTGTATATACCCAGACAAAGAATCCAAGGAAAATCTATGAAACAGTCCCTCAGATTGCACAGGCTATTGGTTTGGAACAAGATGAATATGGTGAATATCCATATCGTTATCATACAGCTCTGCTCGGAATGTATGGAATTTATGAGCCGGGGCACTTCTGGAGCAGCGATTTACCTAAACTTTTTCTTTCACTTTTGATAGTTGCTGTTGCTTCTATGACGGTATTTGCCTATATTATCCGCGGAGCCTTTTCCATTTCTGCTAAGCGAAAAATAAAGGAACTTGGAATATTAAAATCAATAGGTATGACGCCAAAACAGATACGGAAGCTAGTTAAATATGAAGCACGTTGGTTATCTTTTTTTCCAATTGTTATTTCTATAGGACTTGGTCATTTGCTTTCTTATGGAGTATTGACCGCATATTCCAAATTGACACGCGAAGTAACAGGAAATCAGATTTCAGTTTCTTTCTCACCATGGATTGCAATCATTTCAATAATGCTTTCTTTTTTAACAGTGCTCTTAGCAGCATCCGGACCTGCAAGACAAATGGGAAAAATACGTCCAATAGAAGCTATAAAGGAGAATTGGAACAATGTTTCTTTGGAAAAATCAGCAAAACATACCTTTTTAAAAAGGTGTTTTGGATTTTTGGGGAAAATCTCAGCTAACTCTCTTATCGCAAATAAGAAATTATTTCGGACCTGTACTGTAACATTATGCTTATGTATGGTACTCATGTTTAGTTTTCTGGCTGTTTTTTCTGTTTCGGATGTTAATAATACGAAAGCAGAACATGATAATCCTTTTGATATAAATATTACATTAGAATCTGGTCAGCGGATAGAACCGGCGCTTATTCAGAAATTAAAAGATCTTCCAGACGTGAAAGAACAGACAACTTATACGATGGCAATGTGTGCAAGTTGGCTTTCGGAGCAAGAATTGTCTAAAGAATTTCTTTCATATGGAGGATTTGATACGAAAGCAGCTGGAGAATATGTTGTTAAACGTGATGGCAGATATAGAATTCCTTGTACATTAATTGGTTTGGAACAGGATACTTATAATGCTTATCTAAAGAATGCAGGAATTTCCTCCCATAATTCCAGATCAGCTATTATTGTTAATTCAGTTGCAAAGAATCCGGATGCTAGGGGTTATGAAGCAAAAAAAGAGCAGGTGTCATATCTGGATATAAAAGAAGGTCAGAAGTTACAATTAACGGAAAAGTTTTTAGACTCTGTTCAAGGAAATTATAGTTTTGATATCCAAATATCTTCTGTACTTACAGAGATGCCAGACATAGGTTTGAATGTTGCTTTTTATACTCTGCCTATTATTGTACCTATGGAAGAGTATTATGATATTATAAACAATTTTGGGGAAGATCGTGCAGTATATAATTATAGAACCTATATGAATCTTCGTACTGAGCAAGGGAAAGATGTTACAGTACAAAGTCGAGCGGATCAACTTTGTGGTGAATATTTGAGTAAGAATGATTTTTTTACTTCCAGTAAAACACAACGAGCAGCTGATAGAGATAAACTGACAAATGCTACAATGTTAATTGTTTATAGTTTGACAGCACTTTTTGGGATTGTTGGTATTTCATCGGCAGTGGCAGCTATATTAAATAGTTTATATCAAAGGAAAAAGGAGTTTGCTATGTTGCGCTCTGTCGGTCTTGATAAAAAAGGGCTATGTCACTTACTTTATACAGAAGGATTTCTTCTTGTAATCAAACCTTTGTTAATAGGAATCTCAATACTAATTTTAGTCAGTACCATATTAATTTGGCTACAAGATATAACAGTTATAGAATTTCTTAAGGTTTTTCCGTTCTGGGGGGTAGTAGTATATATCATACTCACATTTGCTATCATCAGAGGAATCTATATGGTGGCATCCCGGAAAATTCGTAGGGATATTATTGTTGAAGTTTTAAAAGATGAAACCGTTTAGGATTATGAAAAATGAAATACATCAAATTAAAACATTTTTAAATAGTTTCACAGAGTTTTAGGACATTTCTGCAACATTTGACCGTTACTATATACTCATCAAACAAAGAAAGGAAGTAGTGATTATGATAATTTTACAGACAAAGGATTTAAAAAAATATTATGGCACAGAACCTAATATAACTCGTGCTTTAGATGGTGTAAATTTTTCTGTTGAGCAGGGAGAATTTGTAGCAGTAGTAGGGACTTCAGGTTCCGGAAAATCCACGTTGCTTCACATGATGGGAGGATTGGATACTCCAACATCAGGAAGTGTAGTTGTGGCAGGGAAGGAACTGGCTAAAATGAATGATGAACAACTTACTATTTTTCGCAGGAGGAATATCGGGTTTATCTTTCAAAATTACAATCTGGTTCCGATTTTAAATGTTTATGAAAACATTGTCCTTCCGGTAGAGTTAGATGGAGATACCGTAGATCAGAAATTTATGGATGAAGTTGTTACTATGCTGGGATTGGAAGATAAGCTGAAAAGCATGCCCAATAATCTTTCCGGTGGTCAGCAGCAGAGAGTGGCGATTGCAAGAGCCTTGGTTGCTAAGCCTGCAATTGTGCTGGCCGATGAACCTACAGGTAACCTTGACTCTAAAACCAGTGCGGATGTTTTAGGACTGCTTCAGAGAACCAGTAGAGAGTTCGATCAAACGTTAGTAATGATTACACATAACAATGCTATTGCGCAGCTTGCTGATCGTATTGTGAGGATCGAAGATGGAAAAATAGTAGGGTAGGGGGGAGTTGTATGACGTTACCTTTTGAAAATGATACAAAAACCATAATAAAGCGTATATCTCGCAGGAATATATCAGCAAATCGAAAAAGAAATATCTTTATTATTATTACGATTGCACTTGCGAGTACATTATTATCTGCAATTACCCTTTATGGATTTGGAATTACACAGAAAACAAAAAATCTAAATAAAAAAACAGCACAGATTGTATATCATGCAATTTCAGAAAAAGAGGGTTCGGAATTATATAAAGAAAAAGAGATCGCGTGGATTGGAGAATTTTTCAATGCATTTTCGGAAGAAATAAACCATTCAACCGTAAATTTTACTTACGCAAATGCAGATATGCTAAAATCTCAAAGTATGCCTTATTCGGGAAAGTTACCAACTGCGGAAGATGAAATTGTATTACAGGAATCTTTTTTGGACAGCTTGGGATACTCAACGGAATTAGGACAGACAATTAAAATACCATTTTCTGACGGGATGAATCATGATTTCAGGTTGACAGGAATCTTAAATGTTAAAACCGGAGATATTGGACGATATACAGCTATTATATCGAAAGAATTAGTGAAACAACAGTATGGAAATAATACAGTTATAGATTATTACCTTGGATTAAAAGACGCTCAAAACATGAGCGAAGAAGATGCTACGGAATATGCAGACACTCTTGCAAAACAATTACACATCCCCGATGATAATGTGATTGTTCGCTCCACTTATTTTAATGTGAAGAGCGAAAATTCTGGAAGTGAAATGCTATTTTATTTCGTGATTGGATTTGTAACCTTTATTGGCTCCGGCATTGTGATCTATTCCATTTTTTATATTTCCGTTGCAAGCAATATTCGTAACTATGGACAGCTTCGCACGATTGGAACAACGAAACGGCAGATTAAAAAAATGGTTTACCGAGAAGGAAAATTACTTGCAGCTGCTGGTATTTCCATTGGTTTGATTATAGGTAATGTAATCGGATATTTTCTGATTCCGGAGGGCTGGTACTGGCTGACTTCCTTATGTGTGACGATTGGGTGTGGGCTCTTTGCTTTTACAATGGTAATGCTCTCTATTCATACTCCTGTAAAAAAAGCTGCCTCAGTATCTCCAATGGAGGCTCTTCGATATTCGGATTATAAAGGAAAGTCGAAAGAAAGTTCGGCGCTGTACCGAAAAATAACACCTGCATCACTTGCTAAAATGAATTTGTCCAGGCAAAAAACAAAATCTATATTAACCATATTTTCACTCGCATTTGGAGGCGTGTTAGTTGTATTGATTTCAACGATATTAGTTTCCTATGATGGAGTTGCAGAAGCGCGTGGGAGGGATTTTTCAAAAGGCGAATTTAATATTAACCTTAATGCTAATCAATCCTTTGATACTGCAAAAGTTTCGTTGACTAAATTACAACAAAAAAATATGCTGAATGAAAATTTTGTGAAAACAATCGAAGCTATCGATGGTGTTACCGGAATCAAGCGGTGGTATTATACGGACGCAGAATATCGTGTAAATGGAATTTCTGAAGATTGGATTCAGGGATTTAGTCAAGATGAACAATCTGATTTAGAAAAAAATCTCATAAAAGGAACAGCTGATTATGATGAATTGATTGCGGACAATGGAATTATCCTATTACAAGAACGTGCAGATCTCAATGGAATGGATGTTGCTTTAGGTGATACAGTAGAAGTTGATTACGAAAATGTATCCGGTGATATTATGACGAAAACTTATACTGTGAAAGGCATAGTAAGCGATTATAATTATACGGGATTCGATAAATGTTTTACTCTCCCGGAACAACTTATAAATGAGGGAACCGGGATGGATTGCACAGGTACTATTTCCGTAATTACAGACAAAGATAAATTCGATACAATTGAAACTTCATTAAATCAGCTGATAGATAAAAACAGTGATTTGGTTATGGATACCATAGAAGAAAGCGTAAATTATTATAATAGAAATCAGCAACTAGTTTTCGGTGCATTTCTGATAGTAGCTATCATTGTTGTGTGTTTTTCGCTGATCAATCTCGTAAATACAACCATTACAAATTTTTTGTCTCGGAAGCAGGAAATTGGAATGTTACAGGCGATTGGTTTAAGCAAAAAACAACTCATCAGAATGCTTTGCTATGAGGGCATGATTTATTCACTCTTTGCTGTGCTTGTAACATTGATTTTAGGAGTTGGACTTGGGATTTTATGTATTCAGATCATGCGGTCATTAAATCCATATTTTTTCTATTCATTCCCATGGCCGGTTGTATTGATATATTCGGCTGTTCTGTTGGCTGTTCAGTTGATATTAATTGCATATACAACGGGAAATTTGAAAAAGCAATCTCTTGTTGACCAAATCAAAACAATGGAATAAAACGAATTGGAGCAGGGAAACTTGCTCCAATTTTAGCTGTATTATGTTATAATGCAGTTTAGGAGGATTGTTATGAATACAGAAATTTTAATTATTGAAGATGATCCAGTGATCCGTAAAGAACTGCAAACAGTACTGGATGGAAATAAATATCACACATCTGTTATTGAAGATTTTTCTGATGTAACAGAACAGGTACGAAAAATAAATCCACATCTTATTTTATTGGATATTAAATTGCCGCAAGAAAATGGGTTTACCATTTGTTCTAGCATTCGGAGTTTTTCACAGGCTCCGATTATCTTTGTTACCAGCTGCAATACGGATATGGATGAATTGAACAGTATTATGCTTGGAGGAGATGCCTTTATTACAAAGCCCTATCACACAGCCATTTTACTTGCAAAAATTGCTTCCTTGCTGAAACGTGCTTATCCTGATACACAAAGCAGACATCTGACTTATCAAGGAGTTTCTTTATCTTTAGAGACTGGAACAATAGAAGCTGAAGGAAAGCAAACAGAACTCACAAAAAATGAACTGAAGATTATGTACTATCTATTTGAACATGCCGGAACCATTTGCGCAAGAGCAGATCTGATTGAATATTTATGGGACAATCAGCTCTATGTAGATGATAATGCATTGAGTGTAAATATTGGACGTATCAGAGAAAAATTATCAAAGATTGGCGTTAAAGACTTTATTAAAACAAAACACCGTCAGGGGTACACACTATGAATGGAAAACAGTATTGGAAAGATAAAATCCCCCTTTTTATCATCAATATCGTCTGTATGGTATTGTTATCGGTTTTTCTGTTCTTTGTAGGAAATAATGTAGATAGTATTGCAGTGATTCTTATCATCTGGACGATGTTACTGGCTGGTATACTGACGTTTACCTATCATCAGCGAAAAAGGAGATTAAATAGATTAGTAAAGATGGCAGAAGGACTGGAAGAAAAATACTTGTTGTCAGAGATGCTTCCGGAACCGGAACATGCCGAAGAACAGGTTTATTTTCAACTCTTAAAAATGGCGTCCAAATCTATGCTGGAACAGATTGGAACAGTAGCAAGGGAGAGACAGGAGTACCGGGAATATATTGAGCAGTGGATTCATGAAATCAAAACACCGATTACTGCAATGAAACTATTGTGTGAAAATCATAAAGAGCCTTTTACCAGAGAACTGATGAGGGAACTGGAAAAAACCAATCGCTTTACAGAACAGGCGCTTTATTATGCCCGTAGTGAATATACGGAAAAGGATTATTCTGTTCAGGAAATCCGGTTATTTGATGTGGTGCATCAGGCGATTGCAGATAACAAGTATCTTTTATTGCAGAATCAGGTTGCCTTAGAGACGGAAGAGAGTGAACTGACGGTTTATTCGGATGACAAATGGCTCCGATTTATTCTGGATCAGTTGATTGTCAATGCTGTAAAATACAGCCGGGAGCATCCCGTATTGCACTTTTATACCAAGGTGCAGGGAGATCAGATTTTTCTTTTTGTAGAAGATCATGGAATCGGGATCTGTGCAAATGATCTGCCCCGTATTTTTGAGAAAGGTTTTACCGGGCAAAATGGACGTATCCGGCAAAATGCAACCGGTATAGGGCTTTATCTTTGCAAAAGACTTTGTGATAAGCTGGGAATTGGAATTGCTGCCCAGTCAGGCGAGACAGGAACGACAATGATCCTGTCCTTTCAAATCAATCATTTTATTCATCAGGTGCAGGGCTGAGAAAAGCCCTGCATTTCTTACATTTTTGTTAGAATTTTGTTAGAAAACTTGATACAAACACATGCAGAAATCCGTTACAATCATAATATCAAAAGACGAGGTGAGTATCATGAAAGAAATTTTAAAATTAGACCATATTCAAAAATTTTATGGAAATGAAGGCAATGTAACAAAAGCGATTCAGGATATTGATTTTTCTGTGCAGGAAGGCGAGTTTTTAGGCATTATGGGTGCATCAGGCTCAGGAAAAACAACGATGCTGAACTGCATTTCTACCATAGATACGGTAAGCGCAGGGCATATTTATTTGGATGGTACAGATGTAACGGAGATAAAAGAAAAGGCGATTGCAAAGTTTCGGAGAGAAAATCTGGGATTTATTTTCCAAGATTTTAACCTGCTGGATACTTTAACCATTAGTGAGAATATTGCTCTGGCTCTGACGATTAACCACATTCCGGTCAGGGAAATAGAACCGAGAGTGGAAGAGATTGCAAGAAGTCTGAATATTGCCGATATTTTGGACAAATATCCATATCAGGTTTCCAGTGGACAGAAGCAGAGATGTGCTTGTGCCAGAGCAATTATCAATCACCCGAAGCTGATTTTGGCGGATGAACCGACAGGGGCCTTGGACAGCCACTCATCTCAGATGCTGCTGTCTACCATGCAGAGTATGAATGAGAATCTGGGGGCAACCATTCTGATGGTTACACATGATGCATTTTCGGCAAGCTATGCCAATCGTATTTTATTTTTACGTGACGGTGTAATCTTCACTGAAATCTTAAAAGGCAGGGACACCCGTAAGGTATTTTTTGATAAAATCCTGAATGTTCTTACTATGATGGGAGGCGGGGTAAGTGATGTATATTAAGCTCGCAATACAAAATATGAAAAAAAGTATACGAAATTATGTAATCTATTTTGTTACCATTACTCTGACTGCTGCCATGATGTATTCCTTTCTTGCGCTTGGATTTTCAAAAGACGTCCTTTCTATGTCTGAAAATATGTCCATGCTGACATCAGGCATATTGGGAATGTCCGTTCTTGTAGCATTGATTGCATCTTTTGTGATCAGCTATGCAATACGCTTTATGCTGGAACAAAGGAAAAAGGAATTCGCCACCTATGAATTACTGGGAATGGAAACCTCAAATATTCAAAAACTATTTTTCATTGAAAATGGTGTGATTGGAATGGCTGCATTTTTTATAGGAACTTTTTCAGGAATTGGACTTTCTGGAGTGTTGGTGCAGATTATCAACCATATTTTTGAGATGCCGCATACCTATCGTATTTCCTTTTCCATAAAGGCTTTTGCAACAGCTTTTATACTTTTTATGCTCATGTACAGTATCGGAATATTGCGTGCAGCAAAGGTTATCCGTAAACGTAAAATTGTAGATATGCTCTATGATCATCAGAAAAACGAAAATGGAAAGAAGCATTCTGTAAGATTTCATATTACGCTGATTATTCTGTCAATATTATGTATCCTTACTGGAGGCTGTCTGTTGGCAAAGGGAATGTCTGTTCAAACAAATATATTCTACGTTTGGATGATTGGCGCTGTAATTTTATCAGCAATAGGAATATACGAAATGTATCGTAATTTACCAGTATTGCTGTTAAGACTTTTGAATAAAAGTAAACGTAGAAGATATAAGGACATCAACCTATTTTATTTGGGACAGATTGGAAGAAAAGTAGATTCTGCCGGAAAGCTTATGGCAGTCATCGCAATCCTTTTAACGGTATCCCTGAGTACGATGTTTGCAGGTCTTTCTACGGGAGCAGGATATAAGGCGAATATGGAGGCTTATTATCCGTATGATGCGGGTGTTGCTCTGGATGCTCCATTGACGAAAGAATGCCTACAGCCAATGGTAGAATTTACGAAGCGGCAATGTAGCGTAGAAGATGAACTGATTTATTATCTTTATGCAACAGATGCTTATCCGGTGGAAGCATTAGCGTTGTCTGATTATAATCATTTACGTTGTATGCTTGGGTTAAAATCTGTAAGTTTGTCTTCAAATGAATTTTTTATTCATTGTGATACATGGAATTATGTAGAGAAAATTCAAAAAGCGTTAGAGCAAAAAAGCGAAATTCTGTTAGCAGGCAGTGTTCTTGGAATTGCAGAAACAGCAATTTATACAGAACCGATGGAACAATATCAAATGGCAGGCACAAGAGGATACATTCTGGTAGTGCCTGATCAAGTGGCAACCCAGCTTTCCGGTGAAAAAATTCGTTTGGTAATGAAATTAGAAAATGGAGGATATCCAGAATTAAAACAAGCGCTGAAGAAGTTTTTGCATGATCCGAATGCATGGACTCCTGTACTTCAGGATGGAAAAGGGTTGCCAGAACAAATAACGATGGGCGTAACTGTAAAAGCATGGGGGATTGAAAACTCTTTAACTGGATTTGCAGCAATTTCTTTTTGCGGCTTATATTTGAGCATTATTTTTATTATTTTATCTTCTACGATATTAGCTTTTGAACAACTTTCAAAAATAAACTACAATCGATGTAATTATCAGATCTTGGATAAAATGGGAGTGGCACAAAAAACAAGAAGATGCCTTATAAAAAAAGAGGTAGGGATTTTGTTTTTCATTCCGGCGATTCTTCCAATGATTATGATGATATTTTTGATTGCAGGAGCAAATAAAGTATTTGGAGAAGCAATTTTGCAGGAAAATCTGTTCTTGACATATGGAATTGTTACATTGGCAGTATTTGGCGGAATTTATTTGCTGTATTATTGGTCTACAACCTCCGTTTTTCAATATGCTGTCTTAAAAAAGGAATTTTATAAATGAAAAACGCAATAAAATACAATATTTTTTAGAGATTAGGACATTTCTGTGACATTTGTGTTTTACAATTAAGCTATAGAAAAGAGGTGTTCTTATAATGAAAAGAAAGTATGAAGTTATTGGTATTGTGATCGATACAGAAAAAGAAGCAGAAAAATGTTCATTTTTATCAGCTGTATTGGACTGTAAAATTGAAAACTTTGCAAAAATTACTGATTTTTTTTGGGGGGGGGGAGATAGAAAGGTAAGTGAATATTTTTCTAATCTTCCCACATTAAAAAATGATCCACTTTCAATTCAAGCGATGCTGGAACTTGCAGGTTTGGAAATGAAAGAGAATTGTCGAATAGAAGAATTAACATTGGGAGAGAAAAAATTACTGCTTTTGATAAAACTTGTTGCTGATACCTCAAAACAATATATACTTCAAAGTTTATTTCAAGATATGGAAGAAAACGAGGTTCAAAGAGCCGTAAGATTAATAGTAGAAATGTCAACTTATATGAATGTAATTCTGCTCAGTT
>CAJKQE010000074.1 GCA_905201915.1 uncultured Lachnospiraceae bacterium
CACCCTGATGACCTATCTGGAAGATGGTCATTGCAGTTTATCCAACAATCTTAGCGAGAATGCAATCAGACCATTCACTGTTGGTCGGAGGAACTGGCTGTTCAGTGCCAGTCCGAAGGGAGCGGCCTCTAGTGCTATTGTGTATACAATGGTTGAGATGGCAAAAGCGAATGACCTGAATACCTACAAATATCTGACATACCTCTTATCACAGCGGCCAGACGCTAAAATGTCAGATGAACAGCTGGAACAGCTTGCCCCATGGAGCGAGACTGCGAAAGCGAACTGTCAAAACTAAACATAGAGCAAAACGCTTGCATCTATCATTTTGGTGCAAGCGTGATTCATGGGCAGCGTAGCAATATTTTGCGCTTACGTATAATGCTTCCCTGGTATTTCAAACAGGATAATAATCTATGCATTTTCTGCACGAAAAAATGAGGAATGGAGTCGAACCATTCCCCACTTGCTACAGGATTTCTCCTGACACCGTAGTGACTGTGCCAACTTCGTGCCCACTGGGCACAAGGTTGATTGTATTATTCTTCATTTCCTAATGATATTGGTTCTTTCTTTGTTTTCTTGTTTTTAGATATCATCTTATGACCTGTATAAATAGTACTGGAAATCTGGAAATGGAATATCCTTCTTTTTAATATTTTTCTGAGGATAAAAAAGTAATTCCACCTCTTTTGGTGGCATCATCTGGAGTTCTTCAATCGGAATTCCTCCCGCGTGATAACGTTCCATAATCAAAGATAATGTTCCGGATCCAATCTTATACCGATCCATGCTAGAACTTCTTAATTTTTATATTATATTGGCTTGAATCCTTTTCCACGCACTTCATTCGATTCCATTGTAACAAGAAACGCTGATGAATCTACTTTCTTTACAGCTTCTTGAATCGTATGCATTTCTTTATTGTTACATGCACACATTAATACTTCTTTTTCACGTCCTGTATAACTTCCTTCTGCTTTAATCAAAGTTGCCCCTCGTTGTGATAGTTCATCAATTTTTGCCGCAATTTGTGGTCCCTTTTCTGTTACAATCAAAGCAAGTTTTCCAGCATCAACGCCATACATTAACTTATCTACGACAAATGATAGAATATACGTTCCAATTAATCCATAAATAATCTTATCAATGTTTCCACGCATCAGAATTCCACCAATAATTACAATAATAAAATCCATAACAATGATAATTTTTCCTACAGAAATATGTGGCTTTGCCTTGTGTATTGCCATCAAAACAAAATCTGCTCCACCTGTAGAGGTATCTCTCATGTAAATTAATGCATATCCGATTCCTGAGAATACACTCATACAAATACAAGATAACATCATATCACCTTGGTAAACCGGGAACAATGGAACAACCCAGTCCATCAGTATATTAGAAATTAACATTGTCTTTATTGATCTTAAAAAAAATTGTTTTCCCAACAACTTGTAACAAATTAAAATAATTGGAATATTCAAAATTGTCGTCATTGTACCAATTGGAATTTTCCAAAAATAATAAAACACGATTGCAATACCGGATATACCTGCTACCGGAAATCCAGATGCCACTGCAAAATTATAGACTCCAATCGCAATGAAACAACCACCTACAATATCAAGTAAAATATCAATTAAAAATGTCTTTGCCTTTGATTTCAATGTGAGTTCCTCCCTATTACGGAATCTTATTTCTTTTTCATCACAATGCATTGATATGTTTGCAGTTTTATTGAACCTGTAAGGATTTCATCAGTAATCAAATTTGTATAACATTCATTCAAAACCATCTTCACAGGATGTCTGTTAAAATTCTGAAGAAAATACACATCATCTTTCTGTTCTTTTCCACTTCTTTTTGAAACAGTAACTCCATAAGGTAATGTTTCCGTCAGATTTGCTTCCACATTTGCTTCCTCAATTACATCGCCCAAAAATTCTTTCAAAAATTCCAGATCTGGTTGAACAGCAACATAATAAGCTTTTCCTTTGCCATACGCATTTTCTGTAATTGCTGGAGTATTTACATTGTAATCTTGCAAGTATGTTCCCAACGGCTTTGCAGTTTGAAGTGTCACAACTTCTCTTAACACACCGGCTTTATATACATCGTCTTTATAGGAGAAAGTATTTGGAAAATATTCATTCCCAACATCAATCTCATCAACTGATAATCCTAGCAATCTCTCATGTGGTCTCTCTCCAATAAAACATAAATCTGTTTCATCTACAACTCCACTCCAATAAGTTGTTACATATATTCCACCTGCTTCCACATATGCTTCTACTTTATGAATATACTCTTTTTTATGCAAGTACAAGGTCGGAGCAACCACAAGCTGATAATCTAACAACTCTCGATCCATGGAAATTATATCAACTTCAATTCCTTTTTCCCAAAAAACCCGATAATATTTTAAAAGTTCTTCCGTATAATCAAATTTTCTCGATATTGCTTGTGCGTCAGAAAGAGCCCACCAATTTTCCCAATCCATAATAATAGCTACCTTCGCCCTATTACATGTACTTAGTATTTGACTGCTTAGCTTTTCTAGATCTTTGCCAATCCAAGCAACTTCTTGAAAAACTCTATTCTTTTCTGACCCATCATGATCAACAACCGCTCCATGAAACTTTTCACTCGATCCTCTGCTTTTTCTCCATTGAAAATAAAGAACACTATTCGAACCTAACGCAATTGCCTGCATTGAAGATAAGTAATTCATCCCCGGTCTTTTTACATTATTTTCCTCATCCCAATTCACAAGTGATGGTGTTGATTCCATCATCAAAAATGGCTTCTTCTGAAATCCTCTCATCTGGTTATGCATAAAGGCTGCCCACACAGCAATCGGTACTTCATCTTCTTTTGTATGCCAACTCGGATAAGAGTCCCAAGAAATCACATCCAACTCCTCTGCCCATTTATCATAATCCAATGGTGAAAAATACATCATCATGTTTGTTGTAACTGGAAGATCCGAATATGTTTTAACAGCTCGAATCTCTTCTCTACAAAAGTCCTGTAACTGTTCGCTCACAAATCTTTTCCAGTCCAATTTCAAACCGTGTAATTCATCCTCTCCCCTCGGAGAAGGTGAATGAATCTGTTCCCAATCGGTATAAGTATGACTCCAAAACGCACTCCACCATGCATGATTCAATACATCCAATGTTTTGTATTTTTTTTTCAACCATTTCCGAAATGCTTTTTGACATTCTTCGCAATGACAAGAAGCATCCCTAAAATTTCCTCCGTATTCGTTTGATATATGCCAAAGAATTACTCCTGGATGTTTTCCAAAGCGTTCTGATAATTTCAAATCCAACTTTCTAGTTTTTTCTCTCATAACAGCAGACGTGTAACAAAAATTATGCCTTTTTCCTGGTAAATTCTGTATCCCGTTTTCATCTGTCTGCATTACTTCAGGATATTTTTGAGTCATCCAATTTGGCATTGCACCTGTTGGTGTAGCTAGATTTGTATAGATGCCATTGTCATATAAACGGTTAATAATTTCTTCTAAATAGTCAAACTGATATTTTCCTTCTTCTGGCTCTAAAAATGCCCACGAAAATATTCCTAGTGAAACATTATTTACATGCGCTAATTTCATTAACCGGATATCCTCTTCAAGAATATCCGGTCTATCTAACCATTGTTCAGGATTATAATCTCCACCATGCAGAAGACCTGGCATATTTATTTTTTTATATTCCATTTCTAATCCCTTTCTTTATAGATATCATTTATTATTTTACAGCTCCAGTAATACCTTCTGCAAAATTCTTCTGTAAAATAAAGAATACTAAGGCGGTAGGCAATGTACATATTAAGACTGCCAACATAAGCATTCCATAGTCTGTTACATATCCCTCTGTCAGATTTGCTACAACCATTGGCATTGTCATGCTCTTGGATTGTGTCATAATTACTTTCGGCCACATATAACTATTCCAAGCATTCATAAATGTAATAGTCATAGCCGCTGCATATGTTGATTTCATTGTAGGAATAAACATCTGAAAGAAGATTCTAATTTCCGAAAGTCCATCTAATCTGGCAGCTTCAATAATATCACGAGGAAATGATCTTGCACTCTGCCGAAACATCATGATTAAAAATGGGGTTGATACCGTTGGTAAAATGAATCCCAACGTACTATTTAACATTTTCATTTTTGCAACCATCTGAAACAATGGGACCAATATCGTAATAAATGGAACCATCATTGCAAGAAGAATCACACCCATCACGGCATCTTTTGCTTTATCATGATAAATTTCAAATCCATATCCTGCCAAGGAACATATCACCATCGAAACTATTGTAAGTAATATTGCATATTTAAATGAATTGACCAATGCAGCCCCTACATCTTGATTTGCCAGCAGATTTTTCAAGTTTTCTCCCAAATGAGAGCCAAACGATAATACGCCTTTTGATACATCCACACTTTTGTTTGTGGATGCACTTACCATCCAGTACAAAGGAAATACTGAAATAAAAGTAACCAAAATCAAGAATGCATACATTCCTATATTTTTCATCTTTTTAATCACGTTTATCACCCACCCTCATTTGTATAAATGCTAATACTGCAACCAACAGTAATATAAAGAAGGACATCGCTGCTGCATATCCAAAATTCGGCACATACTTAAAACATAAATTATATATGTAATGTGACATAGAGATTGAAGCATTCGCAGGACCTCCATCGGTCAAGTTAATTGATTCATCAAATAACTGTAATGTTCCATTTGTTGACATTATTGCTGTCAACAAGATAGTTGGTTTTAATAATGGAACAGTAATCTTAAAAAATGTCTGTATTGCTGATGCTCCATCAATTTTTGCAGCTTCGTATACTGAATATTCAATGTTTTGCAATCCAGAAAGGAAAAATACCATATTATATCCTGTCCATCTCCACAAAAGAGCCAATATGATAACCATTTTTGCCGCAAATGGTTGTGTCAAAAAATTATATGGTTTATCCAAAATTCCCAAATTCACTAGAACATAATTTACTAATCCATCATTTGCAAACAAAGACCGAAAAATAATTGAGTACGCAACCAATGAAGTTGTACACGGCAAAAAAATCATTGTTCGGAAAAATCCTTTAAACCGTAAGTCTTTTTTATTTAGAATACAAGCTAACACCATCGCTACTACAAGCATAATGGGCACTTGAAGAATGAAATAAAAAAATGTGTTTTTTATTGACTGAATAAATACATCATCTTGAAACAATCTGATGTAATTTGTAAATCCAGCCATCTGCATATTTCTACCTTTCCCTGTCTGAAAAGATAAAACTAACGCTTTGATCATTGGCCAAAAACTAAACACCGCAATCAAAAATGTTGCTGGTGCCAAAAAAGCCCATCCTGTTAAATTATGCTTTTTTTCCAACGTCATTTTTCTTGGTTTGTTAGACACAAAAACTCCTCCTCTCTATCCATAAGGGGGATGGTTCTACATTCCATCCCCTTGTATAATAGGAATCTCTCTTACTGTCCCATATTAAAATTAACAGTATCTTCCGCTTTTTTAAGCTCTTCCTCTAAATCTGCACCATTTGTAATATTTGTTGTCGCAACAGAGATTGCGTCTCTTGCTTCATGGAAATATGGTCCCGTAATAATAGAAGGAACTTTTGTTGAATAGTCAACTATTTTTTCAAACACTGCATCACCAGAGAAAAATTCATTCGGTACTGCATATGCATCAGAATCTCCTGCTGGTGTCCATGTAGCAATTGCTCCACAAGAGAGAATATTATCATATAACTCTGTACTTCCAGCAAATGTAGACGCAAGAAAATCTTCTGCTAACTCTACGTTTCCACAATTCCCTGAGATTGCCCAGGAAGAACCTCCAATATTTGAATAGTTTGTGGCACCCTTTACATTTGTAAGTTTTGGAATATTTGTAATAGCCCATTTTCCAGACTGATCCTCAGCTGTCTGAATTGTTCCCATAATCCAACACCCATTAATCACACCTGCAACTTCACTGTTCAACATTGTGCCAGTGTATTCATCCCAGTTATTTACTTCCTGTAACACACCTGAATCTTTCATTTTACAATATGTATCAATTACCTTCTTCAAAGTGTCATTTTTTGCAATATTCGTTGTTCCATCTTCATTAAACAAAGATGCTCCTGCAGACTGTAACATCATCGTAAGCAAATCACATTCGCCTGCTAACGTTGTCAATAATGGTTTTCCTGTTTTTTCCAGTACTACTTTGCCTTTTTCAACCCACTCATCCCAAGTAATATCTGTAAAATCTTCTAAAGTCATTCCAGCTTCTTGCAAAATATCTGTACGATAACAAGCAATTGCTGCTCCGTTGTCAAAAGGCACTCCATAGTGTTTTCCATCTACAACAGAAAAATCTGTTTTACCAGAAGCAAATTCTGAAAAATCAATTTTCTTTTCAGAAATTTCTGTAAATACATCTGGATAAGATATTACATTTTTTTGGAATGCATGGTCTTGCATCAAAAAAATATCTGGCAATGTGCTTAGATCTCCTGATGTACCAGCCGTAGTAAGTCTAGACTGTACATCTACATCTCCAACTTCGACAATATCAATTTTCACATCTTGATGATCTTCTTGATAAATTTTTGCAGCTTCTTCCATTGCAAAAATATTAAATGTTTTGTCCCAACACCATACTGTAATTGTATTATCGTCTTTTTTGTCCCCTGAACCTCCGCATGCTGCAATACCCATTGCCATCGTAGCTATCAATAAAATTGCCACTATTTTTTTTCCCATTTGTTATATTCTCCTTCTACCATGCCCCTTGATAGCCTATTGTTACCGCACTATTCTGAGCTCCTGCTTCCATCGAATCTTGAACATTCAATCCATTCAAAATCCCATATAAAAATCCGGCAATAAAACTGTCGCCTGCACCCATTGTATCAACAACTTTACACTCTATGATTCCAAATCGATACCAAGAATTTCCATCATACCCAATGCTTCCATTTTTCCCCAATGTTGCAATAATGACTTTAGGTCCTTTTTGTTGCATTGCTTTCATGAATTCCTTTAATTGTTCCATACAATTTTCTTTTTCTTTTAAGCCCATGCTATGATATTTCTGTCTAAACTCATTGCGTGATTCCTCGTCAAAAGAGAAGAATGCATATGTCACATATGGAATCGCTTTCTCAACAATTGGATTTGCAAATTTATTTGCAAAATCAAATGCAACTGGAATTTCTTTCGAAATAAGTGGAAGCTCATCTTCAATCATTCCCCAAATTCCTGTAACCGCTAAATCATGTTTCTTTATAAAGGAAATGTCTTGTTCTCTTAGCTTAAAGTCTGCCAAAACACCTTCTTCATATTTTCCAAACACTCTATCTCCATCTACAATGTCAACATGTGTAACTGCGGTTTTTCCATCCAGCACTTGAATATGAGAAGTATCAACTCCTTTATTTTGAATTGCACTTATCATGATTTTTCCGAATGAATCAGTTCCAACAGCACCTGTATAAGAACTTTCTCCACCTAATCGTTTTATGTATACAGCAACATTCACTGGGTTTCCCCCTGGATAAGATTCATTCAATGAATCATAATAATCAATACAATTATCTCCTATTGCTGCTACTCTTATCTTTCTGTCCATTTTGCCACCTTAATAGTCCAGACGTCTGTAATATCTTCTGATTTCCATAGGATGACAATTGACTTTTTCCATATGTGCATCAATTCTCTGTGTTACCGCATGCATCACTAAATGTGATATATATCCTCTGTACTCTGGACTAATTCCTTTTAATTCAAATTTCTTGGTATCAATAATATTGTATTTTCCACAAATGCGTGGCAAGAAGTTTGCAACGCGCTCGCTCAATGATCTCTGAGAATCTTCCCCAATAAATACTGTAACTGGTGTATCTTTGTCAATTATTTCTAACATTCCATGGAAAAATTCTGCACTGTGGATAGATTTTGTACGAATCCAATGCTGTTCTTCCCAATAACACATTGCATAAGAATATGTGGCACCATACTGGTTCCCAGCCCCAACAAAATAATGAATTTTGTCATCCTTATGACGATTTGCAAATTCTTCTCCGAAAGCATCTGCTTCCTTTTCAACTTCCACAAGTGCAGTTGCCAAATACTGATCCAACTCCTTGTATAAATCCTCATATTCTGGAAATTCTCCTGCATTATACATAAATCTATCTGCTACCATATAAAATTTCAATTGTTCATTGGCAGGATATGTAATCACATAGTCTACAAGTTTTGCAAGTTCTGCAGTAGCAACATCAATAAAACCAATCACCCTTGCTCCACTCTTCTGTGCTTTTTTTACTCCATCTACGATTTCAGAAGTTGTTCCTGTAACAGACGAAATAATTACAATAGTTCCTTCTCCAACTTTTTTATTTCCAGTTGTCAAATACTCTGCTGCGTTTTCAACAAAAAATGAAAGTTTTGATTTTTCTTTCATATGAACCTCTGCCTGGAGGCAAGATGCATATGTTCCACCGATACCGAGCCAACAAATATTTTTGTATCCTTCTTTACAAATTCCATCAATCAATTCATTAATTTGATTTCTCAGAGCAAGCGCTCCATTCACACTTTCAATCTGTTTCTGTTCATTAAATTTCAACATATTGTTTTCCCCTTTCGCTTCCTTTGTATTGGTGACTATTTTTAAATTTAGTATACCACTTTTTTTATTTTTTTCAATACTTCATGTAAAAAATATTGAATATTGTTGTATTTTTATAAATATAAATGCATTTATTTATACACAATGCATATATTTCTTTTATTCTGGTATGAAACACATTTTAAATTTACTATACCAGTTTTTATATTTTTTATTTATTCATTTCTTTTTTCCTTTCCATTTGCTTTTTAAGAACTGACAACGTATAATTTGATTAGAATTTACAAGTAAATTATAATATTAGGAGTTCTTATGAAAAAAAATTTATTAACTTTAGATGTTGCATTATCAAAAGAAATCAAATACATGCTAAAGGAAGAACACTATCTTCCAGGTGACAAACTGCCTTCGGAACGAAAGCTGGCAGAGCTGTTTCATGTACAACGCTTAACTGTTCGTGGAGCCTTGAATCTGTTACTTCAAGATAAAACAATTATCTCAAAACCACGAAGTGGTTATTACGTAGCGCCTAAACGCATTTTACAATCCATTCGTAATTTTTCCTTACATTCAGAGGAAGATAGCGGACAATTAACTTACGAATTATATGATTTCAAAAAAATAGAAGCAGATAACTATCTTGCAAGCGAAATGTTACTTCCTGAAAAATCGAAAATATACAAAATTGTTTGGCTTTATTCAGATGGTACTCAACTAATTTGTATCAATACAACTTATATTCCTGAATATATCTATCCAAATCTCACCCAACAAATTGCTGCTTCTGCTCCTGCAATTGATTTGATTACAAACAATTGTCAAATAACCTTGGCAAAATCGAATCAAAAAGTCACCTTACTTTACGCAGACACAAAGACTGCTCAAATTTTAAATATTCCTGTTGATAGCCCTTTAATGAAATACAAAGGGCTCATGTATGATAAACAAGGACATCTTGCAGTCTTTTTTGAAAATAATATGCTAATTGATCGTTTTGGTTTTATCAAGGAGGTAGTTTTATGAGCAATGATGATGTATTAGCCGCACAAATAAAATCTAGTATCATTACAAAAATTAAAACACAGGAATATCTTCCTGGGGAGTTGCTTCCTAGCGAACGGGATTTTGCAACAATGTATAGTGTAAGTCGGTATTTGATTCATGACATCTTTGACGAATTAATTAGCCAACATTACTTAATTCGCGTTCACGGAAAGGGAACTTTTGTCCGCAAACCCGAACAAAATCGAGTTGCTTTAGGAGTACTAAATGAATCAAAAAATGCCAGCTTTACCTCTTTAGTTCGTAACTTTGGTATTGAAATTTCCAATAAATGCTTAGGCACAGGTATAATCAAAAACAGAAAATACTTTGCAGATAAACTTGGACTTTCTGAAGAAGATGAAATATACGGTATTCATCGAATTCGTCTTGGAAACAAGGAACCTCTTGCAATTGAGTTTACCTATGTTCCTATTCATTTTTTTTCAGATATCGATAATTACAATTTTGAGCACATATCGCTTTATGATTATATGAAATCCAAAAATCATTTGCCTGTAAAATTTAATGAGACAATGGTGATGGTAGAAGCAGGCGAAAAACTTCAAAAGCACCTTCATCTTCCAAGTGCCACCTCTATCGTCAACTATATTGAATTCATAGGATACGATGAAAATGGTAATTTAGTTGAATATACAGAAAGTTATTCACGCCCTGATAAACTTGAAGTGCGCTTTGTCACAAATGATATCTAAATTTACTTTAATTTTACCATTTAGTATGTGTATGCACCATAAACAAAACAAGATAGAATATACACAAAATAATACTTTTGTTAGGGGCGGGGAAAATTGACCACCTAAAGCCGCTTAGAATTAACCATTTTTAGTCGGATAGAAAAGTCATTGTATTTTTCTCTTCATGTTCTAAAATGATGTATGCCAATGCATCAGTAGAAATCACAATGGAAGAAAAACACAATGACTTAACTGAAATAATAGCACATCACTTCACAATTTTTACATTTCTTTAGTAAGCGCCCAATATTAATGCGTTCAGATACAAAATTACCCCAGCCCTTTGCGGGTTGGAGTAATTCACTATAATTCACATGCGATTTTTGATAGATTGGAGTTTTTCACTCCAAGGTGCCAGATCTGCAAGCTGTTCATCGGTCATATCTTTATCTGGCCGGTGCTCCAGCAGAAATTTAAGATATCCATAAATATTCAGCCCATGT
>CAJKQE010000075.1 GCA_905201915.1 uncultured Lachnospiraceae bacterium
ACGATATTAACGTAAAAGGAAAAAAAGTCCTGGTTCGCTGTGACTTTAACGTACCATTACAGGAAGGTAAAATTACAGATGAAAATCGTCTGGTAGCTGCGCTTCCTACTATTAAAAAATTAATTGCAGATGGCGGAAGAGTAATTTTATGCTCACACCTTGGTAAACCAAAAGGAGAAGCAAAACCAGAATTATCTTTAGCACCAGTTGCAAAACGTTTATCTGAATTATTAGGTCAGGAAGTTAAATTTGCTGCTGATCCTGAAGTTGTAGGACCAAACGCAAAAGCAGCAGTAGAAGCAATGAAAGACGGCGAAGTTATTTTACTTGAAAATACACGTTATCGCGCAGAAGAAACAAAAAATGGTGAGGAATTCTCTAAAGAACTTGCATCTCTTTGTGAAGTATTTGTAAATGACGCATTTGGTACAGCTCATAGAGCACATTGTTCTAACGTAGGAGTTACAAAATTTGTTGATACAGCAGTTGTTGGATATTTAATGCAGAAAGAAATCGATTTCTTAGGAAATGCAGTAAATAATCCAGAAAGACCTTTTGTTGCTATTCTTGGCGGTGCAAAGGTTTCCAGCAAGATTTCTGTTATCAATAACCTTCTGGACAAAGTTGATACTTTAATCATCGGTGGAGGTATGGCTTATACTTTCTCTAAAGCAGCAGGCGGAAGCATCGGTGTTTCTTTATGCGAAGATGATTATTTAGAGTATGCATTAGAAATGAAAAAGAAAGCAGAAGAAAAAGGTGTAAAACTTCTTCTTCCTGTAGACCACAGAATTGGTGATGCATTCTCTAATGACTGCAACATTCAGATTGTAGGCAGCGGACAGATTCCAGAAGGCTGGGAAGGTATGGATATCGGACCTGAAACAGAAAAAATCTTTGCAGAGGCTGTAAAAGATGCTAAGACAGTTGTATGGAATGGACCAATGGGTTGCTTTGAAATGTCAAACTTTGCACATGGTACAGCAGCAGTTGCAAAAGCACTTGCTGATACAGATGCTACAACAATCATCGGTGGCGGTGATTCCGCAGCAGCAGTAAATATCTTAGGATATGGTGACAAAATGACACATATCTCTACAGGTGGCGGTGCTTCTCTGGAATTCTTAGAAGGAAAAGAATTACCAGGTGTTGCGGCAGCAAACGATAAGTAGGCCGAAAGCAACTTAACGAAAGCGAGCCAAAAGGCGAAGGTTGAGTTTAGTGCGAGGCCCTTCTCGAACCTTAGCGAGCCAAAGGCGAGGTTAGTTGAGAGAAGATACCAGAAAGCAACTTAACGAAAGCAAGCCGAAAGGCGAACAAAAAATACAATTATAAAATCAGAAAGAAGGTCATTCCAATGGCAAGAAAAAAAATTATCGCTGGTAACTGGAAAATGAACATGACACCAAGCGAAGCAGTTGAATTAGTAAATACATTAAAACCACTGGTAGCAAATGAAGAAGTAGATGTTGTATTCTGCGTACCTGCTATTGACATTGTACCAGTTGTAGAAGCTGTAAAAGGAAGCAATATTCAGGTTGGTGCTGAAAATATGTACTTTGAAGAAAAAGGTGCATATACAGGAGAAATTTCTCCAAACATGCTGGTAGATGCAGGTGTTAAATATGTTATCTTAGGACATTCTGAAAGACGTGAATACTTCGGTGAAACAAACGAAGATATTAACAAAAAAATGGTAAAAGCATTTGAACATGGTTTAACTCCAATTATGTGCTGTGGTGAAACTCTGGAACAGAGAGAACAGGGTGTTACTATGGACTTTATCCGTCAGCAGGTAAAAGTTGGTTTCCAGGGAATTACAGCAGAACAGGCAAAAGAAGCAGTTATCGCTTATGAGCCAATCTGGGCAATCGGAACTGGTAAAACAGCTACAACAGAGCAGGCACAGGAAGTTTGTAAAGCAATCCGTGAATGTATTGCAGAAGTTTATGATGAAGCAACAGCAGAAGCAATCCGTATTCAGTACGGCGGTTCTGTAAATGCTGCAACAGCTCCAGAATTATTTGTTCAGCCGGATATTGACGGTGGATTAGTTGGTGGTGCTGCATTAAAACCAGATTTTGGTTCTATTGTAAACTACAAATAAAAGATATTCCAAATTAAAATGATTGATTTTAAGAGAACCGGAGGTTTCCAGTGAGGAGACTTTCCGGTTCTTTTCTGTTATGTAAAAAATTATTTCGTATCAAGACCTTCTAGTTGAAAAGAAGGCGTGTATACGGAAGAGGCACTGCTTCTTTCCTGCATAAATCCCTGATTGAGTCCTAGAGCAATTGCTTTGTCCAAAACTTTGTTGTATTCATAAGTTGTTACTCTTCGATTGATTTCAGGGTATTCCTGTGTTCTATAAACAGGTGTATATTGACTTAAAAGACTTAGTAAAAAACTGTTTTGGGGAAGCGTTTTACTTAGCCATTCTAAAAGTTTCATAGAGTCTTCTTTGCATCCGGGCAAGACTAGATGACGGATAAGTACACCTTTTTGTAGAATTCCCTCTTGGTTAAATACGGGAGCTCCTGTTTGTTCTATCATTTTCGGAATTGCTTTTGAAGTAAAAGAAAAGTAATCTTTTGCTTTGGAGTAAGAAAGAGATAAGGAAGTATCATAATATTTCAGGTCAGGCATGTAAATATCAACATAATCTTTTAAAAGTGAGATTATTTCCGGTCTTTCATAACCGCCACAATTGTAAATGACGGGTATGGAAAGAGTATTTTTTATTTTATCCAAGGCTTTTATAATAAAAGGAAGATATTGGGTAGGAGTAACCAGATTGAGATTATGTGCACCTTCTTCCTGAAGCCTTAAGAAAATTTCGCTAAGCTGGGATATGGACAGTGTTTTTCCAAAGTTTTCACAGCTGATTTGAGAATTTTGGCAAAAGCAGCATTTTAAAGTACAGCCGGAAAAGAAAACAGTTCCGCTTCCTCTTGTTCCACTGATACAAGGCTCTTCCCATAGATGTAAGGCTGCTCTTGCGGCTTTTATATCAGTAGTACAACCACAAAATCCAGTTGAGATTTGACGATTAACTTTGCAGGTTCGGGGACAAAGCTGGCAACAGGTGGTATCTAATAATGAATTCATACAAAAATATTTCCTTTCAGTTAACATATTATAAATAATATGAAAAAAGTATGAGGATTGCAAGGGAAGTAGAGAAAAAGCTTTTATTTTGTTTTTTTTTGGAGTAAAATGGGAACGAATGTAACTTATTAGGATGTGCTTTGAGAAAAGGAAGTTTGTTCAATGAAAGATAAGAAAAGCAGTAAACAAAGGTTAAAAGATTTAAAAAAGGCAGATCAGAGGATAAAAAGAGAACGAGGAGGGAAAAGCAGTAAGAAGACAGGGAGAGTTCTGTGGGGAATTACAGGAGGAATTACTGTATGTCTGTTAGCAGGATACGTGTCATTGGCTGTTTATTATCAGAACAGATTTTATCCGGGGACAGTGATTAATGACAAATCTTATGGTGGAAAGAAAGTAGAAGATGTCAAGAATATCATAAAGAAAAGTTCCGAGGACTATGTTCTGACAATTAAAGAAAAAGACGATAAAACAGAAATTATTCATGGTGAATCAATTAAGCTTCAATATAAGGATGGCAAGGAGCTGAATAAGATAAAAGAAAAACAGAATTCTTGGCTGTGGCCGATACAGATTTTTAAGGATAAGGATTATACGATTTCGGTAGAACATTCTTATGATGAAGCCAGTTTTCATCAGGCGGTAAGTCAACTGGCATGTATGCAGGATGCGAATATGACACTGCCTCAGGATGCAAAGATAGAAGATGACGGAACGGCTTACCAGGTTATATCTGAAGTGGAAGGAACTGCTTTAGATAAGGAAAAAACCATAGAAGTGCTTAAAAAAGCAGTGGATGAGAGAAAAACAGAAATTTCTTTGACAGAGGAAGATTGTTATTTAAAGCCTGCTGTACTGCAAAGTGACGGAGGCTTGGCAGAAGAAGCAGAGCGACTGAATAAACTTACAGCTACACAGATTACTGTGAACTTTGGAAATGGAAAAGAGACAGTTACAAGAGATATGCTCAAATCATGGATGGTAAAAAATGATGACGGAACGTATAGCTTTGATGTAAATCTTGTAAAACCAGTGGTTATCGGATGGTCAGAAAAATACAATACTTATGGAAAGCCTCGTGATTTTAAAACAACCGGGGGAGGAACTGTGCGTTTGACCACCGGTGATTACGGATGGAGAGTATGGCAGGATAAAACAACAGATGCATTAATTGCGGCATTAAACGCAGGACAAAGTGGTGAAATCGAACCTACCTGGCTGTATAAAGGTCAGACACATGAGGGAAATGATATCAATGGCACTTATGTAGAAATATCCATTGACCAGCAGAGAATGTGGTTTTATAAAAATGGAACTTGTCTGGTAGATACTCCGGTTGTTACAGGAAATCCAAATAAAGGACACGGCACACCAAAGGGCGGTGTATGGAGATTAAAAGATAAAGCCAGTCCTTTTACTTTAGTAGGAAAGAAGCCGGATGGAAGCATTGAGTATGAAGAACCGGTGAATTACTGGATGCCTTTTAACGGAGGAATTGGAATTCATGATCTGACAAAGAGAAGCAGTTTTGGTGGAGAAATTTATCTGACAAACGGTTCACACGGATGTATTAATACACCGTTGGACAATGTACGAACGATTTACGAGAATATTGATGTGAATACGCCGGTTATAGTGTATTGATATACAAAAAAATGAATAAATATAGAATAAAAATCAAAAAAAGTGAAAAAAGGACTTGCAAAATGAATAAATAGCTGTTATAATTCCTTAACAGATGAATAAATATACAAAATATACAAAATTAATGAATAAAAGGAGAGAATAGATATGAAGAAAAAATTATTGGCAGCAGTATTAGCAGCATTGATGGCAATGTCTATGACAGCTTGTGGAAGTGACAAAGAAGAGGGCGGAAAAAGCGAAGGCAAAAAAACAGCTAAGATTATTGATGTGGATCTAACAGATGAGGAATATGCTTTCGGTATTGATAAAAAACAGCCGGAATTATTAGAACAGGTAAATACTTTTATTGCAAAAATCAAAGAAGATGGAACTTTAGATGAAATTTGTGAAAAATATTTCTCAGACGGAGAACCGACTGCAGTAAAATCTGCAAAATTGGACACATCCAAAGAACAGTTGGTGGTTGCTACAAACGCAGCATTTGAACCATTTGAATTTACAAAGGGTGATGAATATTACGGAATTGATATGGAAATTGCATCTCTTCTTGCAGAAGAATTAAATCAGGAACTGGTAATCCAGAACATGGACTTTGATGCAGTTTGTTTATCTGTAGGACAGTCAAAATGTGACATTGCAATGGCTGGTCTGACTGTAAATGAAGAAAGAGCAGAACAGGTAACATTTTCCGATACTTATTATGAAGCTTCTCAGCGTCTGATTGTATCCAGTGATAATACAACTTTTGATAACTGCAAAGAAGCAGCAGATGTAGAAAAACTTTTAAATGAATTAAAAGAGTCTGACAGCATTGGTGTACAGGCGGGAACAACAGGTCAGTATTATATCGAAGGTGATGAAGAATGGGGCTTCCCGGGACTTCCTGCTAAATGTGTTACTTATAAAAACAGTTCTTTAGCAGTACAGGATTTAATTAACGGAAATATCGGATATGTACTGGTAGATGCTGCCCCTGCGAAATGTATCACAGAAGCAATTAACGAAATGCAGTAAGTAAAAAGGTGATGGAATGGGTAACTTTGAACAGAAAATAAACAAATTTATGGAAATTTTTCTGGAGCAGAACGGTTATGTAAAAGTTGTGGAAGGTCTGCAAAATACTTTGATGATTGCCGTAGTAGGTTTAATCGTAGGTATTTTGATTGGTACTCTGATTGCTACGGTCAGAGTACTTCCAAAATATAAGCGTCTGCCTCGGATTTTAAATGGAATTTGCAGCTTTTATGTGGCATTATTCAGGGGAACACCAATGGTAGTACAGCTCTTGGTTTTCTATTATGTGCTTCTTCCGATTATGGGCATTCGTACTTCCGGAGAAGTTGTGGCAATGGCTGTTTTCGGATTGAACAGTGGTGCATATATTTCAGAAATTATGCGAAGTGGAATTCAGTCTGTAGATGCAGGACAGTTAGAAGCCGGAAGAGCAGTGGGATTAAGCTTTAGCGTAAGTATGGTAAAAATTGTAATTCCACAGGCAGTTAAGAATATTCTTCCTACTTTGGGAAATGAATTTATTTCCTTGATTAAAGAAACTTCTATTGTAAGTTTTGTAGGTGCAGCTGATTTGTATGTGGCATTCAGTTATATTGGAAGCAACAGTTACGAATTTATGGTACCATATCTGGTAATGGCGTTGATTTACATTGTTTTGGTACTTATTATTTCTCTGTTAGTAAAATTATTAGAAAGGAGCCTGAAAAAGAGTGATAGACGTAATTAATTTGAAAAAAGATTTTAATCATGTTCAGGTTTTGAAGGACATTAATGTCACAGTGAATAAAGGTGATATTATGGTTGTCCTTGGACCTTCAGGTTCCGGAAAAAGTACGTTTTTAAGATGTTTAAACTGTATGGAAGATCCTACCGGAGGCAGTATTATCTTTAATGGTGTAGATATTGCCGATATGAAGGTGGATATTAATATCCATCGTCGTCACATGGGAATGGTTTTCCAACATTTTAATCTTTTCAATAATAAAACGGTTATTCAGAACATTATGATGGCACCGGTATATGTAAAATGTCAGGAATTGAACCAGACAAAGAGAAAGAATTTTGTGACAAAAGTGAAAAATGTATTTTCCTCTCAGAAAAAAGAGCTTCTTCCTATTACTACTACAAAAGCACAAATTCGTGAAGAAGCAAAGGCGCAGGCATTTGACTTGTTAAAGAGAATTGGGCTTGAGGATAAGGCTGATGTTTATCCATCTACTTTGTCAGGAGGTCAAAAGCAGAGGGTTGCCATTGTTCGTTCTCTTGCTATGAATCCGGATGTTATTCTTTTTGATGAACCAACCAGTGCGCTGGACCCTGAAATGGTAGGAGAAGTATTAGATTTAATGAAGGCTCTGGCAAAAGAAGGTATGACTATGATTATTGTTACCCATGAAATGGGATTTGCAAAAGAAGTTGCCAACCGAATTTTGTTTATGGACGAAGGAAGAATTTTAGAGGACAGCACACCAAAAGAATTTTTCGAAAATCCAAAGACACCGAGAGCAAAAGAATTTTTGTCTAAGGTTTTGTCTTAGAAAATTATAGAAAAAAGCATTTACCGATTTCCTATTTCGTGATAGAATACCTTTGGTAACAACATGAAATGAGAAATCGGTATTTCTATTATATAGATATAGAAGGGAGAAAAATTATGAGTAAAAAACCAACTGTGTTAATGATCCTTGACGGATACGGATTAAATGACAAATGTGAGGCAAATGCAGTATGCGAAGGGAAAACTCCTGTAATGGATATGTTAAAGGAGCAGTATCCTTTTGTGAAAGGAAATGCCAGCGGTATGGCAGTAGGACTTCCTGACGGACAGATGGGTAATTCTGAGGTAGGCCACTTAAATATGGGTGCAGGCCGCATTGTTTATCAGGAGCTTACAAGAATTACAAAAGAAATCGAAGACGGAGATTTCTTCAAAAACGAAGCTTTATTAAAAGCAGTAAAAAATGCAAAAGAAAATGACTCAGCGCTGCATTTATTCGGATTATTATCTGACGGTGGTGTGCATAGTCACTTAACTCATGTATTCGGTCTTTTAGAATTAGCGAAAAAAGAAGGACTTTCCAAAGTATTTGTACATTGTTTCTTAGACGGTAGAGATACACCTCCTGCAAGTGGTAAAGGATATGTGGAACAGCTTTGCGATAAGATGAAAGAGCTGGGTGTAGGTCAGGTTGCCTCTGTTATGGGACGTTATTATGCAATGGACAGAGATAATCGCTGGGACCGTGTAGAACTGGCATTCAATGCAATGACAAAAGGGGAAGGTGTACAGGCCGAGTGTCCGGCAGCAGCCGTAGAAGCATCCTATAAAGAAGAAAAAACAGATGAATTCGTAATGCCGACTGTAATTGTAAAAGACGGTAAACCAGTAGGAACTATTCAGGATAAAGACTCTGTAATCTTCTTCAACTTCCGTCCTGACAGAGCAAGAGAGCTTACAAGAGCTTTCTGTGATGATGAGTTTACAGGATTTGCAAGAGAAAAGAGATTAGATTTAACTTTTGTATGCTTTACAGAATATGACCCGACTATCCCGAATAAAGAAGTTGCTTTCCATAAAGTGGCAATCACCAATACATTCGGTGAATTTTTGGCTGCAAACGGCAAAAAACAGGCACGTATTGCAGAAACAGAGAAATATGCCCATGTTACTTTCTTCTTTAATGGCGGTGTGGAAGAACCAAATGAAGGTGAAGATAGAATTCTGGTTAAATCTCCAAAAGTTGCTACTTACGATTTAAAACCGGAAATGAGCGCTTATGAAGTATGTGACAAACTGGTAGATGCAATTAAATCAGACAAGTATGATGTGATTATCATTAACTTTGCAAATCCGGATATGGTTGGACATACAGGTGTGGAAGCAGCAGCAATCAAAGCTATTGAAGCAGTTGATGAATGTGTAGGAAAAACAGTAGATGCAATCAAAGAAGTTGATGGACAGATGTTTATCTGTGCAGACCACGGAAATGCAGAACAGTTAGTAGATTATGAAACAGGTGCTCCATTTACAGCACATACAACAAATCCGGTTCCGTTTATTTTAGTAAATGCAGACCCATCCTATGATTTAAGAGAAGGCGGATGCCTTGCAGATATTGCACCAACTTTGATTGAGTTAATGGGTATGGAACAGCCAAAAGAAATGACAGGAAAATCTTTATTGATTAAAAAATAAAAATTTTTAAAGAGACTGCCCAAAAGGCAGTTTCTTTTATTGTGCAAAATTGCCCTGTGCAAAGAAATATCTTTGTATGAAAAATCGGTGAATGCGAATACTAATACCGGAAATGAAAAAACAGGAGGTTGTACTATGAATCGTTATTTACCGATTAGACAGGTTTACGCCAGAGAAGTGCTGGACTCCAGAGGCAATCCGACAGTGGAGACAGAAGTGACAGTAGGAGAAGGGATTGTGGGGAAAGACGGATATACAGGGAAATCCATTGTTCCATCAGGCGCCTCCACAGGAAAATACGAGGCTTTAGAGCTGAGAGATAAAGAAAATCGTTACTGCGGTCAGGGCGTTTTAAAAGCAGTAGAGAACGTGAACGATAAATTGGCAGAGTGCATTTTAGGAGAAAACGTTTTAAATCAAAGGCATATTGATACCTTGCTGAAAAGAGAGGATGGAACGGAAAATAAAGAAAAAATGGGTGCAAATGCCATTTTAGGAGTATCTTTGGCAGCGGCTGACGCAGCGGCAAAGGCGCTTCGTATTCCTTTGTATCAATATCTGGGAGGTTGTCAGGCGCATTGTATGCCTGTTCCCATGATGAATATTTTAAACGGAGGGAAGCACGCGGACAATACCGTAGACTTTCAGGAATTTATGATTATGCCTGTAGGTGCCTGCTGTTTTCGGGAAGGGCTTCGTATGTGTGCAGAGGTGTATCATAAATTAAAAGAAATATTAAAGTCAGAAGGTTTGTCAGCAGCTGTAGGCGATGAAGGTGGTTTTGCACCGGATTTAAAGGGAGCGGAAGATGCCTTGGAGTATATGGTAAGGGCAGTAAAAGAAGCCGGATTTATACCGGGAAAAGAAATTTCCTTTGCTCTGGATGTGGCGGCAAGTGAGCTTTATGAAGACGGAAAGTATTATTTTCCGGGACAGAGTTTCATGCAGGGCGAAAGAGTAGTAAAAAGTGCAGAAGAAATGATTGATTATTATGAACAGCTTTTGGAAAAATTTCCTATTGTATCCATTGAAGACGGGCTTTGCGAAGAAGACTGGGAAGGCTGGGTACAGATGACACAGCGTCTTGGAAATAAGGTACAGCTGGTAGGAGATGACTTGTTTGTTACAAATACAAAGCGTCTTCAAAAAGGAATTGAAATGGGGGCAGGAAATGCCATTCTGATTAAAGTAAATCAAATCGGAAGTTTATCAGAGGCTATGGAAGCAGTGGATATGGCGCATAAGGCCGGGTATCGTGCTATTATCTCTCATAGGTCAGGCGAAAGCGAAGATACGTTTATTGCTGATTTGGCAGTGGCTATGGGTACCGGTCAGATAAAGACAGGAGCGCCGTGTAGAGCAGAAAGGACAGCAAAATATAATCGTCTTTTGAAAATTGAAGATGATTTAGGCAAAGAAGCACAGTATAGAAATCCATTTATGAAAAATAATAGTTGAAATTGCCAGATTCCTGTGTTACACTTGTAGTGCTTAGCAATTAGGAGGTGTAACGATGGAATATTTAAGAATTGCTTTAACTGTGCTTTTCATTATAGATTGTATTGCATTATCTGTAATCATTCTGATGCAGGAAGGAAAATCTCAGGGATTGGGAAGCCTTTCCGGTATGTCTGAAACTTACTGGGGAAAAAATAAAGGACGCTCCATGGAAGGTACTTTAGTAAAAGTAACAAAAATTCTTGGTGTATTATTCTTTGTGTTAGCTTTAGTATTGAATTTGAAATTTTAATCATGACACTCTTGCATTGCAAGAGTGTCATCTTTTTTGAGGATAAAAACATTGAAAAAAAATCAACAGGTAAAAAAAAGAAAAAAAATTATATATGAAATTATGTGCTGTAAAGAATATCAGCCAATGCGGGCAAAAGAGCTGGCTGTGCTTCTTCAAATTCCGGCAG
>CAJKQE010000076.1 GCA_905201915.1 uncultured Lachnospiraceae bacterium
CATAAGATTTTAGATATGCTTTTGGAAGAAGGAAAAATCAGCATTAATAAAAGAGGAAGATATGAAGCAGTTCGAAACAGCACTGTAAAAAAAGAAAAAGAAACAGGAAAAAAACAAGTAAAAACAGAGAGGAAAAAGGGGCAGTATTATACTGGGACATTTATCAGTCATCCCAGAGGTTTTGGCTTTTTGGAAATTCCGGAGGAGGAAGAGGATATTTTTATTCCGGAAGAAAGTGTTGGAACGGCACTTCATGGAGATACCGTACAGATTATAGTGAAAAAAGACGGTAAAGATGGCAAAAGATGTGAAGGCGAAGTTGTCAAAGTGCTGGAAAGAGGTACGAGAGAAGTTGTAGGAACTTATCAACAGTGTGACGGATTTGGATTTGTGGTTACAGATAACCAGCGCTTCTTAAAAGATGTATTTATTCCGGCAGGAAAGTCACTGACAGCAGAAGATGGAGATAAGGTTCTGGCAGAGATTAAAGACCATGGAAATAAAAGACGTTCTCCGGAAGGAAAAATTATTGAGATTTTGGGGAAACCGGGAGAATGTGGCGTAGATGTGTTGTGCGTGGCGAAAAGTTATGAGCTGCCTATGGAATTTCCTGAAAAAGTAGCAAAACAGGCAGAGCGTATAAAAGAAACTTTAAATGAAGGGGATTTTTACGGTCGAGAAGATTTAAGGGATGTTGTCATGGTGACCATAGACGGAGAAGATGCAAAGGATTTGGATGATGCCGTATCCCTTACAAAAGATGAAGAATTCTATCATTTAGGAGTACACATTGCAGATGTGAGCAATTATGTACAATATAACAGTGCTTTAGATAAAGAAGCTTTAAAAAGAGGTACCAGCGTATACTTGGCAGACAGAGTTATTCCCATGTTGCCCAAAAAGCTTTCCAACGGAATTTGTTCGTTAAATGCAGGAGAGGACAGACTGGCACTTAGCTGTTTGATGGATATTGATAAAAAAGGCAGGGTAGTTTCTCATCGCATTGTAGAAAGTGTTATTCATGTAAAAGAGCGAATGAGTTACACAGATGTGAAGAAAATTCTTTTACAGGAAGATGAAGAACTGGCAAAGTGTTATGAAGAATTGTTACCTATGTTTTTCCAGATGAAAGAGCTTTCAGAACTTCTTAGAAACAGAAGGAAGAAGAGAGGAGCTATTGATTTTGATTTTCCGGAGAGCAAGCTGGTTTTGGATGAACGTGGAAAAGTGATAGACATTTATCCTTATGAGCAAAATATTGCTACTCGGTTAATTGAAGATTTTATGTTGGCTGCTAATGAAACAGTAGCAGAAGAATATTGTATGCTGGGGCTTCCTTTTGTCTATAGAACTCATGAAAATCCTGATATGGAAAAAATGGAGACAGTTCTGGAAATGGTGCATCAGGCAGGCATAAAAGTAAAAAAAGGAAAGGAAACAATTACTCCTAAGGAAGTACAGAAAATTTTAAAAGAGCTGGAAGGAATGGAATGTGAGCCTTTCTTTGCAAGATTGATTTTACGCTCTATGAAGCAGGCAAAATATACCGTAGAGGATACTGGACATTTTGGTTTAGCTGCAAAATATTATTGTCATTTTACATCGCCAATTCGCCGTTATCCGGATTTACAGATACACAGAATTATTAAAGAAACTCTCCGTGGCAAAATGACAGAGGCGAAAATTCAGCATTACAGAGGAATTTTGGAAGAAGTAGCCAGACAGTCCAGCGCCATGGAAAGAAGGGCAGAAGAAGTAGAACGGGAAACAATTAAAATGAAGAAGGCAGAATATATGAAACAACATATAGGAGAAGCCTTTGAAGGAACTGTTTCAGGAGTGACGGAATGGGGATTTTATGTGGAACTGGATAATACAGTGGAAGGTCTGGTACATGTAAACAGTCTCACAGATGATTACTATAGCTTTGATAAAGACAGATATTGTCTTGTAGGCGATATGACAGGCAGAACTTATACGATGGGGCAAAGAGTAAAGGTCTGGGTGGAAAATGCAGATGAGAATACAAAGACAGTGGATTTTAAAATAGAAAGGATGGGGTAGAAAAAATGGCAAAAAAATCAGAAAATCGCCTGATTGCAAATAATAAAAAAGCCTATCATGATTATTTTATTGAAGATACTTATGAAGCAGGAATTGCTTTAGCCGGTACAGAGGTAAAATCCCTTCGTATGGGCAAATGCAGCATTAAAGAGTCCTTTATTCAGATTGACAAGGGTGAGGTTTTTATTTTTGGTATGCATATCAGTCCTTATGAAAAAGGAAATATTTTCAATAAAGACCCTTTGCGTGTAAGAAAGCTTTTGCTTCATTCTTACGAGATACGAAAAATTGAGGGGAAAATAAGAGAAAAAGGATATACGCTGGTACCTTTAAAAGTATATTTTAAAGGCAGTCTTGTAAAGGTGGAAATAGGCGTGGCAAAAGGAAAGAAATTATATGACAAACGTCAGGATATTGCCAAGAAAGACCAGAGAAGGGAAACAGAGAGAGAATTTAAAGTGAAAAATCTATATTAAATGGGAGGAAAACAGGATGAAATTTAAGGATATGCCTTATGAAAGAATTGATTTTGCGAAGGCAAAAGCAGAACTTTCAGAAATTATGGAAAAATCCAAAGCGGCAAAAAGTGGAGAAGAACAGTTTGAAATTCATAAGGAATTTTATCAGTTAAATGATAAAATCCAGACGCAGGTAACACTTTGTTCTATTCGTCATACCATTGATACTACGGATGAATTTTATGAAAAAGAACAGAATTATTACGATGAACAAATTCCTGAATATTCTAATATGTGTGTAGAATATCAGAAAATCTTGTTCCATTCTCCATATAGACAGGTATTAGAAGAAAAGATTGGACAGGTAGCTTTTAAAAATATGGAGATTGCCATGAAGTCTGTGTCAGAAGAAATTATTCCTCTTATGCAAGAAGAAAATACACTGGTAACAGAGTATGAAAAACTTCTGGCAAGTGCTCAGATACCCTGGGGAGAGGAAACATTAAATCTTTCACTTCTGACACCGTATTTAAAGCATAAAGATGCAAAAATAAGACGGGAAGCACAGGAAAAACAGAATGAATTCTTTTTAAGTATTCAGGACAAATTAGATGAGCTTTATGATAAGCTGGTAAAAAACCGTACTTTACAGGCGAAAAAGCTGGGATTTGAAACTTATACACCTCTGGGTTATCTGCGTATGCAGCGAAACTGCTATGGGCGAGAGGAAATCGAGAATTTAAGACGTCAGGTAAAAGAAGTTTGGGTTCCTTTTGCAGAAAGTATTTTTGAGAAAAGAAAAGAACGTCTGGGCTTATCTGAACTTTCCTATACAGATGAAGTAGTATACAGCCCAAAAGGAAATCCACAGCCGGAAGGAACACCGGAAGAAATCCTGCAGGCAGGACAGCAGATGTATGAGGAGCTTTCTTCTGAAACAAAAGAATTTTTTGATTTTATGATGGATAATGAACTGTTAGATGTGTTTGGAAGAAAAACAAAAGCAGTAGGCGGATATATGACTTATATTCCGGATTATAAATCACCATTTATTTTTGCTAATTTCAATGGAACAAGCGGTGATGTAGATGTTATGACACATGAGTGTGGTCATGCTTTTCAGGGATATCTGGCAGCTGCAGATCCTATTCGTGAACACGCAGATATCGGAATGGAAACAGCAGAAATTCATTCTATGTCTATGGAATTTTTCACTGAGCCTTGGTATTCTTTGTTTTTTGGAAAAGAGACTGCACAGGAATATACAGAGATGCATTTAGAAGATGCTGTGATTTTTGTCCCTTATGGATGCATGGTGGACGAATTTCAGCATATAGTATATGATAATCCTGAGCTGACACCAAAGGAAAGAAAACAGGCATGGAAAGATTTGGAAAGGGTTTACAAACCTCATTTGTTTTATGATGGACTGGAATTCTTTGAAAACGGCTGCTTTTGGCAGAAACAGCATCATATTTACAGCTTTCCATTGTATTATATTGACTATGTTATTGCTCAACTTTGTGCTTTTGAATATAAAATCTGGATGGATAAAGACAGAGAGGCTGCATGGCAGAGCTATTTGAAATTATGTAAGATGTCTGCTTCTAAATTCCACACAGAGCTTTTAGAAGAGGCAGGATTAGAAACTCCATTCAAAAGTGGAGTGATTGCGAAAATTGTCGAGAATTTAAAAGGCTGATAGATAAAAGAAACCTAAGAGAAAAAGTGCTTTTCCAAGCACTTTTTCTGTCTAAAAAGCAATAGAAAGGCTTTCAAAATTAAACTAATTTTATAAAAAATAAACAAAATATAAACAAACGTGAATTTTTAAACAAAATTTGTGAGAAAAAAGATTGACGAATTCAATCGAAGACTATATAATAGCTAGTATACGTAAATTCAGTTGATTAAAGTGCTGGTGTGAATGAAATCTAATGTATAGACATTGGATTATTATTTTATGCCAAATGTCTTTCCTATAAAGACAGATGTATGGGAAGACCTGAAGTTACAAGAAGAAATATAAAGGAAAAAGGAGTAAGTTGTAATGGCAAAATATGTTGTTAAACGAATTTTACTTGCAATCGCAACAATCTTTATTGTATGCGTAATCACATTTTTTGCAATGAATGCAATTCCGGGTGGCCCGTTTGATGGTGAAAAAGCAACGACACCAGAAGTAAAAGCGGCATTAGAAAAGAGATATAACCTTGACAAACCGGTTCCGGAACAGTTTGTAATTTATATGGGAAATATTTTCCATGGTGATTTTGGTATCTCTACAAAAACAGGACGTGATATCGGAGAAACAATTTTCACATCTTTTAAGATTTCAGCGAAGCTGGGACTTATGGCAGTAGTAACAGCAGTTATTTTTGGAGTGGTTTTAGGAAGTATTGCTGCTCTTACCAGAAACAAACTTCCTGATAGATTGATTATCTTCTTCTCCACGTTGTTTACATCGCTTCCGAGCTTTGTATTAGGTTCTCTTCTGCTGTTGGTATTTTCCATCAAGCTGAAATGGGTTCCTGTATGGAGTCCTGATAATCAGAACTATATTCTTCCGGTAATTGCATTGGCAGCTTACCCTATGGCTTATATTACACGTCTTACAAAGACAAGTATGCTGGATGCAATGGGACAGGATTATGTGCGTACAGCCAGAGCAAAAGGTGTTGTACAGTGGAAAGTGATTTTTAAACATACATTGAGAAATGCTCTTATTCCGGTGGTTACTTATGTAGGCCCAATGACAGCAGCAATTCTTACAGGTAGTTTGGTTGTAGAAAAAATCTTCACAATCGGCGGACTTGGTGCAAAATTTGTTGATAGTATTATCAACAGAGATTACCCACTTATTATGGGTGTAACTATTTTCCTTGCAGTATTAATGGTTACAATGAATTTAATTACAGATATTGTATATAAACTCATTGATCCAAGAATTAAGTTAGATTAGGAGGAGAGATAAGACATGGAAAATAAAGATTTGGACAAGATGCCTAAAAAATCTCCTTTTAGCTTTCAGGTAGACCTGAGTAAATTTGAAAAGGCGACAGATGAAGAAAAAAGACAGCAGGAGGTTATGAGCGAGTCCTCCACATTCTTTAAAGATGGTATGCGTAAGCTGATGAAAAACCCATTGGCAGTAGGTAGTATTATTGTATTGATAATGATTATCTTGACAATCATTATTACACCTTACGTTGTACCGTATAAATATTCACAGATTATTACTGTAAATGGTAAACGTGATAAATCAGCAGCAAATATGGCTCCATTCCAATATTCTGATTTAGAAAAGGAATATATGAAAGATGGGGGTGAGGTATTCCCTCATATTATGGGTACTGACGAAATGGGTAGAGATTACTTTGTCCGTGTTGTATACGGTACAAGAATTTCCCTGTTAGTAGGTGTATTTGCAAGTTGTATTGTTGTATTGATTGGTGTTATCTACGGAAGTGTTTCAGGATATTTCGGAGGCAAGGTAGACTTGGTAATGATGCGAATTGTAGATATTATTTACTCGTTGCCGGATATGCTGATGATTATTCTTTTGTCCGTGGTACTTCGTGAAACATTGAATTTAGACGCAATTCCGGCGCTCAGTAAGCTGGGTACGAATATGATTTCGCTGTTTATTGTATTTGGTCTTTTATATTGGACAAGTATGGCTCGTATGGTAAGGGGACAAATTCTTACAATTAAACAGAATGAATATGTACTGGCTGCAAAAGTAAGTGGTGCAAAACCAGGAAGAATTATCCGCAGACATATTCTTCCAAACTGTATCAGTGTTATTATTATTTCAGCAGCATTACAAATTCCTTCCGCTATTTTTACAGAGAGTTTCCTGAGCTTCGTAGGTTTGGGTGTTCAGGCACCAATGCCTTCTCTTGGTTCTCTTGCAAACTTAGCTCGTGCAGGTATTTCAGCATATCCATATAAACTGATTTTCCCGTCACTGATGATTGGACTTATCACACTTTCCTTTAACCTGATTGGTGATGGTCTGCGTGATGCGTTTGATCCAAAATTAAGGAGGTAATATAAAATGAGCGAAACAATTCTTTCAGTAAAAAATCTTTGTACTTCCTTTACAACGGAAAAAGGTGAAGTAATGGCCGTGAACGGTGTTTCCTTTAATCTGGATAAAGGGAAAATTCTGGGTATTGTAGGTGAGTCCGGTTCCGGAAAGAGTGTTACTGCATATTCCATTATGCAAATTCTGGAAAAAAACGGAAGTATTAAACAGGGTGAAGTTTTATTTAAAGGTGAAGATATTACAAAATTTTCAGAAAAACAGATGAGAGCGTTCCGTGGAAAATGTTGTTCTATTATTTTCCAGGATCCTATGACCAGCTTAAATCCGGTTTTCACAATTGGAAACCAGTTAAAAGAAGCGATTGAATTACATACAGAGCGTAAAGGAAAAGAAGCAGAAGCACGTGCAGTGGAAATGCTGACTTTAGTAGGTGTAAATGAGCCGGAAAAACGTATTAAACAATATCCTTATGAGTTATCCGGCGGTATGCGTCAGAGGGTTATGATTGCTATGGCGTTGGCATGTGAACCGGATATTCTGATTGCCGATGAACCGACAACAGCTCTTGATGTTACCATTCAGGCTCAGATTTTGGAGCTGATGCAGAGCCTTCAGAAAAAATTAGGTATGGCAATTATCATGGTTACTCATGATTTAGGTGTTATCGCAGATATGTGTGATGAAATTATTGTTATGTACGGTGGTAGAGTTTGTGAGCGTGGTACAGCAGAAGATATCTTCTACAGACCGGCGCATGAATATACAAAAGGTCTGCTTCGTTCCGTTCCGAATATTGATCGTATTGGAGAAAAGCTGGTTCCGGTTCCAGGAACACCGATTAACTTATTAAATATGCCAAAAGGCTGTGCTTTCTGTCCTAGATGTGAAAATGCAATGAAAATTTGTCTTGAGGAACAGGCACCGGAAGTACAGATGCCAGACGGACATTTTGCATCTTGCTGGCTCAGTGTAAAAGAACTTATGGAGAACCAGAAAGGAGCCGGAAGTAATGAGTGATGTTTTCGTACCAAATAAAGATTATCTGGTAGAAGTAAATAACTTGAAGCAGTATTTTCCAATTAAAGCAGGAATGGGAAAAACTATTCCTTTAAAAGCGGTAGATGGCGTATCTTTCGCAATCAAACCGGGAGAGACTTTGGGATTGGTAGGAGAGTCCGGTTGTGGAAAAACAACCGTAGGACGTTCTCTGTTGCACTTATATAAACCAACCAGTGGAGATATTTTTTATAATGGTCAGCGTGTAGATGAAAAAAGTATTCAGTCTATGAGAAAGGATATGCAGATGGTTTTCCAGGATCCATATTCTTCCTTAAATCCACGTATGACAGTAGAAGATATTATTGGTGAACCTTTAGATGTACATAAATTATATACTTCTAAAGGAGAAAGACGTGATAAGATTTTACATCTTATGGAATTAGTAGGATTGAATGCAGAGCATGCAACACGATATGCACATGAGTTTTCCGGCGGTCAGCGTCAGCGTATCGGAATTGCCAGAGCATTGGCTACAAATCCAAAGTTTATTATATGTGACGAGGCAGTAAGTGCTCTTGACGTTTCTATTCAAGCACAGGTTATTAATATGTTTGAAGAACTTCAGGATAAATTAGGAATTGCTTATTTGTTTATCGCACATGATTTATTAGTTGTACATCATATTTCAGATAGAATTGCAGTTATGTATTTGGGACGTGTGGTTGAAATTGCAGATGCAGATGAATTAAATGCAAGTCCAATTCACCCATATACACAGTCTTTATTAAGTGCAGTACCTTATCCTGATCCAAAGATGGCAAAGGAAAGACAGAGAATTATTCTGGAAGGTGACGTACCAAGTCCTCTGCACATGCCTACAGGCTGTGCATTCCGTACACGTTGTAAATATGCAACAGAGCAGTGCGCGAAAGAATGTCCTACTTTAACTGACAGAGGTAATGGACATCAGGTTGCGTGCTGGAATAAATAATGGTACAACATTCCATAAGGAATTTTGTATAATATATGTATACTTATGAAAGAGATAAGTAGAAGGAGGCAAAAATGAAAAAACGTGTTTTAGCAATGCTTCTTGCTTCTGCAATGGTTGCTGGTTCACTGGCAGGATGTGGCGGCTCCAGCGACAAACCAGAAGCAAGCACAGACGAAGGAACAGAAACAGCAGAAGATGTCAATCCGGAACCGGAATGGGAAGCTTATGATCAGCTGATCGCCGACATCAAAAAAGAAACAGACCTTGTAAAACGTGAGGCAATGATGCATGAAGCAGAGGATATGCTTATGGATACATGGGCAGTTATTCCATTGTACTACTATAATGATGTTTACATGCAGAGTACAGATGTAGAAGGTATTTACTCCAACCTTTTCGGATTTAAATATTTCGGATTTGCAACAGCTCCAAATAATGAATTATCATTACAGGTTGCATCTGAGCCAAATAAACTTGATCCGGCATTAAACTCAACTGTAGATGGTGCATGTTTAGCACTTCTTTCATTTTCCGGATTATATAAATATGACGAAACAGGAGCTTTAGTTCCTGATTTAGCTGAAAGCCATGAAATGAGTGAAGATGGTCTTACTTATACTTTCACAATGAAAGATGGTTTAAAATGGTCTGATGGTGAAGCTCTTGATGCAACAGACGTTGCTTACAGCTGGAACAGACTTGTAGATCCAAAGACAGGTGCAGACTACTCTTACTTAGCAGATGGTATTGCTAAGAAAGAAGATGGTACACTTGATATTGCAGCTTCTGAAGATGGAAAAACATTTACAGTAAAACTTGCAGCACCTTGTGCATACTTCCTTGACTTATGTGCATTCCCAGCATTCTACCCAGTTCCACAGCAGAACGTAGAATCCGCTGAAGGTGCAGCTGAAAACCCAGGTGCATGGTGTCTGGAAGCTGGATTTGTAACATCTGGTCCATTTACATTAAAAGAATGGAAACATAATGAGTCTATGACTTATGAACCAAATCCAAATTACTATGATGCAGGTAAAGTTTCTCTGAAGGAAATCAACTTCATGTTAAGTGCTGATGATACAGCTGTATTTAACGCATTTAAAGATGGTTCTTTACAGTTTAGTGATACAATTCCAACAGATGAAATGGAAAATGTTGTAGATACACCTGAATTCCACAAAATTGCTACTTTAGGAACATATTACTCAGGATTTAATGTTAAGAGTGAATTATTTGCAGGAAAGACAGCTCAGCAGGCAGCAGATATGCGTCATGCATTCTCCTTACTGATTGACCGTCAGTATATTGTAGATACAATTGCTCAGGCTGATCAGACAGTAGCTAACACATTTATTCCAGAAGGTATGTTAGATGGACAGGGCAGCGAATTCAGAGCAAATGATGACGCTTATACTTATCCAGATGCAGAAAATGTTGGTTACTATAATCCGGAAAAAACAGAAGCTAACGTAGAAGAAGCTAGAAAATTATTAGAAGGTGCCGGATACAAATTTGATGATAATGGTGTATTATCAGCAGAAACACCAATTAATATCACATATCTGACAAATGACTCTGAAGGTAATGTTAAGATTGGTGAAGCTATGCAGCAGGATTTCGCTGAAATCGGTATCAACATGACAGTAGAAACACGTGAATGGTCTACATTCCTTGAAGAAAGAAAATCAGGTAAATTCGACTTTGCTCGTGAAGGCTGGTTAGCAGATTACAACGACCCAATCAACATGCTTGAAATGTGGGAAACAAAATCCGGTAACAACGATATGCAGTTTGGTAAATAATCTACTTTCTGTTATATACTTGTAATAAAGAGTGTCGCTTTGAGATTGAAAAATCTCGAAGCGGCATTTTTTAAAATACCTTGACAAAAGAGAGAAATACGTTTAGTATTATAGTTGCTTCAAGAGAAGTATGTTATTCTCGTTTGCATAACCAGAATCCTTTTAGGGCTTGTACTGGTTTCGACGGGGGTTTTGAAGTTGAGGAAGCCATCTGCAGACTCCGGGACTGCATATCAACCTGGAAACTAAATATAAACGCAAACGATAACGTAGCGTTAGCTGCCTAATTGCAGCTTGTCAGCCTTAAACCACCCGCTGTTTAAGAATCTGGCATCGACTTTGCGGGGCACTTCGCTTTCAAAGCTTTGAGAAAGTGGAAGATTTTATGAAGCTACTAAGTGCAAAAGCCTGTTATTCGGCGTTTGTGTGAGGGAATGTTAAAAGAATAACTGTGATGGGAGAT
>CAJKQE010000077.1 GCA_905201915.1 uncultured Lachnospiraceae bacterium
CCTTTAATTCTACTTGGTCTAATATATAATCAATATCTGTCCCTAAAACATCAAGGAGACTAATTTCATTACCTTCCTTGTCTGTGCCAATGGGATCATAGAGGGATACTTCCCTGTTGATTTTCTTTTTAGAACGGAACAGCATGAGAAGCTCGTTATCGATACAGCGGGCAGCATAAGTGGAAAGTCTGCTTGCTTTTTTTGCATCAAAGGTATGGATGGCTTTGATAAGCCCAATGGTGCCAATAGAGATTAAGTCATCCATTTCTTCTGGAGCACCCTGATATTTTTTAACAATATGTGCAACCAGACGTAGATTTCGTTCAATTAAAATATTTTTGGCTTCTAGGCTGCCCTGTTTGTATTCTTGAAGATAATAGCTTTCTTCTTCCGAAGTCAGGGGCTTAAGAAATGTTTTCACACAAGCTTACCTCATAAGAATTTAATTATAGTTTATGTGGAAGAAAGCAATTTAGTGCTTTTCCATTGTAAAATACCGGGAAATATGGTAAAATTCAAACATTAGAATTCTAAAATTCAGGCGGTTCCGCCAACAAATTCCAAATAAAAACAAAAAATCATAGGAGGTATTATGTTTCGAAAAGTAATGTCAGCAACTCTTGTAGGGGTAAATTGCATTCCTGTACAAGTAGAAGCAGATGTAAGAAATGGACTTCCCGGATTTTCTATGGTAGGTTATTTATCCTCCAGAGTAAGGGAAGCGCAGGAGAGAGTTTCTACAGCTCTCAAAAATTCAGGATTTTCTTTTCCTGCAAAACACATTACCGTTAATCTTTCTCCGGCAGATGTGAAAAAAGATGGGACAGGGTTTGATCTGCCAATTGCGGCAGTTCTTTTATCGGCACTGGGATATCTGGATTTTGCCTGTTTAGAAAATGTATGTATGGCCGGGGAATTAAGTCTTAGTGGAGAAATTAGAGGAATAAAGGGAATTTTACCTATTGTAGACAGAGCTATAAAAGAAAAGTGCTGTTTGTGTATTATTCCAAAAGAAAATGCGAAAGAAGTGGAGATGATAGATGAAATACCAATTTTGGCGGTGGAAAATATCAGAGAATTTACGGATTATGCTGTTCTTAAAAATTGGGGGGCAGTGAGAAATCCAACAAAAAAATGGCCAGAGACTGTTTATGAATGTGAATGTGATTTCTGTGAAATTGCAGGACAGGAAGCAGCAAAAGAAGCTGCAGTAATTGCAGCGGCAGGTTTTCATAATCTTTTGATGATAGGTACAAAAGGATCGGGAAAGACAATGATTGCTAAGAGCATTCCCGGTATTTTTCCTTCGTTGTCAAAAGAGGAGGCGATGGAAATTTCAGGGATCTACAGTGCAGCTGGACTTTTATCACAGGAAAATCCTATTATGAAAACACGTCCTTTCCGAACACCACATCATACAGCATCACCAAAAGCTCTAGCGGGAGGAGGACATATACCAAGACCTGGGGAAATAACTCTTGCTCATAAAGGAATTTTATTTTTAGATGAACTTCCCGAATTCTCCAGAAATACTTTAGAAATTTTAAGGCAGCCTTTGGAGGAACATAAAATTTCTATTTCCAGGGTTAGCGGGAGCTTTCAATTTCCGGCAGATTTTCTTTTTGTTGCGGCAATGAATGCGTGTCCCTGCGGTTATTATCCAGACAGAAATAAATGTTCCTGCTCAGATACAGATGTGGCAAAATATATGGGGAAAATTAGTGGAGCAATTTTAGACAGATTTGATTTGTGTACAGAGATGAAGCAAGTTCCCAGAGAACAGCTCCGGAAGTTGAAAAAAGGAAAGACAACGAAGGAGTTGAGAGAAATGGTAAAAGAAGTTCATAATATTCAAAAAGAACGCTATCAGGGACAAGAAGTTTCTTTTAACGGAAGACTTCAAGGACAGGAAATTGAAAAATATTGTGAAACCAGTCTTGAGGGAGAAAAACTTTTAAAAAGAGCTTATGAAAAAATGCATTTAAGTGTTCGGGCTTATCATAAAATTTTAAAAACAGCAAGAACCATTGCAGATTTGGAAAAATCTGAAAAGATTGAAGTATCGCATATTAGTAAGGCGGTATCTTATCGGGCTCTGGACAAAAAAGCTTGGTAATGGAGGAAAAATGACAGGAGAAATTTGGAAATGTAATAGTTTTGAAGAAAAATACCCCAAGCGTCTTCAGGTTTATGAAAATATGCCAAAAACAATCTATATAAAAGGAAGACTCCCACAGGAAAATGTAAAAACAGTTGCCATTGTAGGAGCAAGGGTGTGTAGTCATTATGGGGCTTATCAGGCATATCGATTTGCTAAAGAGTTGGTACAGCAAGGTGTACAGATTATTAGTGGTCTGGCAAAGGGTATTGATACAAATGCACATAAAGGAGCATTAGATGGCGGAGGAACCACTTATGCAGTGTTAGGATGCGGTGTAGATGTTTGTTACCCAAAGCAAAATCAGAGACTTTACGAAGAAATTATAAAAAAGGGAGGAGTCTTGTCAGAGTTTGATAATCAGACACCGCCCTTTGCCGGCAATTTTCCCAGACGTAATAGGATTATCAGTGGATTGGCAGATTTAGTTCTTGTAGTAGAGGCTAAGAAAAAAAGTGGTTCTTTAATTACTGCAAATTATGCTTTAGAGCAGGGAAAGGCTGTTTTTGCTGTTCCCGGTAGGGTAGATGATGCTTTAAGCGAAGGAAGTAATCTGTTGATTGCGGACGGAGCAGGGATTGCGAATTCTGTAGAAAGTATTTTGTCGGAACTTCAGATTTTACCCAAAAAGAAGGAGGATTTCTTTCACAAATCAAAGATATGGCTTGCAAGCCATGAAGAAATGGTGTATAGTTGTCTGGATTTACAGCCTAAAAATATAGAAGAAATCTTTCAGGAAATTCCTTTAAAATCAGGAGAAATTATGGAGATTTTATTGAAGTTAGAGCTGGAAGGGCTTATTATGGAGCCTGTAAAAAATTATTATACCAGAACAGGAGGTTGACATGGCGAAATATCTAGTGATTGTGGAGTCACCGGCAAAAGTGAAAACAATTAAAAAATTTCTCGGTTCGAATTATGAAGTAATGGCATCCAATGGACATGTGAGAGATTTGCCAAAAAGTCAGCTTGGAATTGATGTAGACAATGACTTCGAGCCTAAATATATAACGATTCGAGGAAAAGGGGATATTTTGGCAGCACTTCGAAAAGCTGCGAAAAAGGCAGATAAAGTTTATCTGGCAACTGACCCTGACCGTGAAGGAGAAGCAATTTCATGGCATCTTTCGAACTCATTAAAACTAGATGAGAAGAAGATGCGCCGTATTACCTTTAATGAAATTACAAAAACAGCAGTAAAAGCTTCTATTAAAGAGGCTAGAGATATTAACATGGATTTAGTAGATGCACAGCAGACACGCCGTATTTTAGATCGTATGGTAGGATATAAAATCAGTCCTGTGCTGTGGGCAAAAGTGAAAAGAGGTTTAAGTGCAGGACGAGTTCAATCTGTAGCACTTAGAATTATTGGTGATAGGGAAGATGAAATCAATAATTTCATACCGGAAGAATATTGGACTTTAGATGCAGAGTTTTCTATAGAAGGAGAAAAGAAACCATTAATAGCCAAATTTTATGGTAGTAAAAGTAAAAAAATTAATATTCATTCTAAAGAAGAAATGAATAAGATTTTGAATGAATTAAAGGATGTAGAATATCATATTGCAGAAGTAAAAAAAGGAGAACGCAGTAAAAAAGCTCCATTACCATTTACAACCAGTACACTTCAGCAGGAGGCATCAAAAGTTCTGAACTTTTCTACTCAGAAAACTATGCGTCTGGCGCAACAGTTATACGAAGGTGTAGACGTAAAAGGAAGCGGGACAATTGGTATTATTACTTATTTACGTACAGACTCTACCCGTATTTCCGAGGAGGCTGACAGTGCAGCAAGATCCTATATTGCATCAGAATTTGGAGAGGAATATTTAGCAACTGTAGAAAAGAAAGACGACAGTAAGAAAAAAATTCAGGATGCCCATGAAGCAATCCGTCCTACAGATATTAGCCGTACACCATTGTCTTTAAAAGACTCTCTGTCTCGTGATCAGTATCGTTTGTATCAGTTAATATGGAAGCGTTTTGCAGCCAGCAGAATGCAGCAGGCAAAATATGAAACAATTTCTGTAAAAATTCAGGGTGGGGAATATTATTTTACTGTATCAGCATCTAAGCTTAAATTTGATGGTTTTATGGCTGTGTATACACAGGAAGATGATACAAAATCGGAAAATCAGTTTTTAATTAAAAGTCTGGATGAAAATACAAAACTTGAATTTAATAGTTTTAAGGAACAGCAGCATTTTACACAGCCTCCGGCACACTATACAGAGGCAGCTCTTGTAAAAGCTTTGGAAGAAAAGGGAATTGGAAGGCCAAGTACTTATGCACCTACGATTACTACGATTATTGCCAGAAGATATGTGGCAAAGGAAAATAAAAACCTGTATATGACAGAACTTGGAGAAGTGGTTAATAATATTATGAAGGAAGCTTTTCCCAGTATTGTAGATGTAAATTTTACAGCTACAATGGAGGAACTTTTAGACTGTGTAGGAGAAGGAAAGGTACAATGGAAAACAGTTATTCGAAATTTTTATCCTGATTTAGATGAAGCAGTAAAAATAGCGGAAAAAGAGTTAGAACAGGTAAAGATAGAAGATGAAGTAACCGATGTAATCTGTGAACAGTGTGGCAGAAATATGGTTATTAAGTATGGACCTCATGGGAAATTCCTTGCTTGTCCGGGATTTCCGGAATGTAAAAATACAAAGCCATATTTGGAAAAAATTGGTGTACCTTGTCCTGTATGCGGAAAAGATATTGTAGTAAAAAGAAGTAAAAAAGGACGTCTGTATTATGGATGTGAAAATAATCCAGAGTGTGAATTTATGTCCTGGCAGCGTCCATCAAAAGAAAAATGTCCTTCTTGCGGTGGATATATGTTAGAAAAGGGAAATAAATTGGTTTGTGCAGATGAACACTGTGGATATGTAATGGCAAAGCCCAAGGAAAATGAGGATAATTAGTACATTAAATGCTTTAGAAATTTAGAATATATAAATTATTAGAAAACTACTAAAAAGACTGAAAATAGTAAAACTACACATTGATTTCAGAAATATTGTGTGATAGAATAAAAAAGACAGAAGAAATAATCTTGTTTTACTGATTTCCATAAGAGATGAAGCGTTTAGGAGAAAACAGGGAAAGAAGAGAAAGGAGGTCGCCATGAGCGTACAATTATTAGACAAGACCAGAAAAATAAATAAGCTTCTTCACAATAATCATGCTTCAAAAGTTCTATTTAATGATATATGTGAAGTCATGGTAGAAACACTGGATTCGAACATTTTAGTAATGAGTAAAAAAGGAAAAGTATTAGGTGTAGGAAATTGTCCCGGGGTAGATAGAATTACTGAATTGATTGACAGTGAAGTAGGCGAATATATAGACAATCTTTTAAATGAAAGATTGTTAGGCGTGTTATCTACGAAAGAAAATGTAAATTTACAAACTCTTGGATTTGAAGACGAACAGATTAGCCGATACATGGCAATTATAAGTCCGATTGATATTGCTGGAGAAAGACTGGGAACTTTATTTATGTATCGCAGTGCGAAACCTTATGATATCGAGGATATTATTGTCAGCGAATATGGTACAACGGTAGTTGGTCTGGAAATGATGCGGTCTGTACATGAGGAAAATGCAGAAGAAAACCGAAAAATTCAAGTAGTAAAATCTGCGTTTAGTACATTATCCTTCTCTGAATTGGAGGCAATTATTCATATTTTTGATGAACTTAACGGTGAAGAGGGAATTCTTGTAGCAAGTAAAATTGCTGACAGAGTAGGTATTACTAGATCCGTTATTGTTAATGCCCTTAGAAAATTTGAGAGTGCAGGTGTAATAGAGTCCCGTTCTTCAGGAATGAAGGGAACTTATATTAAAGTATTAAATGAAGTTATTTTTGATGAACTGGAAGAAATTAAAAAACGAAAATTAGTAAAGAAGTAATAGAAAAGAGGTTGTTTGCTTGTTGCAACAACCTCTTTTCTATTGTGACGTTATTCAAAAAGCAAGAAACAGGTTGGGGTGAACAATCCAGTTAAGATTTTTTGAGGTGATATTATAAAAAATATATAAAATCAATGCAAAAACAAAAAGATAAAAAAATAAGAGAAAATAAGAGGAAATAAGAGAAAACAGAAGATAAATATGGAAAAAAAGTTACTATATACAGTTGCGAAATTGGATGGAATTAACTAATATATGACTATCGGTTAGCACTCGATTGTAATGAGTGCTAATAAACAGAAGATGGCAATGATAAAGGAGGAAATAGATTATGAAGTTAGTACCATTAGGTGACAGAGTTGTATTAAAACAGTTGGTTGCAGAAGAAACAACAAAATCAGGAATTGTTTTACCGGGTCAGGCTCAGGAAAAACCACAGCAGGCAGAAGTTGTTGCTGTTGGACCAGGCGGAATTGTTGATGGCAAAGAAGTAAAAATGGAAGTAGCAGCAGGTGATCAGGTTATCTATTCTAAATACGCAGGAACAGAAGTAAAACTTGACGGAGAAGAATATATTATCGTGAAACAGAATGATATTTTAGCTGTTGTAAAATAATTTAAAATTGAAAGCTTAAATTTTAGGAGGAATGTCATCATGGCAAAAGAAATTAAATATGGTGGAGAAGCAAGAGTTGCATTAGAAGCTGGTGTTAATAAATTAGCAGATACAGTAAGAGTGACACTGGGACCAAAAGGAAGAAATGTTGTTTTAGATAAATCTTTTGGTGCACCACTTATTACAAATGATGGTGTTACAATCGCAAAAGAAATCGAATTAGAAGATGGTTTTGAAAATATGGGCGCACAGCTCATTAAAGAAGTTGCTGCAAAAACAAATGATGTAGCCGGAGATGGTACAACAACAGCAACAGTTTTAGCACAGGCTATGGTACATGAAGGTATGAAAAACTTAGCTGCAGGTGCAAACCCAATTATCCTCAGAAAAGGTATGAAAAAAGCAACAGAAGCAGCAGTAAATGCAATTCAGAGCATGAGTTCTAACATTGAAGGCAGAGATCAGATTGCAAGAGTTGCAGCAATTTCAGCAGGTGATGATGAAGTTGGAGAAATGGTTGCTGAAGCAATGGAAAAAGTAAGCAAAGACGGTGTTATTACAATCGAAGAATCCAAAACTATGAAAACAGAGTTGGATTTAGTAGAAGGTATGCAGTTTGATCGTGGATATATTTCCGCATATATGGCAACAGATATGGATAAAATGGAAACTGTTTTAGACGATCCATATATCTTAATCACAGACAAGAAAATTTCTAATATTCAGGACATTCTTCCTGTTTTAGAGCAGATTGTAAAAACAGGCGCTAAATTATTGATTATTGCAGAAGATATCGAAGGCGAAGCTCTTACAACTTTAATTGTTAATAAATTAAGAGGTACATTCTCTGTATGTGCAGTGAAAGCTCCAGGCTATGGTGATAGAAGAAAAGAAATGTTGAAAGATATTGCCGTATTAACAAATGGTACTGTAATTTCTGATGAAATCGGATTGGAATTAAAAGATACAACTCTGGAACAGTTAGGACGTGCAAAATCTGTTAAAGTTCAGAAAGAAACAACTGTTATCGTAGATGGTATGGGTGAAAAAGAAGAAATCGATGCAAGAGTTGCTCAGATTAAACATCAGATTGCAGAAACTACATCTGAATTTGATAAAGAAAAATTACAGGAAAGACTTGCAAAATTAGCAGGTGGTGTTGCTGTTATTCGTGTAGGTGCTGCTACAGAAACAGAAATGAAAGAAGCTAAACTTCGTATGGAAGACGCTTTAAATGCTACAAGAGCAGCCGTAGAAGAAGGTGTTATTGCAGGTGGTGGTTCTGCATATATCCATGCATCTAAAGAAGTAGCAAAAATTGTAGATACTTTAGATGGTGATGAAAAAACAGGTGCAAAAGTAGTATTAAAAGCTTTAGAAGCGCCATTATTCCATATTGCAGCAAATGCCGGACTGGAAGGTTCTGTTATCATTAATAAAGTAAGAGAGTCTGAAGTTGGTACAGGATTTGACGCATTACATGAAGAATATGTAGATATGGTTAAAAAAGGTATTCTGGACCCAGCAAAAGTTACAAGAAGTGCATTACAGAATGCAACAAGTGTAGCAGGTACATTACTTACAACAGAAGCAGTTGTTTCTACAATTAAAGAAGAAACTCCAGCGATGCCAGCAGGTGCTCCAGGAATGGGAATGATGTAAGAAAATAAATTTTTAGCCGGTGTTCAAAGTAAGAACACCGGCTTTTCCTTTCTTGCAACAAAGGGGTATTTGTGATACACTATTTTTTAGAAAACTGAACATATAGGAGGAATAGAAAATGAATGACTCGTATTCAGAACTGCTGGTTAAAAAAGAGCAGACTGGAAAAGACAAAGCAATTAAATTCCTGCTGATAGGACTGATTGCGACAACTGCAGTAGTAGGTGTGATTCTTCCATTGGCGTGGGTTTTAGCGCTTGGTCTTGGTATTGCGGCATATTTTATTTTGCCAAATTTAGATTTGGAATATGAGTATGTCTATGTAAATGGTGAATTAGATATTGATAAGATTATGGCGAAGTCAAAGAGAAAACGCGTACAGTCCTTTGATTTGACGAAAATGGAGATTATGGCACCAGTCAATTCACATAGAATGGATTACCAAAATCATAATACAAAATTAAAAGTTTTGGACTTTTCATCAGGAAATAAAAATCATAAGATATTTGCCATGATTATTCCCAGTGAAAAGGAAGTCTGTAAAGTATTGCTGGAACCGGATCAGACATTAATTGAAAATATTCAAAAATCATGTCCGAGAAAGGTTTTTGTGGATTGACAGTTTTGTCGTAATTTGCTATATTACTATACTATAAATAAATTGAAGGGAGAACCAAGATGGGTAAGATTATTGGCGAAGGAATTACTTTCGATGACGTACTTTTAGTTCCTGCATATTCAGAAGTAATTCCAAATCAGGTTGAACTATCAACATATCTGACAAAAAAAGTGAAATTAAATATTCCGATGATGAGTGCAGGTATGGATACAGTTACTGAACATCGTATGGCGATTGCCATGGCGAGACAGGGTGGTATTGGTATCATTCACAAAAACATGACAATCGAAGAACAGGCAGAGGAAGTAGATAAGGTAAAACGTTCTGAGAACGGAGTTATTACAGATCCATTTTATCTGTCCCCAGAACATACACTGGCAGATGCCAATGATCTCATGGCAAAATTCCGTATTTCAGGTGTGCCGATTACAGAAGGTAGAAAACTGGTAGGTATTATTACCAACCGTGACCTGAAGTTTGAAGAAGATTTTTCAAGAAAAATCAAGGAATGCATGACATCAGAAAATTTAGTTACAGCACATGAAGGCGTAACATTAGAGGAAGCAAAGAAGATTTTAGCAAAATCCAGAAAAGAAAAACTTCCAATTGTAGATGAAAACTTCAATTTAAAAGGTCTTATTACAATTAAAGATATTGAAAAGCAGATTAAATATCCGTTATCTGCAAAAGATGCACAGGGACGTCTTTTGTGCGGTGCTGCAGTTGGTATTACTGCAAATGTTATGGCAAGAGTAGATGCTCTTGTAAAAGCAAATGTTGACGTTATTGTGGTAGACTCTGCACATGGACATTCTGCAAATATTTTAAAAGCAGTTCGTGAAATCAAAGGAAAATATCCTGAATTACAGCTGATTGCAGGAAATGTCGCTACAGGAGAAGCTACAAAAGCATTAATTGAAGCAGGTGTTGATGCTGTAAAAGTTGGAATCGGACCAGGTTCTATCTGTACAACACGTGTAGTTGCAGGTATTGGTGTTCCTCAGATTACAGCAGTTATGGATTGCTATGAAGTCGCAAAAGAATATGGAATTCCAATTATCGCAGATGGTGGTATTAAGTATTCAGGAGATATGACAAAAGCTATTGCAGCAGGTGCAAATGTATGTATGATGGGAAGTATCTTTGCAGGTTGTGACGAGAGCCCTGGAGATTTTGAATTATATCAGGGAAGAAAATATAAAGTATACAGAGGAATGGGATCTATTTCTGCTATGGAAAATGGAAGTAAAGATCGTTATTTCCAGCAGGATGCAAAGAAACTTGTACCAGAAGGCGTAGAAGGTCGTGTTGCATACAAAGGACATGTAGAAGATACTGTATTCCAGTTAATTGGTGGTCTTCGTTCCGGAATGGGATATTGTGGTGCAAAGGATATTGAGACATTGAAAGAAACTGGAAATTTTGTTAAGATTTCAGCAGCGTCTTTAAAAGAATCTCATCCACATGATATTCATATTACAAAAGAAGCTCCAAACTATAGTATTGATGAATAAATTTTGAATTTTTCAGGACAAGCAGAATGAAAAGCTTGTCCTGTTTTTTTATAAGAGAGCTATTTCTAAGATATTGAATGAAAAATATGTAAATAAAAGTAAAAAAAGTGTTGACAGAAGATATAAACCATGATATTATAAGTGAGCTGTCAACGAGATACAAGAGAACAGCAAAAAAAGTTAAAAAAAGTTCTTGACAGAGAGATACAGATGTGATAATCTAGTATG
>CAJKQE010000078.1 GCA_905201915.1 uncultured Lachnospiraceae bacterium
AGAATATGATTTCATCCTACGAGTCCTCTTTCTTATCGATATAACTTTTCCTTAGCTGTCCACAGGCTCCGTCAATATCTCGGCCCATTTCCCTTCTAATAGTAACATTTATTTGGTATTTTTCAAGTTTATTTTTAAAATTCTCTATAACTTTTTTGTCTGACTGCACGTAATCCCTCTCCTTAATAGGATTTACAGGGATTAAATTTACATGACAGTTTAATCCTTTAATTAAATGCGCCAGCTCCTCGGCATCCTCTTTTGTATCATTCTTTCCGCCTACAAGACTGTATTCAAAAGTAAGCCTTCTGCCTGTTTTCTCAAAATAATTTCTACAGGCTTCCAATACCTCATTAATAGAATATTTATTCGCTATAGGCATTAGTTCTGCACGTTTCGCCTGATTAGAAGCATGAAGAGAAATTGCCAGTGTAATCTGTAAATTCTCCTCTGCCAGCTCATACATTTTCGGTACAATACCACAGGTAGACACTGTAACATTTCTCTGACTGATATGTAAACCATTTTCATCTGTTAAAAGACGAATAAACTGCAGAAGATTATCATAATTGTCAAGAGGTTCCCCTGTTCCCATAACAACTACATTAGAAACTCTCTCTCCGGATAACCTTTGAATACGATAAATCTGCTCCAACATTTCTGAAGGAAGCAGGTTTCTGGTCCAGCCTCCGATGGTGGATGCACAAAATCTGCATCCCATTTTACATCCTACCTGAGAAGAAATACATACACTGTTTCCGTGCTTATATTTCATTAACACACTTTCCACCACATTTCCGTCAGGAAGGGCAAAAAGATATTTCTGTGTTCCATCTATTTTAGAAGTTTGTACCTCCAACATCTTTAAAGTAGTCAGTACACAGCGCTCTTTTAGTTTTTCTCGAAGGACCGCAGATAAGTTGCTCATTTCATCAAAGCTTTCTGCCTGTTTCTGATGCAGCCACTCATAAATCTGCTTTGCACGAAAAGCTTTTTCTCCCATTTCAATCATGGTATTTTTTAACTGCATCAGACTTAGAGATTTTATTTCTATTTGTTCCATTCTGTTTTCCTCTTTAATCTGGCAATGAAAAAGCCATCACAATCATGTACACCCGGAAGAAGCTGCAGATACCCTTCCTTGGTAGTATCACTTCTCAGCTCTTCACATAAATAATCATCAATGCTTTCTAACTCATAAGGATAGTTTTCCACAAACCAGCGGACATTTTCAATATTTTCTTCTCTGTTAATGGTACACGTACTATAAATCAAAATACCTCCCGGTTTTACATAAGTAGAAGCCTGTTCCAGAATTTTTCTCTGCAAATTCACAAGTTCCGCAATTCCTGTCTGCGTAATATTATATTTAATATCTGTTTTCTTTCCGATTACTCCCAGACCGGAACAAGGTACATCTGCAATGAGAATGTCTGCTTTTTCAAAGGACTCTGAGTCTAACTGAGTTGCATCCTTTTCAGTAACCACTACATTTAAAAAGTTCTGACGAATAGCATTTTCCCTTATAAGGTCCGTCTTTGTTCTGCTGATATCCCTGGCATCTATTCGCCCCGTTCCTTTTAACTTATCTGCAATACACAAAGTCTTTCCTCCCGGTGCTGCACATAAGTCAATGACATAATCTCCTTCTTTTGGATCAGCCACTTCTCCCACTAGCATGGAACTTACATCCTGCACCTGAATATTTCCCATACGAAAAGCTTCCAATGCCGGAAGATAATCATAATTCTTTATATAATAGGCATTTTTCACGTATGGAGCCGGCTCAACCGTTACATTCTGTCTTTTCAAGCTGTCTAACACAGCATCTTTATCCACCAAATGCTGGCGAATACGGATAGTCGTAGGTTTTTCTTTTAAAAATGCTTCCAACATCTTCTCGGTCTTTTCAAATCCATACTCTGCCAAAAATTTTTCTACCAGCCACTTTGGCATAGAATACAGAACGGAAAGATATTCTATCGGCTGATTTTTTTCCGGAAAATGAATACTGGTGTAATCTCTTGCTACTTTTCTTAAAACTCCATTGACAAATCCTGTAAGATTATAAAATCCTTTTTTTCTTGCCAATTTTACTGCTTCATCGCAAACTGCACTGTCCGGCACATTATCCATATATAAAAGCTGATATACGCTGCTTCTTAAAATTTCACGGATAACCGGCTTCATCTTTTCTACAGGTACGGAAGAATACTGGTCTAGAATATAATCTAAACGCAGCTTGTATTCTAATGTTCCTTCGCAAACTCTTGTAATAAAAGCTCTTTCCTGCTTTTCCAGATATTGATATTTCTCTAATGTACTGCGAATTACCAGGTGGCTATGCTGCCCCTCTTTATTGATTTCTAACAAAATTCCCAGTACCAGTTCTCTTAAATTCACCTTATTTATCATACTCTATCCAATCCTCTAATTCTTTTACCCAAGGATTTCCCCTTCTGAAACAGAGTAACCTCTCAGGAAAGATGCTGTATCCATGCGTTTCTTCCCTTCTAACTGAAGCTCACGGATTTTCAACAGTCCCTCTCCTGTCTGTACGCAAATACCATCTTTTTCGATTTTTACGATTTCTCCTGTCTGTTTATGGGCAGTATCCTCTAAAACATCTGCTTTCCAAAGCTTTAACATTTTTCCATGAATTTTTGTGTAAGCGCTTGGCCATGGATTTAAACCACGAATTAACTGTTCAATCTCCTTTGCCTTACGCTCCCATTTAATTTCTCCCATGCCCTTGTTAATCATGGATGCATAAGCAGTTGTACTCTCTTTCGGCTGTTTTTCTCTTACTGCTTTGCCTTCTTCTAAATCTTTTAAAACCTTTACACAAAGCTTTGCTCCTGCTTCACTTAATTTATCAAATAAACTTCCGCCTGTTTCATCTTCCGCAATGGGAACAATAACTTTGTCCATCATATCTCCGGTATCAATTCCTTCATCCATCTGCATAATTGTAACGCCGGATTCCTTATCTCCATTGATTACAGCCCATTGAATAGGGGCTGCTCCCCTATATGCCGGAAGCAAAGATGCATGCACATTTACACATCCAAAACGAGGCATTTCCAAAATTTCTTTTGTGATAATCTGCCCAAAAGCAGCTACTACAATAACATCTGGTTTTAAACCTCTTAAAGTTTCGATAAATTCCGGATCTTTTGCTCTTTTGGGCTGATATACAGGCAAACTATATTTCAAAGCAACTTCTTTTACCGGTGTAGGCATGAGATTTTTCCCTCTTCCCTTTGGTTTGTCCGGCTGTGTTACTACTCCTACTACATCATAACCGCTTTTTACAATTTCTTCTAAGGTTCCCGTTGCAAAGTCGGGTGTTCCCATGAATACTACTCTCATGCTTCATCCTCCTCATAGCTTGTGCGATGAAGTTCACCTTCTACTAATTCTGTATATAATCTTCCATGGAGATGATCGGTTTCATGACAGATTGCTCTTGCCAAAAGTTCTTCTCCCTCTAAAATAAATTCCTGCATATCTTCATCAAAGGCTCTTACTTTTACATAATTTGGACGTGTTACTGTACCTGCCATACCCGGCACACTCAGGCATCCTTCCTCTCCTGTCTGAGAACCGGAAGTTTCAAGAATTTCCGGATTAATCAATACAATAGGGTCTTCTCCCGTAGTATCAATAACTACAATCTGTTTTAAAATTCCTACCTGAGGCGCTGCAAGTCCCACTCCATAAGCTTCATACATGGTATCAAACATGTCGTCAATGAGCTCTCTGATTTTCGGAGTCATTTTTTCTACCTTTCTACATTCTTTTGCAAGTATATCGTCACCCTGTGTTCTTATTTGTCTTAATGCCATTTTTTCTCTCCTTTTCTAAACGTTAAAATCAAATTGTATATAAATGTCCTGAAAACCTCTGTTTACTGCAATATATTTTTCCAGTGCATCTTTTAACTTAACCAAAATTTCTCTATTTTCATGGCGCATATATAAAACCATTTTATAGTAATCCTGCACCTTTGCAACAGCTTCCGGAGCAGGTCCTACTAAAATCAAATCTTCTTTTTTATATATTTTTTCTATATATTTTCTGCAATATTCCATTGCCTGTTTTAATAATTCTTCATTTTTACAAGAGCCTCTAATCGCTGTCATAAAAGCAGCTGGCGGATAATCCATCAAAAGACGATAGCCAATCTCTGCCTGATAAAAAGCTTCATAATCCTGCGCCGCTGCTGCCAAAATACTGTAATGTTCCGGATGATAGGTTTGAATAACAGCCTCACCTTTTTTATTTCCTCGTCCGGCTCTTCCTACTGCCTGCAAAAGAAGCTGAAATGTTTTTTCAGAAGCCCGATAGTCATCACTGTACAAAGACAAATCCGCTGCCAACACTCCCACAAAAGTCACATTTGGAAAATCATGACCTTTCACAATCATTTGTGTACCAATGAGAATATCCGCTTCCCCTGCTGCAAAAGCGGATAACACTTTTTCATGTCCGCCTTTATTTTTTGTAGTATCTGCATCCATACGCAGAATTTTTGCGTCTGGAAAGCTTTTACTCAGCAGTGTTTCTATTTGCTGTGTTCCTGCTTTAAATCCTCCTATATAAGGTGAGCCACAGGAAGGACAGGTTTTTACCTGTGGTATTTCATAACCACAATAATGACAGATCATTTTTCCATTTCTGTGAGCTGTAAGGGAAACATCACAATGGGGACATTTCATTACATAACCACAGGATCTGCAACTGACAAATCCTGTATATCCTCTTCTATTAAGGAATAAAATACTCTGCTCTTTTTTCTGCAATCTGTCCTGAATTTTCTCAATTAAGACCTGACTGAAAATAGAACGGTTTCCCGCCTTTAATTCTTCTCTTAAATCTATGATATCTACCTGAGGAAGCTCTTTCCCTCCATATCTTTTATTCAGATATAAAAGCTGATATTCACCTGTTTTTCCTCTATAATAACTCTCCACACTGGGAGAAGCTGAACCCATGACTACCCATGCATCCTCAATTTTCCCTCTCTGAATAGCAGTTTCTCTGGCATGATAACATGGTGTTTTTTCACTTTTATAAGAGTCCTCGTGTTCTTCATCAATTAAAATCAAACCCAGATTTGGGAAAGGAGTAAATAATGCAGAGCGTGGGCCAATAACAATCGATATTTCTCCCTTTTTTGCCCTTTCAAACTGGTCAAAACGCTCTCCTGCAGACAAACGGGAGTTAATCACTGACACACAAGAACCAAAACGGCTATAAAATCGTGATACATTCTGGTAAGTCAATGCAATCTCCGGTATAAGCACAATTACCTGCTTTCCCCTCTTTAACACAGTATCTATAAGTTCCATATAGACCTGTGTTTTACCGCTTCCTGTTACTCCTTTTATAAGACAGGGACGGGGATTTTCCTTCTCCCACTCATTTAAAATTTCACCTACAACATCCTGCTGTTCTTTCGAAAGCTGATATTCATATCCCTTTTGTATATCTTTTGGCACAGGAGTACGATACATACGCTCCCTTTCAACGGAAATCAAATTCTTTTCTTCCATTCCCTTAATCACAGGTGAAGAAAGCTTTAAACGCTCCATGGTTTCCTTATACTCCAGCACCTGTTCCTGTAAAAGAGCTTCCATAAGGCGAGCTTTTGCCAGATAATGCTTTCTTGTAAATTCTGCAAAATAAGCTTGCCCTTCCTCTTTTGAAATCACAAGGCGTATATATTTTTTTTCTTTTGCAGAAGTTTTTTCTTTTACTAAAAGCACAGTTTTTAATGCCTGATTAATAGTAGAACCATAACTTCTGGCAATCCAGCCTGCAAGGGAAATTAAATGGGACTCAATTTCTATCCCCTGTGTAACTACTTCTAAAACAGGCTTTATTTTCTCCGGTGAAATCTTCGGCGTATCTGAAATACCAATGACATAACCGCTTATTTTTCTGCTTCCGTTCCCAAAAGAAACCAGCACTTTCTTTCCTATTTCTACCTGATTTTGTAAATCCCTGGGAATTTCATACTGAAAGCTTTTATCCAGCTTTTCCTGAGAAATATCTACAATAATATCTGCGTAAACTTTGCTCATTTATTCTGTCTATCTTCTTCCAAAATCTCCTGAATAAGCACACGCTCATCCATAGGATATTTTTTTCCTTTGATTTCCTGATAATCTTCGTGGCCTTTTCCTGCCAGAACTACAATATCTCCCGGCTGACCATGATGAATGGCATAAGCAATGGCTTCTTTTCTGTCAATAATTTCCACGTATTTTCCACTTGTCTTTCCAATGCCAATCTTAATATCATCAATAATTTCCTGCGGTTCTTCATCACGTGGATTATCCGAAGTAATAATAGTTAAATCTGCCAGTTTCCCTGATACTTCTCCCATTTCATAGCGGCGAAGTTTCGAACGATTTCCTCCACATCCAAACAGACATACCAGACGGTTTGGTTTATACTCTTTTAAAGTTGTCAAAAGACTTTCCAAACTCATAGCATTGTGCGCATAATCAATCATCAAAGTAAATTCATCAGAAACCTTCACCATTTCAATTCTGCCTTTTACCTTTGCCTGTTTTAATGCTTTTTGAATATTCTCAGGTGTTACACCAAAATGCCTGCACACTGCAATGGCAGTAAGAGAATTATATACACTAAATGCTCCCGGCAAATCAATTTCTACAGGGAAATTCATCAAACCTTTTACATCATAAGCAATTCCCAGTGTTCCTTTTCCTGTTACCAGTTTCGTGTTTTCTGCTCTTAAATCTGCTTTTTCTGAAAATCCAAAGGTTTCCACCTCACAGGTATGTCCCTCTAAAATCTCATCTAAATGCTCTGCATCGGCATTGAAAATACCCACTTTACACTGTTTAAACAAAAGTGCCTTACAACGGAGATAATCTGCAAAATCTTTGTGCTCATTAGGCCCGATATGGTCCGGCTCAATGTTTGTAAAAATACCAATATCAAACTGAAAACCTGCAGTTCTGTGAAGCATCAATCCCTGAGAGGAGACTTCCATAACTACGCTGTCGCAGCCAGCCTCTACCATCTCTGCAAAATATTTCTGAACTAGATAGGACTCTGGTGTAGTATTGGCAGAAGGGATTTTCTTCTCTCCTATAATTGTTTCAATGGTTCCGATAAGACCTGTCTTATAGCCTGCATTTTCTAAAATAGACTTTACAAGATAGGTTGTGGTTGTTTTTCCTTTTGTTCCTGTAATTCCTATGGTTTTTAACTTTTCTGCCGGATGTCCGAACCATGCGGCTGAAATACATGCCATAGCATAGCGGCTGTTTTCCACCTGAATAACGGTTACTTCTTCCGGTACTTCCACTTTATCCTGTACAATTAAAACAGCAGCGCCTTTTTCTGCTACCTCTTTGGCATAAGTATGTCCATCAGAAACCGCACCTTTTATACAGAAAAACAGACAACCTTTTTCTGCTTTTCTGGAATCAAATGTAATATCTGTAATTTCTTTATCCATTGTACCCTGAAGACACTGATACTCCAGCTTCTCCAGCAAATTTACTAATTTTTTCATATTTTCATATTCCCCTTTCATAATCGGGTGTAGAATTTATCTTTCTCTTTAGAATAACACAAAAACAGGAGAAGGGGCAAGCCCCTCTCCTCTGCCTTGCAGATTTTTAATAAAACCATTATTCTTTTATTTTTATTTTATATTTTTCCAACCAGTAATTCACCTGCAGCATATATGCCAGCATCTGCGGTCCTGCCATAAGCTGACCATACCAAGGTTTTCCATAGTCAGAAGGACTGCTTAAAAACCTCTTTACTTTCTCTGCATCTAAAAACTGTTTTACAGGGGCATCCTGTCTTGCCAAAACACCTTTTAATTCTTCTCCCAGCATTTTTTCGTAAAAAGGATTATAAGTCTTTGGATAAGGACTTTTCTTTCTCCATAAAATGTCCTTCGGCAGCAATCCCTCTCCTGCAAAGCGCAACAGCCCTTTTACTGTATGGTTTTTATATTTCATATCCCAAGGCACATTCCATAAATACTGTACAATTCGCTCATCTGCAAAAGGTACTCTTGCATCCAGATTACAATATCGGCTGGTTCTGTCCATTCTGTCTAAAAGTGTTGCCATAAACCATTTTAAATTCAGATAAGCAATCTCCCTGCGTCTTTTTCCCCTGCCTTTTTCGCCTTCGAGAACCGGTGTGTCTGCTATGGTTTTTTCATACGCTTCCCTTGCATATTCCTCCATAGGAAGACGTTCTATCCATTCATCCAAAAGGAGCGTCTGACGAGTTTTCATATCGAAAGACCATGGGAACGCTCTCCTTGCAAAGCTTTCTTCCTTATAAAACCACGGATATCCACCGAAAATTTCATCTGCTCCTTCACCGGTTAAAACTACTTTTCTTTCTTTTACCGTCTGTTCACAAAAATACAACATTGAGCCTTCTACGTCTGCCATACAAGGCAAATCTGCCGCATCTACCGCCTTATACAGATACGATACCAAATCTTCATTATCACATTCCAGATATCGATGTTTTGTACCTGCATACTGTACCATTTTTTCTACCCATGGTCTATCCTGACTGGGCTGAAAAGCATTTGCCTTAAAATACTTTTGATTTCCTTCAAAATCAAAAGAAAAAGTATCCAGCTGCTGCCCCTGCTTTTTCAACTCTTTTGCACAGATTGCTGTTACCAGACTGCTGTCTATCCCCCCTGACAAAAAAGTGCATATAGGCACATCTGCCTGCATCTGCCTTTTCACAGCATCCTTAATCAACCATGCCGTCTTCTCCACTGTTTCAGGGAAAGTATCTTCATGTACATGGCTTTCCAACTGCCAATACCTGCTCTTTTCCGTTTTTCCACTTTCAAAAACAATATACTGCGCCGGAAGCACTTCCTCAATATGCTGAAAAATATTGTTCGTACGACTTTTGGCAGGTCCCAGCGCAAAAATTTCACAGAGTCCCTCCTTTGTTACAACCGCATCTATTCCTGATTTTTCCAGCACATCCTGAATTTTCGAGCCAAAGAAAATCTTATTTCTTATCCTGGTATAATATAAAGGTTTTATTCCTATCTTATCCCGACAAAGTACAGTTCTTCTTTTCTTCCCATCCCAAAGTGCCAGAGCAAAGGCTCCGTTTATTTTTCTAAAAAAATCTCCCCCGTATTCTCGATATCCCTTTAAACATATTTCTAATGCATCGCCTTTTGTAAATTTCACCCCTCTGCCTCTTAATTCTCTTTTTAATTCCTCTGAATTGTATATAACTCCGTCAAAAGCAATCTCATCCTCCAAAGCTCCTGATTCAAAATCAAAAAATCCTCTCATGTCCTTGCTCCTTTACTGAATAATAGGCTGATATTGTTTTCCTTCCAAAGCAGCTTTTGCTGCCGGAATTAAAAGATTGGTATGGGCAATCATAGAGTTTGGCTTTTTTTCTGCGTTATCCTGACCAAAAGGCACAAAATAAATATTTTTTGCATTCATTAAAAGCCCGATATTTTTCATATTCATTCCCAAAGCATCGTTTGTAGAAATGGATAACAAAAGCGGTTTTTCATTTCGAAGATGTGCCTTAGCCGCCATAAGCACCGGTGTATCTGTAATACCGTTTGCCAGCTTTGCAATGGTATTTCCCGTACAAGGTAAAATAATCAAAAGATCAAGAAGCTTTTTCGGTCCAATAGGCTCTGCCTGTGCAATAGTTTTCATGACTTCTTTTCCGGTAATCTCCTCCGCCCGTTTTATAAAATCCTCTGCATTTCCAAAACGGCTGTCTATCTTCTGAGCAGAATTTGAAAAAATCGTCTGCACCATTGCACCTTCTAAGACCAGATTTTCCAATTCTGTAAATAAATTTTTATACGCACAGAAAGAACCGGTAATCGCCACTCCAATCTGTTTGCCTTTCAATTCCATAATTTCTCCCTCCCAAACAACTATTCCCTTTTTCCTTTTCTTTTTATCATCTCTCCTAAAATTTGTGCTGAAGATTTTGGTGCATAAGTTCCCGGAAGTCCCGGAAGCAAAACAGCCTGTATCCCCTTTTCTTTTGCAGCTTCAAAATCCACTCCTCCCGGAGAAGATGCCAAATCTAAAATCAAGGCATTCTTTGGTACGTATTCAAGCAATGCTTTTGGAAGAACCATTGCCGGAATTGTATTGAAAATATAATCTGCCTGTTCCAAATAAAGAGGAACTCTGTCTTTCATTATAACTTCGTCTGCCAGTAAAGCAGCTCTTGCACTCAGCGCTTCCTCTCTCTCATAAACAGCTACATAACAACCCATTCTTTTTAAATAGGAAACTAATGTGCTTCCACACCTGCCATATCCCATAACAACACAAAAACTTTTATATAAATTTCTGTCACTCCTTTTCATCGCCTCTGCCAGTGTTCCTTCTGCCACAGCAATGGTATTTTCCATAACAGTACGACAATCTTTTAAATAATCTGTGCAGGTAATTCCTTTTTTCTCTGCTTTTTTTGAAAAGCTGATAGGAATTCCTCCTGCAAATATCCGGCAACCCACAGGTGCATACTCAAGAATACAATCTAAAGATAAATCTTCTTTTTTCTCTTTTGAAAATATTTCTCCATCTTTCAAAAAAGGAACAGGAGCAGCTATTATGTCTGCCTCTTTTAATGCCTCTTTTAAAGAGTTTGCATTTTCTGCATGAACACAGTTCAC
>CAJKQE010000079.1 GCA_905201915.1 uncultured Lachnospiraceae bacterium
TTTGGCAGACACCCGGATAAACTTACGATTAAAAAGATTATCAGAAAAAAGGTTCCTATTTTTCTTTTTTTCTTCAACTATCCACCTCTTTTCCTGCTTTACACTCGTGTCTTTATCCCCTTTGTATCACGCTTTCCAAGTTTTAATTTATTTAACACCATTGTTTTTTCTTTATAAGAAATCGGATATTCTGTACGATTTTCCAGCATATAAGCGTGTTCTACACAATCGCTTTCGTTCATTTTTATTCCTCTTACACCAAGAGCTGTTTTCTTCTTATATGGAATTTCTGCTTTTAAAAACTTCAGGAAATACCCTTCTTTTGTCTGTAAAACTAAATGCTCCATAGGTTCTGCATTCTGTACCATAACAATACTGTCTTCTTCTATCAGCTTTGTAGAGGAAATCGTTCTTTTTGCCACATCAAATTCTTTGCCTTCTACTAATTTTACCATACCTTTTGATGTAACAAAACACAATGTTGTATGAATAATCTCTGACATACTACCTGCCAAAACAATTTGTTCTGCTGCACTGTCATAATTACTTACATTATCTACCGGTATTCCTTTATCCCTGAATTTTCCAAATGGAAGTTCCTGTACCTTAATAGTATGCATTCTTCCTGCATCTGTAAATAAACAGATTTTCCCTGTATTCATGCAGGTAAATACATATTTATTTTCGCTGTCAGCTGTCTCTTTATTTCTTTCATAAGTAGATTTGTCAATGGTTCTGGCATATCCAAAACGATCCATCAAAAAGACAACTTCCATTTCCTCTATTTTCTTTTCTTCATAAACAGCTTCTGCCGCATTTTCTACTACTGTGCGACGTACTCTGCTATATTCTTTCTTTACCTTTTGCAGTTCTTTTATGATCACTTTAGACATAGAAGAATAGTTATTCAAAATATCTTCATATAAAGCAATTTTTTTCATAGTCTCTTCATGTTCTGCCACAAGTGTTTCAATTTCCAGCCCTATTAACTTATAAAGACGCATATCTAAAATTGCCGTTGCCTGACGTTCTGTAAAGTGAAGTTTTTTCGCCTGACGTTCACTTGTCTTGGTCTTGAAATGAATCCCTTCTGTTTCTCCATCAATCAGACATTTTTTCACCTGTTCTCTGTTTTTACTTCCTCTTAAAATTTCAATAATTAAATCGATTACATCACAAGCTTTTATAAGGCCTTCCTGTACTTCCTGATTTTCTCTTTCTTTTTCCAAAAGACTGGTATATTTTCTGGTGGCAATGTCGAACTGAAAATCCACATGGTGCTCAATAATCTGCTTTAAGCTCAATGTCTCCGGCTTACCATCGGCTACTGCCAGCATATTTACACCAAAAGTATCCTCCAAACGTGTTTTTTTGTAGAGCATATTTTTCAGATTTTCTACATCAGCGCCTTTTTTCAATTCAATAACAATGCGAATTCCTTCTTTTGAAGACTGATTTGCAATATCTACAATATCCGTTGTCTTTTTGCTTTCACTTAAAGCTGCTACATCATTTAAAAACTTCCCAATATTAGCGCCTATCATAGTATAAGGAATTTCTGTAATTACTAATAAAGATTTCCCGTTTTTTCCTTTTTCTACTTCTACTTTTCCGCGAATTTTAATTTTTCCCGTTCCTGTTTCATAAATAGAAAGTAAATCATCCTTATTTACAACAATACCACCTGTAGGAAAATCAGGCCCCTTAATATATTCCATTAACTCTTTAACAGTAATCTCATTATTTTTCATATATGCAATCACTGCATCAATCACTTCTCCCAAATTATGGGGCGGTATGCTGGTTGCCATACCTACAGCAATTCCATCTGCTCCATTTATAAGAAGATTTGGAATTTTTACCGGTAAAACTTCCGGCTCTTTTTCTGTTTCATCAAAATTAGGCAAGAAATCTACTACATGCTTGTCCATGTCACTTAAATAAACTTCCTGTGTGATTTTTTGAAGGCGAGCTTCTGTATATCGCATAGCAGCTGCCCCATCTCCTTCAATAGAGCCAAAATTCCCATGACCATCTACAAGAGGAAGCCCTTTTTTAAATTCCTGTGCCATTACTACAAGAGCTTTATATATAGAGCTATCACCATGTGGATGATATTTACCCATGGTATCTCCTACAATACGGGCGCATTTTCGATAAGGTCTGTCATATCGAATTCCCAATTCATACATATCATACAACGTTCTTCTCTGTACCGGTTTTAATCCATCACGTACATCAGGAAGTGCTCTGGCAATTATAACACTCATAGCATAATCAATATATGATTTCTGCATAATTTCCGAATATTCGGTTCTAATAATATTTTCCTGTATATCAGCCATCTTCAATCTCCTATATATCTAACTGGGCATCCCTAGCATGCTCATAAATAAATGCTTTTCTTGGAGGTACTTCTGTACCCATAAGAATTTCCGTGACTTCTGATGCCATTCTTGCATCTTCAATTTCTACCAGACGCAGCATTCTTGTCTCTGGATTTAAGGTAGTTTCCCAAAGCTGCTGCGCATCCATTTCGCCTAAACCTTTATACCTTTGCAGAGTAAAGCTGCCTTTATGACTCTTTCTGTATCGTTCCAATGCCTTGTCATCATAAAGATATTCTTCTTTACCTTTTGCAGGCATTGCTTTATACAGTGGAGGCATTGCGATGTACACATGTCCCTCATAAATCAATTCAGGCATAAAACGATAAAATAACGTAAGCAGCAAAGTAGAAATATGTGCTCCATCTACATCTGCATCTGCCATAATTATAATTTTATTATAACGGAGCTTTGTAATATCAAAATCATTTCCATAACCTTCTGAAAATCCACAACCAAACGCATTAATCATAGTTTTAATTTCTGCATTAGCAAGAACCTTATCAATGGTAGCTTTCTCTACATTTAAGATTTTTCCTCTGATTGGAAGAATTGCCTGAAAACTTCTGTCTCTGGCACTTTTTGCACTTCCTCCCGCAGAATCCCCTTCCACAATAAAAATCTCACACAAAGAAGGATCCCTCTTTTCACAATTAGATAGCTTTCCATTAGAATCAAAAGAATATTTCTGCTTTGTCAATAAATTGGTTTTTGCCTTTTCTTCTGTTTTACGTATTTTTGCTGATTTCTCTGCACAGGCAAGAACACTTTTCAGCACATCTAAATTCCTGTCAAAATATAATACAATTTCCTCTCCTGTAACTTTACCTGTTGCTTTTGATGCATCCTGATTATCCAGTTTTGTCTTTGTCTGCCCTTCAAATCTAGGTGCCGGGTGCTTAATCGAAACTACAGCAGTCATACCATTACGCACATCTGCACCGGTAAAATTACTATCTTTTTCTTTTAAAATGCCAAGTTCTCTGGCATAAGTATTCATAACAGATGTAAAAGTAGTTTTAAATCCTGTAAGATGCGTTCCACCTTCTGAATTATAGATATTATTACAAAATCCCAGTACGTTTTCCCGAAATTCATTTACATACTGAAATGCCACTTCTACAGTAATCCCATCACTTTCTCCTTTAAAATAAACAGGCTCATGAATACATTCACTTTTTTTATTCAAATCCTTAATAAAACCTACAATTCCATCCGGTTCATGAAAAACAATTTCTTCCGGCTCTATTCCTCTTTTATCCTGAAAAAGAATGGTCAGCTCCGGATTTAGATAAGCTGTTTCATGTAAACGACTTTTTACTTCTGTAGAAGAAAATCTGGTCTTTTCAAAAATTTCATCATCCGGCAAAAAATTAATACAAGTTCCTGTCACTTTCGTACGTCCCAGCTTTGGCAAAAGTCCATCTTCCAAGGGAATCGTTGGAACACCTCTTTCATAATGGTCATGATGAACATAGCCTCCTGTACTGACTTTAATATCTAAAAAAGCAGATAAAGCATTCACAACAGAAGAGCCTACCCCGTGAAGTCCACCACTGGTTTTGTATACAGAATCATCAAACTTACCGCCCGCATGCAAAGTTGTAAAAACAAGGCGCTCTGCTGACATTCCTTTTTCGTGCATTCCTACCGGTATTCCTCGCCCATCATCTTCAATAGTAGCAGAACCATCCTTTTCCAGAGTAACTCGAATGTTTTTACAATACCCTGCTAAATGTTCATCTACTGCATTGTCCACAATTTCATATATAAGATGATTTAACCCTTTTCTTGAAACACTTCCTATATACATACCCGGACGCTTACGAACCGCTTCCAGACCTTCCAATACCGTAATACTACTGGCATCATACGTATTTTTCTTTGCCATTTTTACAAACCTCTCTTAAATAAACTTACTCATATCAATTTTCCACACTATTTTTCATCAGAATAAAATCTTCCAAGCTTTGTATCCTGCATCCGTTTCATCAAATATACACCGGCAATTCCACATAAAAGCCCCAAAACAATACCCGCTAAAACATCTGTAGGGAAATGTACATAAAAGTATAGCCTGGAAATCCCCATGAGTACCGCCAGTACGCAAGCTCCTATTCCAAACTTTTTCTCTGTAAACAACAATGCCCCCGCAGAAGCAAAAGATGCCATAGTGTGACCGGAAGGGAACGAATAATCCTTCGGCACGCGCACCAGAAGTTCAATCTCCTCACGAATCCAACATGGTCTTGGTCTTGCAACCAATGGCTTTAAAATTATATTTGCTAATATAAGATCTAAAATCAATGCAAAAAGAACTGCGACTCCACACTTTCTATATTTTTTCGTACATAACAAAACAATTCCTAATACAATCCAAAACCACCCGGCTTCCCCCAGCATGGTAATAAATGCCATAATTTTAGTAAGCACCGGATTTTGAATATTCTGCAGCATATCTAAAATTGTAAATTCCCACTCCATACATTTTCCTTTCTTGTGTTATTTTAACGCAAAGTCTTATGTATCATATCTCATTTTAGAGATATTTTCAAATAATTTTTCTTTTCTATATTCTATCGAACATAAGTTCTATTGTCAACAATATTTCTTTTTTTATTTTTCTAAAAAAACTATTGACATTTTTAATTTATCACGGTATTATGTATGAGTACGGTTCGTTGGTCAAGCGGTTAAGACGCCGCCCTCTCACGGCGGAAACACGGGTTCGATTCCCGTACGAACTGCTTTGCAAAAGAAATACCATTTGGTATTTCTTTTTTTGTTTTATAAGAAAATACCTTCTATAAAATAAAACTTGGTATAATACTGCTATTCTCGCAAGAAAGGAGCACCTTATGAAAAAATATATTGATTTACATGTTCATTCTACCATTTCTGACGGAACCTTTACCCCTTCTGAATTAGTACATTATGCATTGAAAAAAAACTTAGCTGCTTTCGCTCTCACAGATCACGATACAACCGACGGTTTAGAAGAAGCCTTTAGCGCTGCTTTAGGAAGTAATTTAGAAATAATTCCCGGTATTGAACTGTCCACCACTTGGAATTCCACAGATGTTCATATTGTAGGTCTGGATATCGACTGGAAGAACACACATTTCCAGAAAACACTTTCTGAATTTCAAATTTCAAGAAATTTGCGTAATGAAAAGATGATTGCCCTCCTTCAAAAAGAAGGAATTCCTATAACAACAAAACTCATGGAGGAAGATTTCCCCGACAGCGTTTGGACTCGTGCCCATTTTGCCCGTTTTCTTTTTGATCATAAATATGTAGGTTCAATGAAAGAAGCTTTTGACCGATATTTGGGAAATCATGCAAAATGTTACGTCCCCAGAGAAAAAGTTACTCCTTTTCAAGCAATTCAACTCATTCATGAAGGTGGAGGTAAGGCAATTTTTGCACATCCTATTCTTACAAAACTATCAAAGGAACGATTGGAAAATCTGGTAAATGAATTATCCAGAAATGGTTTGGATGGCATAGAAACTTTATATGTTTCTTACACTCCTGCCGATGAATTATTTACAAAGCAATTAGCAAAGCGATATGGATTAAAACAGTCCGGCGGCAGTGATTTTCATGGAACCAATAAGCCCCACATTGATTTAGGATGCGGAAAAGGCAACTTAAAAATCCCTTATGAAATTCTTGAACAGCTAAGGTCATAATCTTTATTTATTAGAAAGCAATTTTTATAAAATAAAAAATCAAATTTTCCTATTATATGAAAAATGCTGTGTTACCAAATACACTTAAAAGATTTGATAACACAGCTTCTTCTTTTTAATTCGGATTTTCTAAGTCACTCCAATTTCCGCCTTCATCTACATAATACTGACCGTTCTCTACCCATTCAGACACAGCCATTCTTCCATCTGATTTCAAATAGCAATTTTCTACCCATACATCTGTTGCCATGGTTCCGTTGCTATTCAGATAATACCAATCGCTTCCCATCTGGTTCCAGCCTGTCATCATCCAACCTATTTCATCAAAATAATACCACTCTCCATCAATACGCTCCCATCCTGATGTTCTATAACTTCCATCACCATGAGAATACCAGTACTTATCTCCTGAAGCTAACCACTGCGCTTGCTTTTTTTCAGGTTGCCATACACCGGAAGCATCTACGTAATAGTCTTCTATCCAGGCATTTACTTCCATGACTTTATCTTCATTAAAATAGTACCACTTTTCGTCAATCTGATACCAGCCCTCAACAGCATTTCCCTCTTTATCCAAGTAATAAGTCACTCCATCTAATCTTAGCCAACTGTTTTTTGGGAATTTCCCACTTGTAAGCCAATATTTCCAATTGCCGTCAACGAATACCCAACGATTTTCTTTTTCCATTGCGCCTTTCTTGTCAAAGCAATACTCTTTTCCATTAATTTTGTGAACTCCCTCATCTGTAAACGTTCTGCCATTATTATCAAAATAATACAAATCTCCTTCTATTCTCATCCACTCTGGTGACAATTTCTTATAATAAGTTTCAATACCTGACTTGTAAAATTTTGCAATTACAGCTGCACAATCGTTAGTGGTAGCATACACCTTTGCATTTGGAAGAGCATCTCTTTGGCTTTCACTAAACGATTCCTCATACCCTGTTATCACTACATCTTTCGGATTTAAAGAAGTCAAAAAATATGTTGTATTATTGTAATCAATGGAATGATGATTCATCTTCATTAAATCAATACTAATTCTTTTCCCTGTATTTCTCTGTGTCTCATCAATATTACCAGCATCGTTATTTCTATAATTTTCTTCTAATTCAGGCTCTATATCCCCTTCTACCTGATACTGCGGTAAATCCCCTAATTTATCAATTAAATCATTTGCAATCTTCCCTGTATCTCCATCTGTTGGTTCTATATCTGATGTCAAAAGAGCAGTCCTTCCAAACGCCGTAACTTCCGCAACAATACAATTTTCATTTTCATCCATAACCGGTATTATCTGTCCGTTTTCGTCTTTTTTCCGCTCAACATTCAATAGCCTTATCGACATATCTCCCAAGGTAAAAGAACAATATTTTTCATTCTCTGCTAAATCTAAGTCTGTAATAATTTCTGTACCATTTCTATTGGCAGCATCTATAATATCATCGTAGATATATTGATTGTCCCATAAATTCTCCTCGTTTGATTCGGCAATATAAGAATCCTCATATCGCTGAATATAGAGCCTATCTGTTGGAAAAGCATCTAAAATTTCATCTCCGCTGCCAATATGATCACTGTGAGAGTGTGTTGCTATATAAAAATTCAGCTGTTTTACTCCTTGTTTTTTCAAATAATGAATAACCTGCTGTTCATACCCAATCCCTTGCGTAATATCACTTCTAAGAGGATATCGTTCATCTGTACCATCTGGATATTCCCAATCTTCTCCTGAATCTACCAAACCATAGTGACCATTACTCTCTAATAAAATGGCATCTGTAGAATTATTTAAAGCTATAAAATGAATTTTCGTTTCTCTTACTGCAGCTTCTGCAGATACTGACATCATCCACATTGACACTGCAGATATTCCCACTATAATAATTTTTCTTACTCTATTTTTTATATAAACCACCCCTTTTACAAAAATTTGCGGCTTGCACTTTATGTAGCTAAAGTGTCTTTGAATATTATTTCACCTTATCAATATTTTGTTTGTCAAATAATTTCTGTGGACATCCCACTTGAAAAACCCCCTTAATTTCCGTATAATGAATATATTCATTTTTCAAAAGTGAAAATCAAGGAATTACAAAGGAGCGAAAAGAATGGAGAAAAAGACATTTGTTACAAAAGAACAGCTTGAAGGAATCATAAAAACATACCCAACTCCGTTTCATCTCTATGATGAAAAAGGAATTCGGGAAAATGCAAAAGCTATGAAAGAAGCTTTTTCATGGAATAAGGGATTTAAAGAATATTTTGCAGTAAAAGCAAATGCCAATCCATTTTTAATTAACCTTTTAAGAGAATATGGTTTTGGCTGTGACTGCTCTTCTTATACAGAATTGATGCTGTCAGAAGCTATCGGATGCGTTGGAGAAGATATTATGTTTTCTTCCAATGATACACCGGCAGAAGAATTTCAATATGCAGCACAATTAGGAGCTACTATTAATTTAGATGATATTACTCATATTGAATTTTTAGAAAAAGCCATTGGAAAAATTCCTGAGAGGATTAGCTGTCGTTTTAATCCAGGTGGTGTTTTTGAAGTGTGCAACGGAATTATGGATAATCCAGGGGATGCAAAATACGGAATGACAGAGGAGCAGATTTTTGATGCTTTTCGTATTTTAAAAGAAAAGGGGGCAAAAGAATTTGGAATACATGCCTTTCTTGCAAGTAATACGGTTACTAATGAATATTATCCAATGTTGGCAAAGCAACTCTTTGAACTTGCAGTAAGACTTCAAAAAGAAACAGGTGCAAAGGTATGTTTTATCAATCTTTCAGGTGGTATCGGTATTCCATATACACCAGACCAAGAGCCAAATGATATTCGTGCTATTGGAGAAGGTGTACATCGTGTTTTTGATGAAGTTCTGGTTCCTGCCGGCATGGGTGATGTTGCCATTTATTCCGAATTGGGACGTTTTATGATGGGCCCTTATGGCTGTCTTGTGACAAAGGCAATCCATGAGAAACATACCCATAAAGATTATATTGGATTAGATGCCTGTGCAGTAAATCTTATGCGTCCAGCTATGTACGGTGCATATCATCATATTACGGTAATGGGAAAAGAAAATCTGCCATTAAACCATAAGTACGATATAACAGGCTCTTTATGTGAAAATAATGATAAATTCGCTATAGATAGAATGCTTCCTGAAATTCAAAAAGGCGATATTCTGGTTATTCATGATACAGGTGCACATGGTTTTGCTATGGGATATAACTATAACGGAAAGTTAAAGTCTGCAGAATTACTTTTAAAAGAAGATGGAAGTGTTCAGTTAATACGTCGTGCAGAAAAGCCTGCAGATTATTTTGCAACATTTGATTGTTTTGATTTTTATGATAACTTAATAGGAAATCAAAAAAAATAACGTAAAAAAGAGAATTGTAGGTTTTTAATATTTTTTTCAAAAAAAGCTTGCAATTCTCTTTTTTCTGTGATAATATACTTAATGTTCCGTAAGGAAATGCCGGCGTGTCGGAATGGCAGACGAGGCAGACTCAAAATCTGTTGTGGGCAACCACGTGCGGGTTCAAGTCCCGCTGCCGGCAGTATTAAAACACCAAATTCCTGTAAATCATGGAGTTTGGTGTTTTTCTTATACTCCGTTTTTTTATGTATACCAACTAGAAAATATGCTGTATCATATCTTTTTTATATTTTCTCCCATGTATCACTCTGCAAAATATCTCTTATTGTCTGCATGGATAAATCCACGGAAGCAATTTCATCTGCACATCTTTTCAGTTCATTCCATATGATTTCTTCATGATGTACATTTCTTTTGTATTTTATCTGATGTTCCAGTGTTGCCCAAAAATCAATGGCAATTGTGCGAATCTGTATTTCTGCTGTAAAACATTTTAAGTCTTTTGACAGGAACTGTATAATCAAATGAAGGCTCCGGTAACCATTTGGTTTCGGGTAGGCAATATAGTCTTTCTTTTCTATAATTTGAATATCGTCTCTTTTTTGCAGCCACTGTTCAATACAGTACACATTCTCCACGAAAGAGCAAATAACTCTGATACCAATTGCATCATGAGTGTTTTGAAGTGCTGTGTGAGAGTCTTCCCTAAGTCCACGTTTCCTCAATTTTGCCATCATACTTTCCGGTGTCTTAATTCTGGTCTTAATGTATAAAATCGATTGTAATTCATCTTCAGCACAAACATTTGGATAAGTTTCTATTAATTTCTTTAAATAGGCTTCTCCCTGTTTTAATAAGGGAAATAATGCAATTTTTGACCATGATCTCATAATCCTATTTCTCCTTCTGAGGTACTGTTGTCTCCAGGTTTTTCTCTTTTTTCCGGTTTCCCTTGCATACCATCTTCTTTCCTGTTACCCTGTTCACCTCCATTCCCAGGAAATCTCTCTCCTTGAGAATTATTTCCATAAACCAAACTGTCCATGGTAATGCTCTGTTCTGCTGTTCCTGCTTTTATTGTATATGTCTCGCCATTTTTAATGTCCGGACTACTTATAATGACAGAAGAATATTCCTTTTCAGCTGTCCAGCTCAAAATTTCATCTCCATTGCTATTCAAAAGTACTATATCTGTATTAGCTTCCTGTTCTTCTACATTCACC
>CAJKQE010000080.1 GCA_905201915.1 uncultured Lachnospiraceae bacterium
TTCTTCCAGTAATACGGATTGGTGTTTAAATTCCATTTTTCTCTCCTAGCATACTTAGATAACAATACCTATACTCTGCATACCTTCTGCAATAGCATCCATGTCTTCGTAATTGCTGTTTTCCAACCACTTCTCCTTACTCCAGACTTCAATTCTCGTAAGATTTCCAGTTAATACCACGTCTTTTTCCAGACCAGCAAATTCTCGTAACGTTATCGGCACGAGTATTCTCCCCTGCTTGTCCAATTCACACATTGTAGCACTGGCTACAAAGAAACGTAAGAAGGCTCTTGCATTTTTATCATTAAGTGGTAAAGCTTTCAGCTTTTCTTCAAAGGCTTTCCATTCGCTGTTGGGATAAATTGATAAACAGCCATCCAATCCTTTGGTAAGTACGAATTCCTCTCCCAGTTCTTCTCTGAACTTAGATGGGATAATCATCCTTCCTTTTGCATCTATTGTATGGCTATATTCTCCCATGAACATACGAACTTCACCTTCTTTCGTGAGAACTGTAAATCTCCCCTTTACAATTCTCCATGGCGCCTCATAGACACTTCTGCCACCAGCCACCCATTTAGCACCACTTTTCACCACTTTCTACCACTTATACGTCCATTCTATACTAATCCCATAAATTATGCAAGGGGAAACACGTATTCTTTTTCGTTTTTTTTACTTATTTTTAAAGGATTTTTTGTATAAATTACTAATTTTTCCCATTGGCAAAAGAAGGAGTAACTCAAAATGAGCTACTCCCTTTCTTAGCATTTCTTTCTTATACTCTTTCCAACATCTGTCCGGATGCATCCACATAATAACCGTCAATCCACTGACTACTTGCCATGCTTCCATCTTCATTTAAATAATACCAATAGCCATCTACGAATACCCAGCCTGTTTCCATGACTCCGCTTTCATTCAGGTAATACCAATAGCCTCCTACGGATACCCAGCCTGTTTCCATAGCTCCGCTTTCATTCAGGTAATACCAGTGACCTCCTACAGATACCCAACCTGTCTCCATGGCTCCACTTTCATTTAGATAATACCAGTAGCCGCCTACGGATACCCAGCCTGTTTCCATAGCTCCGCTTTCATTCAGATAGTACCAATAGCCGCCTACGGACACCCAGCCTGTTTCCATAGCTCCGCTTTCATTCAGATAGTACCAATAGCCGCCTACAGATACCCAGCCTGTTTCCATAATGGCTTCTTCATCAAAGTAATACCATGTTCCAGAAATTTCTTTCCATCCAACTGTCTTCTGTCCGCCTTCGTAATACTCCCAACCATTTTCCGTCTGATACCAACCTGCTTTTTCTACTAAACAGTCCTTCGCTTTCTGTATATTTATAACTGCTGTTGCAATTTCTTCTGTTGTTGCATCTGGATTATCTAGCAATTTTGTTGCTGCGTCAATCAATTCTTTATAAGCATTCCAACTGTCTTCTGTATAACTGTTCTCTGTTTCCTGTTTTTTGGCCAGTTCCTCATATTCTTTTAATACTTGTTCCAGTTCCGGATATCCTACTTCATGAACAAGTCTGGCATCTGCCCATACTGCATGGTCATTTCCATCGGAACCATTTGTTTCTGTGATAAGAGAAACTGTTTTTGCACCTCTGATATTCACTTCTACAGGAACAGAAGTTTTGAATTTTACAGCATTCTGTCGGAATACTTCTTCGCCATCCACTTTGACAACATAATTTACTTCACCGTTTCCTGTCTGCTCTTTTCCAATACCTGCAATTGCTTTAAATGTAGTCGCATCTGTATCTTCTACGCAAACCGTTACTGCTGAAGGTGCATGAGAGCCTACACCTTTCTTGAATTTTGTTGCTTTTCCGTCAACCCATACACCAAGCTCCTGTCCACAGGTACATTTATCTCGCAGATTTGCACTGTAACCAGCCTTATCAACAGTCCAACTCATATCACTAACATATATCTGGTCTACTATTTTAAATGTTACGGTGTATATTTTTTCAATTCCATAGCTGGAAACTGTTTTAATTGTTGCTGTTGGATTTTCTTCTGTTGCCTGTGTAATCTCAATCTTTGCACCGCTATCTTTTTGAATTACATCAACTTTCGGAATTTCTAATCCTTTAAAAATCTGATGTGTATATTCATTCTTAGACGCATCAAAACCTTCCATTTTCTTTCCGTTTAATGTAATTCCCTGAATAGCCATTGTGGACTCTATATCCTGTTTGCTATTTTCCATTCTTTCTTTTACAAAAGTATCTGCATCTGATGCTTCTTTTGTAATTGGTGTGATACGGAATGTCTGTGTGTAAGTCATTCCTTTTCCTAGAATGTATTTGCCTAATGGACCTGGACCGCAGCTTGCATTACCAAGCCCTCTTTGTGCAGTACTCACACCCAAGATTACATCTTCTGTTTTTTGAATTTGATATGGATGTCCATAATTTTTCCATCTTTCATGAATATTTTCAGATGTATAATGTAATGCACTCATGTTCATAGTATCTTCTGCTACAACCATAAGTCCCTTACCATTTTCACCATTTGTCAGTGCCGCCCATCTTACATCGCTTCGATTACCGTTTTCCTGTGGTCTTACATATCCATCTTCAAACATATCCGTTACTGTATCGTGATAAACACTTATTTTTGCACCTGTCTTTCTGTCCACATAGTTTTCCTGTGGCCCTCTTCCATAATAAGTAACATTTTCATACTCTTTCGGAACAGTCATTCCCATACCGACCTGTGCAATATCGCCAACTGCACTGCTGTCTGCAGGTGTAAAGCTATTTGTTACAACAATATCTCCGTTTGCATAAATCTGATAATCTATTGTGTTTGGAGAATTAATACCTGCAATCATCCCTGCAACATGAACATTTACAACTTTTGCTTTTGCTTCTACATTACATTCTTCTACTTTGAAATTCGCAGCTGCATTCTTCATTCCATCTGTAAAATTAGGGTCATTACTGATTCGTGCTCTCCAGTAATTCGGTTTCGGCCCCTCTTTCAAGAGAACGTTTCCGTTTACCTTATATTCTGTAATATAACCTGTTGTCTTATCAATTGTTACAGAGAATTTGTCTCCATCTTTTTCGCTTCCTGTAATTATAGCTGTTTTATCATTTTCTGTCATTTCAATTTCATTAGAATTTTCCACATCAATTACAGAAGAGTTTTCTGTGGTTTCATAAGAAAGCATTAACTGGTCAAACGCAATCTCATCACCTGTCTTTCCGCCGAAAGCACCAGACCATGTCTGGTCTTTTGTTAATACTGCGCTAAATTCTAAGATATAGTCAGAACCTTCTACTGCCTGAATTTCAGGGAAGTCTTTCAATTCAATAACTTTCTCTTCTCCGGCTCCAATGTTCTTATCTTTTTCTGAAAGCACACCGTTTTTTACAATTTCATTATCTTTCAATAATTTCCATGTAATGTTATAATTATTCAGATTTGTATTCAGGAATTCATTTACAATACGTACTTTTCCGTTTTTTGCCTCTCCGTCATCGTAAAAAGAGATTTCCTGATGTACTTTTTTCACTTCATATAGCTCCGGTGACGGCGTTCTGTCTGCATTCATAATACCATTACAGCAGAAATCACGGTCTGTTATTTTCTCGCCCCAGTCGCCTCCATATCCAAAGTATTTTGATCCTTCCGGATAGTTTGTTCCTTCTACAATAATCTGGTCATCTGTAAAGTCCATAGAATATACTACTTCACTGTCTTTCGGTTGATAATTTGGATCTGGATTTGCAACATTCAGAACATATACACCATCAATCAGACCATTAAATTGCCTTCCCCTAAGTTCCGGATCTTCACCAATACCGATATTATATGCTTTAGAGTCAATGGTTTCTCCTTTTGAAATCACTTTCTCTCCGATTTTCTCACCATCTGCATACAAAATATATTTACCATCTTCGTAAGTTCCTGCAATATAAGTCCACTTACCAATTTTGTTTGCCGGGAATGGAGCTGTCAATGTGCCATCTTTCCAACCATCAACAAAAAACTCAAGCTGGTTATTTGCTCTTGTAATCTTAAGATTATATCCTGAGTCTCCCTTAGAGATAATTGCCTGATCATTTCCATTTGCACCATCATATTTCACCCAGGCTCCTACCGTAATTGCTCTGCTGTCAGCAGATTTATTTGGAACAATCGCATATCCATCTAATGCTCTGTTGCTCTGTCCATCTACAAAAGTTCCCTTAACCTCTGATTTGCTTCCATCATCATTTTTCAAATAATAATCTTTTTTATTGATTATTTTTCCGTAAATAGACTGATCCATCCAGTCCCATATAAATCCTCCCTGAGCATTCTCATAGGTTCTGAATACATCCCAATATTCTTTAAAGTTACCAAGTCCATTTCCCATAGCATGAGCATATTCCGATTGGATATATGGTGCTTTATTATTTGTATTTGTAACATGTCCCTCTACGGAAGACACTCCCCAATACTGAGAAGAATAAATATCTACTATGGAATTCTCACGTTGACCTTTTGTATAACGATTATCACGCTCATATTTTCTTAGTCTGGAAGGATCTCTCTCTAAAATCCATTTACTTGAATTATAAAAACAATAGTTTTCATTCATTGTATGATTAGAATATGTAGATTCATTTCCAAGTGACCAGATTACTACGGATGGATGGTTTTTATCACGCTCTACCATATTTTTTGTTCTGTCCATAACCGCTGTATTCCATACCGGCGCACCGGACGGAATATCCGCTCCATTTTCAAAAGAGCCCTTGTGAGATTCAATATTTGCTTCATCACATATCAGAATTCCCAGTTCATCTGCAAGTGCATAAGTATATGGATGATTTGGATAATGCGAAGTACGAATTGCATTCACATTAAATTGTTTCATTGTTTTTAAATCTGTAAGAATGTCATCTTTATTAAGAGCACGTCCATCTACATCATCAGTCTCGTGACGGTTTGTTCCACGAAACATAATTTTCTTTCCGTTAATCTGTGCCTGCTCCTGCCCCGCCTCATTGATATCTACTTTTCCAATTTCACGGAACCCAACTCTCTGACATACATTTTCTATGACATTGCCGTTTTCATCCACAAGCTGAATGAGCAATCGATACAAATTTGGAGTATCCGGAAACCACTTTTTAGGATTGATTACTTCTTTAGAGCCTGAGCCTGACTGTCCTTTATCATCTGCACGCTCTTCCATATTTTCTTTTCCATTTTTCACATTTACATCAAATGTAAGTGGTGAATTCCATAATTTCTCATCACTATCCATTTCATACAAATCTGCTTTTACCGTATATTTACCGGACACTTTTGGATTAAGACTTCTGATATCTGCATCTAATGTTAAAGTCGCATTTTTATAATTTTCATCTAACTCAGTTTTTACAAAATAATCACGAATTTCTACATCTGCTTTAGAATACAGATAAACATCTCTGAAAATGCCGCTTAAACGGATAAAATCCTGGTTTTCTAAATAACTTCCTGTTGACCAGCGATATACTTCAACTGCAATTGTATTCGTTCCTTCCTGTAAATATGGAGTAATGTTAAACTCATCTGCTGTATAACTGTCTTCTGCATATCCTACTCTTTCCCCATTTATATAAAGATAAAATGCAGATTCCACACCTTGAAAAGACACAAAAACATTTCTTCCATCCCAGTCTTTTGGTATTTCAAAGGTTCTCTTATACTGTCCTACACTATTCTTTACTGTTGGAGCAACCGGTTTATTTTTTCCATTTGTATTATAATTTATCCCCTCATAATTTGCCCAGGGATATGTCTGATTCACATAGATTGGTGTATCATATCGAAAATCACCATTTTCATCTCGTTGAGTCTGGATATTACTTGGTACCTGAATTTTATCCCAACCCTTTGTATCCCAATTTTCTTTATAGTTTTTAGCATCTGAGCCACGTTTTGTATTCAAGCGATCAGCCGGCTTTTCTGCATATTTAAAATCCCATTCACCATTTAAAGACTTATACCATTTAGAATTTGTTTCATCTTTATCATCTAAAGCGGACTTTTCATTTTCCAATGCCTTATCCTGTGTTTCATAAGGTGTAAAGGTTGCTCTCGCATTCTCACGATTTACTTCTACCGTATCAATTTGATCATACCATTCTTCGCCTGCAAACTGACTATCTGCTGCCTTTACTTCAAGTGTTAGTCCTTCTCCCCCAATTCCTGATGTTGTAACTAAAGTTCCTGCCAAAAGCAAGGATATAATTCGACTTCTTGTTTTCATCCCTTCTCCTCCTGCTTGCTACCAACTTTACGCCTATTTTTGAATCCTTCTTTTTTTCAACATATTGCAATCGTGCTGTACAGTATTTTCATATCCATTCATATTTTCCTTTTCTACTGCAAATTCTTCTATTTGAAAATGGTTCTTCTTATAAGGGCAAATTTTTGCAGCATCTAAATAATACTTATCTATCTTTTCACTTTCATACATCTGATCAGCCACCATTTTTTCTTATGTCAAGTGTATCATAAACGCGCTTAATTGTATACCGTGGCAACAGCAACAGCTGCTTAAAGTTCGTTATTATATGCTCTATAATTTTAAATATTCTAACATGGATGCAAGATTTCCTACAGCATCTTCCTGTCCCAAATCATACATCTCCTGTATTTTCTCAATATTTCTTTCTATTCGTTTAATATCAACAAATCTTGATGGTCTTATTACAAAAATCTTTTTTTCTTTTTCCAATTTATTGACTTTCTCTAATTGCTGATTGTATATCAAATATCTGTTATTAATAGCAGAAATCAAATCCGGATATTGTCTATAATATGCTTTTGGAATAAAGGTATTCGATTTTTTCTTTCTATAATCCTCCGGTCTTGTAAGAATTACAATAACCCTGTCATATCCCATATCCATTATTTTATCAATGGGTATACTATCCGCAATTCCTCCGTCTAAATACCTTTTATTGTTAATACAAACAGGCTTTGACACAAAAGGCATCGAACCTGATGCACGTAAATATTCCATCTGTTTTTCTTCTCTCAAGTCATCTATTTCGATATATTCTGCTTTTCCCGTTTCAATATTCGTAACTACTGCATAAAATTTCTCTTTACTGTTTTTATATGTATCAAAGTCAACAGGATCTAACTCATTCACAATTCTGTTAAAACAGAACTCTTTATTCATAATATTTCCTGTTTTAAGCAATGGATATAATCCCATATACTCCTTGTTCGTAGCATACTTTTTATTATACCTGAGTACTCTTCCCTGCTGTTTTGATTTGTAATTCATTCCAAATAATGCTCCTGCTGAAACGCCCATTATACCATCAACAGAAATATTATTTTTCATAAATACATCAAGAACTCCAGCAGTATATAGCCCTCGCATTGCCCCACCTTCAAGTAGTAATCCTGTTTTCATGTTCTCCTCCTTCTGGTAAATTCACATAAAATCAAATTGCTTAGTCAAAAAATCCTTGTTTTCTCAAAGTAAGCATAGTATATCATGTGTCAAAGACCCGGTCAATTTAATCACTTCTCTGAACATTCATACAAATAGAAACATTCTTTGCAATCTTCCCAAAAGTCATGTATAATTTATTTATAATAAAAACAGGAGGGCTCTAAAACAAAAACAACTGGAAATCCTCAACCTTTCCAAAGATATGATGAATATACTAGAGAATAAAGAAAACGGAGATTTTTAATACAAATCTCCGTTTTCTTTATGACAGGACAAATGACTATATGTATAAGAATTTTCTATGAAACCACATCTTTCGTAAAAGCCCTGCTCAACATCTTCTTATAGGATAAATCAATTGCAAATGCCCCAAGTGGTGCCGTTAATACTATGGCAAGTACAGCAACTGTTAATATTGTATCTCCACAGGAAAATCCAAGTGCAAGCGGTATTCCGCCAATAGCAGCCTGTACTGTTGCTTTTGGAGTATATGCCATCATAATAAATATTCTTTCTTTTCTGTTCATGCTTGTACCAAGCAGACACATAAATACCCCAAGCATTCTAAATACAATTGCTCCCAGGATTACAACAAATGCCTTTAAGCCAACTTTTCCTAAGTATCCAATATTTACCGTTGCCCCAACTAATACAAACAGAAATACTTCAGATGCTACCCATAATTTCCCATACTTTATAGAAAGTCTTTTTGCAACAGCTTCTCTTTTTCTCTGTAATCCTATCCCAATAAACATAATTGCTATCAAAGCAGAAAATGTAATTGTTGTAGTCAATTGTTCTTCCATTACCACAAGCAGAAATGAAATACTCAAAATAATCAACACTTTTGAAGTATCTCGTATATGCACTTTTTTGAAATAATACGCTAACAAAATTCCAATGAATGCCCCTATTGCAATTCCCAGAAATATGGAAATAGGAATATTCACAAAATTAATCATAGAAGCTCCTTCTCCTTGCATCATCCCAACAAAAGTAGAAAATAAAACAATAACATAAACGTCATCAACCGATGCTCCTGCAAGAATTAATTGTGGAATGCCTTCTTTTACTCCATAACCTTCATCCATCAATTTTACCATTCTTGGAACTACTACTGCCGGAGAAACTGCTGCAAGAACTGCTCCCATAATAGCAGCTTCCAATAATGTTAATCCCATCACCTTTGGAGCAAGTAATATCATCCCTATAATTTCAAAAGATGCCGGTACAAAGCACATAAGAAGTGCAGGACGTCCAATTTTTTTCAATCCGGACAAATCTAATCCAAGCCCTGCTCTTGTAAGAATAATAACCAATGCCATTTTGCGAAGATCTGCTGATATTCCAAGTATACTTTCATCTAACAAATTTAACACGTATGGCCCAAGAACAATACCTGTAGCCAACATTCCCAGCAGGCTTGGTAATTTGATTTTTTTACATATCCATCCCATAGACATACCGATAATTAAAATCAATGAAATACTTAATAACATAAAAATCCTCCTATAAACGTAGAAAAAGCTGACACCATCTGCGTTAAATTGCAGAAGTCATCAGCTTTCATAAGCGGTTTAAGTAACTATAATACTTAGGGAGAACTTCATTCCCTTATATATCGATGAGTTTAACATAAAATATATAATTTATCAAGAAAATTCCATTGACACTTCCAAAGAATTCTCCCATCTTTTCAAAAGGAATTACATCCATCCGATCATACAAATCTGTATGGACAGCATTTGGGATAATCAGAAGTTCCTTATTTTCACCTTGAAGTTTCGTAAAGGCATCCTGACTAAAATAGCAGGAGTGTGCTTTTTCACCATGAATCATTAGTACAGCACTGCGAATTTCATCAGAATAGGTAAGAATCGGTTGGTTCAAAAAGAACATACATCCAATTTTATTCCAACCGCCATTGGAGTTCAAAGAACGGGAGTGGTATCCACGGGATGTTTTATAATAGTCATAATAATCCTTTACAAAGAACGGCGCATCCTCCGGCAGAGGATCGACTACACCGCCGCCCAACTCATAGTTTCCATTTTTATAATCTATAATTCTCTGTGCGTTCAGTGCTTTTTTCTTTTCGTAACGGGCATCAGGGGTGTCTTCGGAATCAAAGTAGCCTTTTGCGTTTACACGGCTCATATCATACATGGTAGAAGTAACGGTTGCTTTAATGCGGGTATCCAATGCGGCAGCATTTAATGCCATACCGCCCCAACCGCAAATTCCGATTCTTCTGTATTGATATCCGGGGAAGCCATGTATCGTGGCTCGCCGCCGCTTTCTCCGGTATAAGACGGATCAAAGGCGATGGTAAGAAATCCTCTTTCCGCCATAGCCTGAGCATATAGTCCAGAGGATTGTTCTTTTACTGCTCCAAAAGGTCCGCTTACTGCAATAGCGGGAAGTTTTCCCTTCTTATCCTTTGGCTCATATAAATCTGCCGCCAGTGTGATTCCATAGCGATTCACAAAAGTAACCTTTCGGTGGTTTACTTTTTCACTTTTGGGAAATGTCTTATCCCATTCAGTTGTAAGATGTAATACTGCTTCTGTCATTTCATTTTCCTCCTGTTCTTTAGCAAATTGCGCTGATACATATCAAAATCTGTCCACCGCCAGTTTTAGCCGGAAACCCCTTTTATTGCTCCATTCATGACACTTTACCGAAGAAGGGATGATTCTTCGAAAGCGAGCAGAGGAAATACTAAGTCTTGTACAAAAAACAGAACGAGAAATTTCCATCTCCGATCAAATGATTGTGGGAGATGTCTATATCGGGACCGGAGAAACCGATGCTGTTCGTTTTATAGCAAGGAGAACATGGAATATCATCGTGGCACCAGTTGGAAAGCCAAGCTACGTGTTGCAGTTGATAAAGCAATCTGGACTTCCATCAACTATGAGGAATTTCTACAAAAAATGCAGTTAGCCGGATACGAAGTCCGCCAAGGAAAGCACTTATCCTTCCGTGCACCGGAGCAGAAAAACTTCACTTATATGAAATCTCTTGGAAGTTATTATAGCGAAGAAAATGTCCGTATCCGTCTGGCTAAAA
>CAJKQE010000081.1 GCA_905201915.1 uncultured Lachnospiraceae bacterium
GTCATCTTTTCATAAGCGCCGGGACCAATTCCCACAACATATAATTTATTCAAAATTCACACTCCATTTCTTCATAGCCAGCGCCACTGTTACGCCGTCTTTTGCATATTTTCTCTGTATCAGTCTGCCTTTTCCTTCTTTACTGCTGCCTAAAAGCGCCGCTCTTTCACAGACGTTATCCACCCCTGTCACATCTTCGACAAACTGGGAGCTGGCATAAGTACCTTCTACTTCCTGAAGTTCCTCTGCAGTATAGGTAATAAACGGAATTTTTCGCTCCTTACAATATTCCAGAATACCCGTTTCCTCTTTCTTTAAATCAATACTTGCCACCTGCTCCATAGCCACAGAAGGAATTAAAAGCTCATCGCAAGCTCTGCGTACAACACTTTCCACCGTTTCTTTGTCAATTCCTTTTTTACATCCCACACCTGTAGTAATCACTCTGGGAATTAAATATAAGGTATGTACAAACGGATGTTCCCGATATCCTGTAGTAACATAAATACCAATCTCTGGCTTTTCTTCATCTTCCTCCAGACAAAGTTTTAATTCATCTGGAATTTCTCCAATCCAAGGGAAATCACTGGCAAATCCCACTTCTTTTCCTGCCAAAAGAGCTGCTGATATTTCCTTTGCCAATTCCATATCGGAGATAAAACAACCATTTTTCTTAGCAAAAACATCTACAGCAAATTTGTCGTTTAAGTCTGTGGCAGTAGTAATAACCGGCTGAGCGCGGAGAATTTCTGCAATTTCCTCTGTAAGCTCATTAGCACCGCCTATATGACCGGAAAGCAAGGAAATGGCAAACTGTCCCTGTTCATCTACAACCACTACAGCCGGATCTATCTTCTTACTTTTTACAAAAGGAGCAATACTGCGCACTGCAATACCACATGCTCCCATAAACACAATGGCATCACAATCTTCAAATCTTCTTCCTGTCCATTCTTTAATAGATTCATCTACTGGTTTAGCAAATTGTTTTACACTTCTGAAATCCTGAGAATCTTCATCTAACTGAGACTCATCTAAAACTTTTTTTGTATACTTGCTTTTCGTATAAGATGCCACCTCATAAGAGCGTTCTTTTAATACCCAATAAAGCATTTCACTTAACCGATATCCTGACTGACTGAAACTGATTATCGCTATCTTCATTTTCTTCAATCCTTTCTTACTGTAAAAACCTTCCTGACTACTTACAAATCTGTTCCCTTACGAAACTCTGTGGTAAATCCCGGATCATATAATTTAGAACGATCATACTGGCGATGTGCTACCACATCACCAATAATCATCAATGCAGTTTTGGTGATATTATTTTCCTTTGCTGTCTGTGCCAATGTATCCACAGTACAAACAAAGCTCTTTTCGTCTTCCCATGTAGCACGATATACAATGGCTGCCGGTGTATCCGGCTCATAACCGCCTTCTATTAATCTCTTTGACAGTTCCTCCAGCATACCTGTACTTAAAAATACCACCATGGTTGCATGGTGTGCTGCAAAAGATTCAATACTTTCTTTCTCTGGAACAGGAGTTCTGCCTGCCATACGTGTAATAATTACACTCTGGGACACATTTGGCAGTGTATATTCCAGATTTAAAGCAGACGCCGCTCCGCAAAAAGAGCTGACGCCGGGACAATAATCATAAGCAATCCCCTTTTCATCCAGTACATCCATCTGTTCCCGAATTGCACCGTAAAGACAGGGGTCTCCTGTATGTAAACGCACAGTCATTTTCCCGTCTTTTTCTGCCTGAAGCATAACCTCCAAGACCTCTTCCAGTGTCATTTTTGCACTGTTGTAAATTACACAGTCCTCTTTTGCATAATCCAATAACTGCGGATTTACCAGAGAGCCTGCATAAATCAATACGTCTGCTTCTTCTAAAAATGCTTTTCCACGCACTGTGATTAAATCGGCTGCCCCGCTTCCTGCACCTACAAAATGTATCATCTTCTTTCACCTCATTTGTTTTCTTTCACAATAATTAAAGAATAGTATCCTGCTTTTTCCGGAATGTCTTCTGCGGACAAATAAATCTTTTCATCCGGCATACCGCAATTTTCAATCATCACTGCCTGCTGCCCGCTGTTTACAATGCTTTCCTTTACCTGCTGCATTTTACTTCCTGTTTTCATCAATACTTTTGTTCCCGGCATTTTCAAAATTTCATCCATTTCTTCTGCGCGGTAAGTTGCAGGAATTATATGAAGCGGTTCTGCCATTTCTACCAGTCCCATGTTCAGTCTGGCAGCTACTGCACAAAAAGATGTAATACCGCTGACAATTTCTACCTCATAGCCTCTGGATAAAATTCTTTTATGTACATATAAATAAGTAGAATAAACAGTAGGATCTCCTAACGTCAAAAAAGCTACCTGCTTTCCTTCTTTTAAATAACCTTCAATGTCATTTGCAGCTTTTTCATGATTTGTTTCTAAAACAGCCTTATCTTTTGTCATAGGCATTGCAATGGAAAACAGATTTTTTTCATCCAGCTCCTCATATACTCCTTTTACAATCTGATAAGCAACACTTTTTTTAATATCATTTCCCGGAACTGCAATCACATCACTTTCTTTAATCAAGCGAAGTGCCTTTACTGTTAATAATTCTGGATCTCCGGGTCCTACTCCAAGTCCAAATAATTTTCCCTTCATTCTTTTCGTCCTTTCTGGTACTGATGATTTAATAAATCTGTCAGTTCCTTTACATTTTCTGTTTCTCCAAGATAGCCAAACTCATTGGAATATAGCACAGCTCCTAAAAGCATTCTGTTATAAGCTCTGTGATTTAAGTAAAACAAAATCCTGTTTGTCAATTCTTTCATGACCGGATTTAATAATCCTTCACTTTGGATAATTTCTAATGCTTCATCTGTAGTAATCGTATTTAAAATTTTTCTTGCACTCTCTAAAGAAATCCCTGCCCGAAGAGCATTGGCACTTAAAATCTCTGCTCTGGCATCTGCGCATCTGGAATGAGTATTCATAATTCCTGCTGCCACTTTTACAAATTTTCCAATATGAGAAATAAACAAAATTCCTTCTACGCCCATAGATACCGCCATATCCAACGTTTCCCCTACATAATTACTGCACTTTATATTCTCCTCAAAAGGCAGTGAAAGATGTTCTTTCATATAGGCCGCACCATAATTTCCGGGAGTAATCAACAGATATTTTGCACCGTTTTCTACTTTCTGACGCATTTCCACTTCAATACTTTTAATCAATGCAGCTTCGCTCATAGGCTCAACAATTCCGGAAGTACCCAAAATAGAAATGCCCCCTTCAATCCCCAGTCTGGGATTAAAAGTTTTCATTGCAATTTCTTCTCCTTTCGGCACACTCACTGTCACCAAAATGCCGCCTTCATAATCAACGTCATTACAGATTGTTTCCAGCTCTCTTTGTATCATGGCACGAGGGACTTTGTTAATTGCCGCATTTCCTAAGGGCTGCTCCAGCCCTTTCTTTGTCACTCGCCCTACACCAATGCCACCTTCAATGAAAATACCTTTTTTCTTTATTTTTTCGACCTTTGCAAAAATTTCAATACCATTGGTAGCATCAGGGTCATCACCTGCATCCTTTTTAACAGCACAGGAAACCCAACCATCTCCTCTGGTAATATGCAGGATTTCAAGATGCAATAAAATTCCTTTTGGTGTCATAAAGCTTACATGCTTTTGTTCTTTCCCTGTAAATAACATCAACGCTGCTGCCTTTGCTGCTCCTGTAGCACAGGAACCAGTAGTATAACCAAAACGCATTTTTTTATTATTTACGATACTATAATAACCCTCTAATCCTGTTTTTTTTTCCATTTTCTATTCCCTTTTTATAAAAAGTTCTGCAAAGCAAAAATTCGCTGCCTTTTAAGACAACGAATTCCTAATTGGATAATATATACCCTTCTCTATTTGAAGTCATCCGGTTGCCGCAGATGCCCTTCATCCCTCTAAGCAATCTATGTATCTGGCTCTACAGTAACGGACTTGCACAGGAATTTCACCTGCTTCCATAAAAATACTTAGTTCTGTTTTTCCTTAATAACCGTACTCATTATATAATTTTCCCTGTAAAAAGTCAACGCAAAACCAAGCTTTGCTTATAAAACCCCGCAGCTTCTATTAATCTTTTTGTTCCTGTTTCTGCTAAAACGGGAACACTTTCTGGATGTGTCCATTGAGCAATTCTATTGTCAAAAAGAATGTTGGCAGCTGCTGGAAACTCCTCGTCTCCATCCCAGAATACGTAAGTAAGTGAAATAGTAGGAAATGCCTGTAACGTAACACTGGCATCCCCAAATCCTTCCTCTTTACCACCTATTTTTATACCCGCTTTTATAAGTTCTCCTGCTTTTCCCTGAAAAGCGTCCTTTAGAGGTTCCAAAGCCATTCTATTATAGGCAACTTCAAAAACAGCTGCCTCTCTAATTTCCCGAAAGGGAACTTTCCGGTCACTGTCCTGTGCAAATTGCTGATAACAGCATAAATGATGCATAATAGTTAAACGGTCGGTTACGGAAATTTTTTCTTCTTTTTCTCCTTCAATTTCTCCGCTATCCTTTTTCACTCGACAAGTTTTATAAAAGAATGGTACATACAAGTAATTCTCATCTGTTTTCAAATGAAGAATTTTTGCTGTTTCGTCTATATCCTTTTTTAAAAAACGCTCTTGAAATTGTTTAAATACCTTTTCATAGTTTGAATTTTCCACTTTAAACATCATCTCTTTTCTTCTGCTTTTCTTTCTGTAATTTTATCATAAATTTCTCTCTTTCACAACAAAAGAGAGACTGCCGCATAATCATACAGCACCCTCCCCGATTTCATTTCTATATAATAATACAGACCATTCCACCTTTACTGTCATTGACGATTTTTTGCATGGTATCCTGAAGTTTTATCTGACTTTCATCACCAATTTGAACTAGCTTCGTATGAATTCCATCCTCCACCAATTCTCCAATGGATTTTCCAAAAATATTTGTCTGCCAAATACTTTCCTTGCGTTCATCACTTGTTTTAATATAAGAAATCAAATCTTTTGCCTGTTCTTCACTTCCCACAATGGGAGCAATTTCTGTTTCAATATTAGCCCGTATCATGTGAATAGAAGGACTTACGGATTTTATTTTTACTCCATATTTATTTCCCTGTTTGATTACCATCGGTTCTTCCAGCTTAATCTCATCTTTTTGTGGTGTAACCACACCATATCCCTTTCCTTTTACAGAAGAAATGGCATCCTGCACTTTTACATATTCTGCCTTCATTTTTGCTAAATCCTGCATAGTATGAATAAGCTCATATTCATCTGAAATCTCTACGCCTGTCATTTCACTTAATATTTCGTAATACCATGCATCATCCATATCTACTCTTATTTTCAATTTTCCCGTGGATAAATCCGTCTTTTCCAAAAGAAGATTTTGTACGTATTCAGAAGAAACACACATATTTTCTTTTGTTGCATCTTTAACATAACGCATTTTTTCCATAAGATTTTTAATGCTTTCAATCAAATCTTTCTTCAAATAATGCTCCGGCGGAAGCATTTCCACCCATTTTGGAACATAAAATTCCATCTGCACGATAGGAAATTCATATAGAACTTTTTCCATAATCCGGGAAATATCTTCTTTTCTAAGTTGTTCGCAATTTAAGCTTAAAACACCTGTCTGATATTTTTGTTTTAATTCTTCCACCAATTTCAAAGTTTCTTCTTTATATGGTTTTTGAGAATTTACTAAAATCAAAAATGGTTTTCCTGTTTTCTTTAATTCTGCTACTGTTTTTTCTTCACTTGCAATATAATTTTCGCGGGGAATTTCACCAAAAGAGCCATCACAAGTCAAAACAAGCCCAATATTTGAGTGTTCTGTAATAACTTTTTGTGTACCGGTTTCTGCTGCTTGATGAAAGGGAATTTCATATCCGAACCAAGGGGTCTTCACCATACGTTCCTTACCATCTTCCATATTTCCCGAAGCTTCCGGAACCATAAATCCTACGCAATCAATCAAACGTATTTTTGCCGATATGTCTTCTCCTATTTGAATTGTCGCAGCTTCTTTGGGAATAAATTTAGGTTCTGCTGTTGTAATCATTTTTCCGGAAGCTGATCCCTGACTTCTTTTTTAAGCGGTTCTTCCATATTGGGCAAAGCTGCAATTTCCATAAATCTTCTGACAAAGGTTGATTTTCCGGTACGCACAGGTCCTACTACACCAATATAAATTTCGCCGCCTGTCCGTGCCTGTATATCTTTATAAATATTATATGTATCCATACTATACCCCCTTCATTCTATTACTAAATTATATGCATAAGAAAAATAAAAAATTACTCCTCTTTACCAGAACATTTGTTCTTGACTTCCCTGTTTCTTTCTTCTATAATAAAAACAGAACATATATTCGATTTTATTTAAAGGAGTCCCTTATGAATATTCAAACTACATTAAGCATAAATCAAAAACTAAAGATTTTATCTGATGCTGCAAAATATGATGTAGCCTGTACTTCCAGCGGTGCAGACCGTAGGGGTTCAAAAGGACATTTAGGAAATTCCTGTACTTCCGGTATCTGCCATAGCTTTGCCGCCGATGGCAGATGTATTTCTCTATTAAAAGTTCTTTTCTCTAATGAATGTATCTACGATTGTAAGTACTGTTTAAATCGACACTCTAATGACAGAGTCCGCACCACTTTTACCCCCGAAGAACTTTGCAGTATTACTATAGAATTTTATAAACGCAATTATATCGAAGGATTATTTCTAAGCTCCGGTGTTGTAAAAAGTCCGGATTTTACTATGGAACTTATTTATCAAACCTTGTATCTCCTCCGAAATAAATACCACTTTCACGGCTATATCCATGCAAAAGCCGTTCCCGGTGCTCACCATGACCTTATTCAAAAGACAGGATATCTTGCGGACAGAATGAGTGTAAATATTGAACTTCCTACAAAAGAAGGACTTGAATTACTTGCCCCTGGCAAAACTCATGATAAAATCTTAAAACCTATGTCACAGATACAAGAAAATATTGTAACTTCCCGTTTAGCTCTTGGGAAATCTTCTCTCTTTGAGCGCCATCACGGAAACCGCTATTTGCCAAATTCTATTTTTACAGACTCTGAACAAAAGCAACTTGAAAATAATACTCCTTCATTAACCATGCAGGCAGCTTCCCATATACCCGTACATTCTGCTTCTGTACCTTCTTTTGTTCCGGCAGGTCAGAGCACACAGATGATTATTGGAGCAACTTCGGAAAATGATTATGAACTTTTAAAAGTTACCCAGACACTGTATCAAAAATTTGATTTAAAACGTGTATTTTTTTCTGCTTACATTCCTTTAAATGAGGATAAGCTTTTACCTTCTCCTGATACACCCCCTCCTCTTTTGCGGGAACATCGCCTGTATCAGGCAGACTGGCTGCTGCGCTATTATGGCTTTCGTGCCGAAGAACTGTTAAGTCCCGAAAAGCCAAATTTTAATGTTCTTCTTGATCCTAAATGCGAGTGGGCATTAAGACATTTAGAGCAATTCCCCATAGAAGTGACCACTGCAAGTTACAGCCAATTATTAAAAGTTCCTGGAATTGGAAATAAATCAGCTCTTCGCATTGTTCAAACAAGAAAAAATACCACCCTGGATTTTTCTATTTTAAAACGTCTTGGAATTGTTTTAAAACGAGCACAGTATTTCGTTACTTGTTATGGAAAAATGCTCTATTCCACGCCTATTGAAGAAAATTTTATTACCAGACAGCTTACTGCAGAACAAAAAGAAACTTCATGGAAACTGGATCATCCTCAGACCTATCAGCAACTTTCTCTGTTTGATGATCATTTTCTGGATATCCCGCCCACCATTGAAGACAACCGCAAAAGTATTCTGGGACAATTTTAAGATACCGGAATTGTGGGCGTGCAAGGAAAGGAGAAAAAATGATTGTTTTTACATGTTATGATACCTTTGATGATATGATGACTTGCATCTATGATGCCTGGGCTGCACGTCTGGGACATTCTAATATTCGCCTTCAGACAGAACCTCTTGGCAATTTAGAATTGTTCTGTGAATATCGCCATATTGACGCTGATAGAGAAAAAGTAAGAAAAGTCATTCGCTCTATTCAGAATAAAATATCTTATCAGGCTTTTTATGATGTTTATGCTGCCTCTCTTTCTTGTGAAAGTAATAAACTGGATATTATTTACCGTTTTTTAATTATTGGTTTTCTATACCAAAAGCAAACCACTCAAATGCTGGGAAATCCAGCTGTAGCATCTTTATTTGAATTAAAAAGAAAAGTAACAAACGAATCCCATCAGTTTCGTGAATTTGTACGCTTTTCCAGACTCAATGAAAATGTTCTTCTTTCTATTATTGAGCCCAAATGCAATGTTCTTACCCTACTGGCTCCTCATTTTGAAGACAGAATGCCTTCTGAGAACTGGATCATCATTGATAAAAATCGTATGACTGCTTTAATTCATCCTTCAGACCAAAAAACCTTTTTAACTCCTCTTACTAAAGAAGAACTTTCTATTATAGAAAATTCAAAAAAAGACACTGATTTGTATTCTGAGCTTTGGAAAACCTTTTTTCATTCTGTTTCCATTGAAGAAAGAAAAAATCCAAAATGCCAAAGAAATTTTATGCCTCTTTGGTTTCGGAAGAATATGACGGAATTTCAATAAAATTTTAAAAAGGAGTTACTGCACAAGGTAAATACCTCATACAATAACTCCTATCATTTTACAGATTAAGCGAATTTTCTCTTTGCCGCTTCTACTACATGACCTACTAAAACAGAAGTTGTAACACTTCCTACTCCACCTGGTACAGGTGTAATTGCTTCTACAATTGGTTCTGCTTTTTCGAAATCAACGTCACCACAAAGCTTTCCTTCTTCGTTTACATTGATACCTACATCAATAACAACCTGACCTTCTCTCAAGTATGTATCATCTACTACACCTGCACGACCAGCAGCTACGATAACGATATCAGCTTCTTTTACAACAGAAGGCATATCCACAGTTCTTGTATGACATACAGTAACTGTTGCATTTTTCTTAATGAGCATCATAGCAGCAGGTTTTCCTACTACTAAGCTTCTTCCTACTACAACTGCCTTTTTACCTGTGCAGTCAATTCCATAGTGATCCAGAATTTCCATACATGCCTGTGGTGTACATGGTGGGAAACCTACATTCTTTCCAGTAAATACACCTGACATAGAACCATCTGTCATACAGTCAACGTCTTTTGCAGGATCCAAAGCATTCTCAATTACGGACTGATCTAAGTGTTTTGGAAGTGGACGGAATAATAATACTCCATGGATGTTGTCATCTTTGTTTACTTTATCGATTGTTGCTAATAATTCTTCCTGTGTTACATCAGCAGGAAGTAAAATTTTCTCGCAAGCAACTCCTAAAGTTTCGCAACGTTTTGTAGCTCCTCTTTCATAGGAAATATCGCTTTCATTTTCACCCACACGAATAATACCTAATGTAGGTTTTACTCCTTTTGCTTCCAATTCTGCAACATCTGCTTTAATTCTTTCATTTAACGCTGCTGTTACTTCTTTACCAAGTAATCTTTTAGCCATTTTCTAGCTTCCTCCAATTTCTTTTTCTGATTTTCTTATTTTAATCTGGATAATACGCTTTCAAATGTTTCATCTGCAATTTTTGTATATTTTTCCAGCATAGCATCTGCTTTCTGATTTAATTCTTCTGCATAAGCTCTGTCTGCCATAGATTTTGTATTAATATATACATTCAGACTTGCACCTTTTAATGCAGCTTTACAGAATGCAGCGCCTACACCTGCATCACTAATTGCTAATGTAGAACCTTTTGCAGCAAATTCAACGATTACTTCAATCGCTTCACAACATTTTTCCATAATTTCCATTGGAACAGAACATGCATCTTTTAATACGATTTCCATAACTCTTGCTTTTTCTGCCTTTTCTTCTTCTGTAGTTCTTGGCATACCATAAGCTTTTGAAAGAGGTTCAAATACTTCCGCATCTCTTTCGATTAAACGAAGAAAGTCTTTCTGAAGTTCATCACATTTTTTCTTTAACTCCCACATTTCGTCTTCTACTTCTGCGTATTTCTTTTTCCCTACAGTCAAACTTCCAACCATATTTCCTAAAGCAGTTCCGATTGCACCTACTAATGCAGATGCTCCGCCGCCACCTGGTACTGGAGCCTTTGATGCTAATACTTCTACAAATTCATTACATGGTACTGTTGAAAATCCCATTGTTGTATCCTCCTTAAAACTCCGCCTCTATATTAG
>CAJKQE010000082.1 GCA_905201915.1 uncultured Lachnospiraceae bacterium
TACTATACATCATCTCAAAAACATATAGCAGAAATTTAATTTATTCTATACTAGTGGTGTGCTGCTTAGATGGAAAGTCACAGCCAGTCAGCATGGAAGTAGTCGCAGTAGGAATGGTGAATCAGTGTCTGGTAGGAATGAGAGAAGTGTTTAAAAATGCTATTTTAAGCAATGCAGTCTCTATCATTGTCTTTCACAATCATCCGTCAGGAGACAGCAGGCCAAGCAGTAGTGACTTGGATATCAGCGAAAAGCTGAGAAAGGCAGGGGAACTGTTGGACATTGAGGTGTTAGACCATATTGTACTGGGAGATGAAGAGTTCCACAGCATTGCGAATATATTGGAATGGGAAAGTTGGAAAGATACAGAGAGTAAAATAGCATAAAAAAGATTGAGAAAATAAAGGAGGAAATGATTATGGCAGCAAGCGTAGAGAACATGTTTTATGTGAGGGAAACACCCTGGCATGGATTAGGGAAAAGGGTAAATGAGGCATTAAATTCAAAAGAAGCACTGACAGCGGCAGGATTAAACTGGAATGTCATTCAGGAACCGATTTATACGGAAACAGAGGAATTGATTGAAGGATACAAAGCAAATGTCCGAGATGCAGACCGTCAGGTACTGGGCGTTGTCACAGACCGCTATAAGATTGTGCAGAATCAGGAGGCATTTGCCTTTACAGATGAACTGTTAGGAGAAGGTGTACGATACGAAACCGCAGGCAGTTTACAAGGGGGAAGAAAGGTATGGTTACTGGCACATCTGCCCCATGAGTATATTATTTCTGGTGAGAGGATCAGCCCGTATCTGGTGTTTTTCAATTCCCATGATGGTTCCGGGGCAATCAAAGCAGCAATCACACCGATTCGGGTTGTGTGCCAGAATACATTGAATTTGGCATTGTCAACAGCAAAACGTACCTGGTCCATGATTCATACTGGGGATATCAAAGGGAAGATGCAAGAGGCGAAGGATACGTTATTTATGGCAGAAACCTATATGGACAGCCTTGGAAAAGAGTTTGAAACACTCCGCAAAAAGAAACTGACTGACCAGCAGGTGCTGGATTACATTGAAGTTTTATTGCCACTGGAAGAAGATGCTACCCTACAGCAGAGAAGAAACATGAAACGTCTTCAGGAAGATATAAAGATGCGGTATTTTGATGCACCAGATTTAAAAGATGTAGGGAAAAATGCGTATGCCTTTGTCAATGCGGTCAGCGATTTTGCTACTCATGCAGAGCCGTTACGCAGGACAGCAAACTATAAAGAAAATCTGTTTGCAAGAACGGTGGAAGGCAATCCACTGATAGACAGGGCGTATCAGATGATGAAAGCAGCATAAGGAGATAAAATTATGGACAAGGAATTGCGGGAACTATTCTGCCTCAAGATTGGACTGGAAAATACCTGTTTTAAAAAGAAGATGTTAAAGCAAGGCGTAGAGGTATTGTTTGAACGGGCATATCAGATTGATACAATGCTCAATTTATATGAATTATTGATAGAACTGAGCCAGAAGATGGAGCCGGAAGAGTTAAAAACTCTCCTTGTGTTTCCAAACCTTCTGGCTTTTCTCTATGACCGATGGTTGAAAGAGGAAGATTCTCATATGGAAGAATTGCAATGTTCTCTTGAGAAAAATGTGGAAGAACTTCAGGAGAAGTATCAGAAGGTGAAAAAGGAAGAAATGGAGGGAATGGTAGCATGAAAAGATTAGTGTCGACATTGAATTTAGATAAAAAGGAATGGCTTAAATACCGAAAACAAGGAATTGGAGGGTCAGATGCGGGGGCAGTCTGCGGACTGAATCCGTACCGTACAGCCATGCAGGTATATCAGGATAAGACTTCGGAGGACATAGAAGAGATTGACAATGAAGCCATGCGTCAGGGCAGGGAATTTGAGGATTATGTGGCACGAAGATTTACAGAAGCAACTGGAAAAAAGGTCAGACGTGCAAATGCGATGTTCTATCACGAAAAATATCCGTTCATGTTAGCTGATGTAGACCGTATGGTTGTAGGAGAAAATGCAGGATTAGAATGTAAGACAGCAAGTCCTTATATGACCGAACAGTGGGAAAATGGAAAAATTCCATTATCATATCAAATTCAGTGTCTCCATTATATGGCAGTATGTAATGCGGATGCATGGTATATAGCAGTTTTAATTTATGGACGAGAATTTAAATATTATAAGATGGAACGTGATGAGGAAATGATTGCAGATTTAATAAGAATTGAACAGAACTTTTGGGAAAATCACATTCTGAAAGAGCAGATGCCAAGTCCAGATGGATCTAAGATTGCAGACAGTGTTATTTCGGAATATTTTAAACAGACTATTCCAGAAACGATTCCTTTGACAGGATTTAATGAAAAATTGAAACGACGCCAGGAAATTTCTGAAATCATTGGGAAAATGGATACGGAAAAAAGACAGATTGAACAAGAGTTAAAGCTGTACCTTGGAGAGGCTGAGATTGCTGAAAATGAACAGTACCGAGTGTCATGGAAAGCAGTGCAAAGTAACCGTTTAGATGAGAAGCGGTTAAAAGAAGAACAGCCGGAAATCTACGAGCAGTATAAGAAATCGGTGTTGAGCCGAAGATTTACGGTAAAAGCAGCGTAAGAAAGGAAAGAGAAATGAAACATGATTATGTAAAAATTTGTTTGGTTTTCATTGTATTGATTTTACTGATTTTGATTTTTAGACCACAAATTGTAGAGTTTTTAGCAATGCTGTTTGGGAGAATTTTAGAAAAAAGGTAGTGAGAGAAAAAGAACGATTCTCAAAAATAGAGGAGGAAATAAAAGATGGCAGGAGTAAAAGAAGAATTAGCAAAAAAGCAGAAATTACGAAAGGTGAAACGAAATTGACAAAGTCCATGAGCATTGCAGAGTTGATTAAGGCAATGGAGCCGGAAATCAGAAAAGCATTGCCAGAAGTTATTACACCAGAGCGATTTACGAGAATGGCATTGTCAGCTTTGAATACTACACCAAAGTTGAGGGAATGTACACCGATGAGTTTTTTGGCAGCACTGATGAATGCGGCACAGCTTGGATTGGAGCCGAACACGCCATTGGGACAGGCATATCTCATTCCATATAATAACAAAGGTGTTATGGAATGTCAGTTTCAGATTGGGTATAAGGGACTGATTGATTTAAGTTATCGTAATCCTCAAATGCAGATTATTAGTGCACAAGCAGTTTATGAGAATGACGTTTTTGAATATGAGTTAGGATTAAATCCGAAACTGGAACATCGACCTGCATTAGAAGATCGAGGAGAAGTGCGCTTATTCTATGGAATGTTTAAGCTCGTCAATGGGGGATACGGATTTGAAGTCATGAGTAAGGCAGCAATGGATGCGTATGCAAGGGAATACTCAAAAGCATTTGATTCTTCCTTCAGCCCTTGGAAGAATAATTATATTGGGATGGCAAAGAAAACTGTTATTAAGCAGGCGTTGAAATATGCACCATTGAAGACGGATTTTCGTAAAGCATTGTCTAATGACGAAACCATTAAAAAGGAACTATCGGAGGATATGAGTGAAATTCATGGTGAAGAAATCTGGGAAGCAGAATACAAAGAAGCAATGGAATAAAAAGAAAAAATGTGAATAAAAGGAGAAAAGATTATGTATTATAGAACATTTGTAAAGAAAATGAGAGAACAGGTACAGGAGCAATTAGGAGAGAAATATCAAGTAGAAATCGTTACAAATTCGAAATTGAATGCTGCAGAAAAAACAGGTCTTACGATTCGTAGAACACAGGAACTGCAACAAGTGGTTCCTGTAATTTATTTGGAGGAATGCTATGAACAATACTTGAAAAATCAAAATTTTATGGAGTGCGTAGAAATGATTTGTACTGTGTATGAAAATCAGAAAGAGAATGAGGAAACAATTATGACAGCATTAAAAAATATGGAAAATGTAAGAAGTTGGGAACAAATCAAGGATCGAATCTTTCCAATGATTGTCTCTGAAAGAGAAAATGAGAATTTGAAAGAGCAGTATGTCTATAAGAACTATTTGGATTTTCTTGTTCTTTATATTGTCCGTATTTCAGAAGTTGAAATTGGAAACATCAAAATCACAAACAAGATGTTAGAGATGTGGGGGATTTCAGCAGAAGAATTGGATAACCAGGCAATGGATAATATGAAGACAGACGGATATCAAGTAAAAGGTATGAGACGTATGTTGCAGGAAACTTGTCTAGAAATGATGGGTGATATTGTAGAAGAAGAGGATGAGGTGATGTATGTGCTGACAAATAAAGAAAAATATTTTGGTGCAGCTGGAATCTTTTTCTGTGCAGAATTATTCCAAAAGGTAATTGGAACAAATAATTTTTATATTTTACCTTCGAGCGTTCATGAATTGATTTTAGTTAAGGATGATGAAGGATGTGATATGCAGGGACTTAGTGCCATGGTAAGATGTGTTAATGAGGAACAGGTGGATATGGATGAAAGATTATCAGATCATGCCTACTATTATGACTGGAAGCAAAACAAGGTTATATTCTAAAATTGGAAACTAATCATGAGATAAAAAATAATGATAGGAAAAAGAACAAAAATCGGTTATAATATGAGATAATGAGTAAAGTTGACTGGAGTTGAAAAAAATGAAAGAGTTTTATTTGAAAAATATAACATTACATAACTTTAGAAGATTTGAAGATACCATATATGAACTGAATCCGCAAATGAATGTTTTTATTGGAAAGAACGCTTCAGGAAAAACAACGGTTTTAGAGGCAGCAACAGTTATTTTAGGAGCATATTTGTCTTCTTTTAAACAATATGTACCAAGTAGATTTGTGCAAAATATATCAGATAGAGATGTTATGAGGAAATCCTTGCAGGCGATGAAAAATGTTGCAACAACTTCTGGTGTACCACAATATCCTTGTGTTGTTGAAAGTGAAGTTGCATTTGATGGAAAGGTTGCAGAATGTAAAAGAAGTTTGGAAAAAGAGGGTGGACGAACAAAATCTTTAGGGAAGAATGTTCTAAGAGAAGTTGTTTCAGAATGGGAAGAAGCGATTAAGGCCGCTGATGGTTCTGATATGCAGCAAATATATCCATTGATATTGTATTTGAGTTCGGCACGTTTATGGAATGAAAACAGAATTGGTGAAATAGATAAAATTCCTTCCAGAACAGATGCATACCAGAGATGTTTGGATCAAAAAAGAAGCAATCAATCTTCGTTTGAATATATTCGTTTGTTAGGGAATTTGGCATCAGAAGAGAATGATGGCAAACCGTTGCCAGCTTATGAAGTGATTATGAATGCAGTCAGATATAGTTTGCAAGAGGAATTATTACCGGGACAACAGGTTTTATATTCTTCCAGATATGGTGGTATCGCGGTGAAAAATGCTGATGGAACTATTATAGATTTTGCTGCATTGAGTGATGGCTACCGAAATGTCATTAAAATTGTAACAGATATTGCAACTAAAATGTGTATATTAAATCCTTATTTGCAGGGAGATACGCTGAAAAAGACTCCGGGAGTTGTTGTTATTGATGAATTGGATTTAAGTTTACATCCAACATGGCAAAGACGAATTGTTCGAATTTTGAAAGAGTTATTCCCAAAAGTCCAGTTTATCTGTGCAACGCATTCTCCTTTTATAGTTCAGTCATTAGAAGATGGAGAGCTAATTGTATTAGATGGCGAATTAGATGAAGAATATTCAGGACAAAGTATCGAGGATATTTCAGAGGATATTATGCAGGTGCCAATCGTACAGTATAGTGAGAAAAAACTCAAGATGTATGAAGTTGCAGAAAAATATTTTCATGCATTAAAGAAATGTATATCTGAGGAAGAATTAGGGAAATTAAAAGAAGAATTAGATTATTGGTCATCTATATATAGTGATAATCCAGCATATAGTGCTTTGATGAAACAAAAGTATTTGGAAAAGAAAATGGAGATGAAAGAATAAATGAGACCAGTTGATAAAGGGAAAGCGCCAGATGCTGAATTTGAAAAATATCAAGATGCAGAACCATACTTGGAAGAACGACTAGGTCCATATTGTTCTTTTTGCGAGTATCCAATTCATCATGTCCCAGAAGTAGAACACAGAGAATCAAAAGCAAGAGGTGGCGAGGAACTGGATTGGGACAATTTGCTTCTTTCCTGCAAATACTGTAATACACGTAAAGGTAAGGTGGTCGGAAAAGGAGAGAAAGAGAAATATCTCTGGCCTGATCAAGACGATACTTTCCATGCATTCCTTTACGACGAGACAGGTGTTCCTAAATTACACGATATATATTTGGAAAAACAAGGCACAGATGTTAAGGAAAAAGCTCAAGCGTTATTTGAACTTTTGAAGCTAGACAATGTACCAATTAAACCTACAGATAAAGATCGGAGGTTTAAGAAACGAAGTGAAGTATGGAACAATGCAGTGAACAGTAAAAATACTTGGGGAAAAATAAAAGAAACAGATATGAAAAAAGATTATTTGGAGACAATAGAGATGTTGGCAAAAGAATCAGGTTTCTTTTCTGTTTGGATGACTGTATTTGAAGATGATATTGAAGTTAGAGAAATGCTGATACATACTTTTAAAGGAACAAGAAGAGAATACTGCGTTGATAGAGAAGTGTAAGAAATAATGCGATTTCAATCAAGGTAGTGAGACAAATTGCAGTGATGATTAAAAGAATGATTTATGATTAGGGGTGGATAGAATAGATCCACCTCTATTTTTTATGGGAGGAATTAAAATGGGTAGAATGTTTGGCTATGCTAGAGTGAGTAGCCGGGAGCAAAATTTAGATCGTCAGATACAAGCATTGAAAAAATATGTCGATGAAGAACATATTTTGACCGATAAGGAAAGTGGCAAAAACTTAAATCGTCCATCTTATCAAGCACTAAAAGGAGCACTAGGATTAAGAAGCGGAGATACATTGGTTATTACATCTTTAGATCGTTTATCAAGAAATAAAGCAGATATAAAACAGGAGTTACAATGGTTTAAGGAACAAAATATCCGATTGAAGATATTAGATCTGCCAACGTCAATGGTGGAAGTAAATGAAGGGCAGGAATGGATTCTTGAGATGATACAAAATATTTTGATTGAGGTTCTTGCAAGTATTGCGGAACAGGAACGTATTACAATTAAGAATCGTCAGAGAGAAGGAATTGATGCTGCTAAGAAAAAAGGAAAAGTCTTTGGTCGACCTAAAATATCACGTCCAGATGAATTTGATGAAATTTATCGGTTGTGGAAAAAAGGAGAGATTACAGCTGTGGCTGCTATGAAAAAGTTGGATTTATCAAGTAGCACATTTTACCGGATGGTAAAACAGCATGAGAGTGAATCACAACATATCTGACTTGTGAGAGATATGCCAAAAGTAGAAAAGGACATTATGGAATAAAGGAGAGGCAATATTTTTTTGCCTTCCAAATGGTAGAGGTTATGAAAGAATAAACCATCAAACCGTCTGAACCGTCATTTTTAGTGACAGAGGGAATAGTGCATTCGCAGTCATTAAGAAATTGGCGGTTTGGGCGGTTTGGCGGTTCAATATAGGAAATTTATGATAAAATAGAAAAAATGCTATTTTTGAATAGGAGTTGATGGATTATGCCAGGAAATTATAATTGCTATGAATGTAAAAAGACGGAGTTAGAAAAAGCAAAAAGTGAATTTGATCAGTGCCTAGAAAAAATTAGGGAAGAGAGAAAACCGGTGCGTATTCGTGAAGATAGCCCTATACAGATACAAAAAAATAAATATATCACTCGTATTTATAAGAGTCTAGAAGCAAGTGTTTATAATCAATGTTCTTCCTTAGAAAAAATTTCAGAGAAAGTTTTTAAATTTGATGAACAAAAATTGAATGAAGTATTTGGAAAAGAGAAAGAAAAATTCTTCTCTGAATTAAAAAGCTTCCAAAAGGAATTTCAAGAAGATAAAATAAAAGATTATTGGCTTAGTATGTTTATAAGATTGCTTGTAGAACAGAAGAAAAAGAATAGTGATAATGAATTTATAAAATTATTCTCACTAAATACGGTTGATAATAGTGTGCATGACATACTTATAGATATATTATGTCATGGAATAAAGGCGTGGGGGGATAGGATTGAAATAAGAAATTTTACTAATAGCGATAAATTAAAAAAATTAAAGAATAGGTCAATGAGGGATGAAAAAATTCTGTTTAAGAAAATCCAAGAAAAGATTTATGAAAGGATAAATGATAAAACTATTTTAAGAGATCAATGGATTATGTTAGGAATAGATTTTTTATTTGAGTTTATCTTTAATGACAGAAATTTCTGGAAGGCATATTACGATTCTACAAGGCAGTGTCAAGAAGTTCAAATCATGGAAGTAAGTAGAAGGATGAATCCAGAAGCTGGTATATGTGTGCGATGCGAAGAGAAAGAAAGCTACAAATTAAAAGGCAAAGTGACCAAAATGATTTGCGGGGATAAAAATGCGATTTTTTGGTACATGCCTGAAAATATAGAAGATTTTTTTGAATATAATTTTAATCGCTATTCTTATTATAGATGCTATCTTTTGCTGATGTCTATGTTTTGGCAGAAAGAAGAGCGTGGATTTTATTACAACACTGGATACACAAGGTATTTTGAATGGGAAGTGCGACTGCGAGCAGATGTGACAAATATATTTAGACAATGGATTTCTTTAGCAAATAATCAAAATATTTGTATGAGCTTGTATAAGGACGTTTTTGCTACCATATTCTCTGTAGCCAGGAGATATAAAGGAGATCAATTGACAATCTGTGTGAATGAGAATGATGGCTCGTACTCTATAAGAAAAAAAGGAAAAGAAACAGAAAGAATATTTACGGAGTCAGTAAAAGTATTTGACAATAATGTGAAAGAAAAGTCGCTGAAAACTTACTTTTCTCCTCTTTTTGAAGGCAGAAAAAATGAGAAAGAATATAAAAATTTGTATCGTCTTATGAAGAAGAAAAAAAAGCCTGCAAATAAAAAGAGAAAGGAGGAAATAATAAGAAGAATATGTAATTTTTCAGTGATAGCGGATGAATTATATAAATTTATAGATGGATTGCCTGAATTTGAGCGTTATTTGGTAGAAGATAAGGTCGGAGTGTTATCAGCGTGGGAATGTTATAATACCTTTTACGAGATTTATCAGTTATATCCAAAGAATGAGGAAATGAATGCTAGTATGAATACATTGGTTGCTTCTATTGCAAAAGAAATAATTTGGAACTTCGTTTATGTTTGATTAGATCTATAGACAAAATAGTAAAAGATGTTATGATGTCTGTTCAAATAGATTTGAAGACTGCTTTGGAAATTATTTCTGAACAAGTGGAGATAGAAGCAAAATCCTTTAATGAAAAATATGAGAAAATTTTAGATGCTGCTGTATATCTATTTAGTAAGGATAATCAATGGGAAAATGTTATGTGGATAAAAGATACTCCGACAGAAGAACTTACCAGAGTAATTAAAAGATTTGAAGAATTAAAATCTTCAAAGACTGAGAAAACATATGTTGGAAGAAAATTTAATGATTTATATGATGCTACGTCAAAAAAAGAAAAACATGGGTTTTTTACAGATATATGGAAGGCAATTCGATCATCAAATGGTTATAATCTTTTTGAAAAATACAAAGATGAAGAAGAAAAATAAAAAAAGAGTGTATTTCATACTGAAAAAGAGGGAGTTTAAGCCCTCTTTTTTTAAAATTTATTTCTTGTATGCTTATACCATAGAAAGCTTCCTGTATACTTTAAATAAGCCAAGAAATTGACAATAAAAAATACCT
>CAJKQE010000083.1 GCA_905201915.1 uncultured Lachnospiraceae bacterium
AATCCAGGTATTCACTATAAGCCTTTTCCAAAATCTGCTTTTCATTTGAAAAACGTAACAGATGGTAAGCTTCATGGAATTTGTAAAAACCGGAATCCACAAAGTATTCTTCTCTCTGCGGTCTGCTGTAATAGCTGTTGGCAGACATTAAATACCAATGTACATCCTTTTCTACTACATCTTCCGGCACACAAAAACTATACTGGCTCTTTCCTACATACTTAATGATGCTGGCTGATACTCCTGCTTCTTCTTTCACTTCCCGCAGAGCAGTATCCTTATAGTCTTCGCCCTTTTCTACCGTTCCTTTTGGCAACACCCAGCCCTCATACTTATGTTTATAAGATTTATACAAGGTCAGTATCTTGCCCCGATATATTACCACTCCGCCACAGCTCGTTGCTTCAATCATATTGCACTTCCTCCTGCTTAAGACATACAGATATGTCTGCGTTGTGTTTCTTTATTGGTAGTATACCTCTTTTTTTTCGCAGGTGCAACAAATTTACAGCCACTAATTATAATAAAAGGCATTGAATACCTGATGTGCTACCGGAACCGCTACTTTACTTCCCGTTCCCGCGCCTTCTGCAATTACGGCAATCGCTAAGTCCGGATTTTCTACATTAGAAAATCCAATAAACCAAGAATGTGTCTTTATCTTTCCATCACTTCCGGTATATTCTGCAGAACCTGTTTTTCCTGCTGCAGAATAACCTTCTCCTGAAAGCTTTGTTGCTGTACCGCTTTTTACTACTTCTGCCATTAATGTTTTCAACACTCCTGCTTCTTCGGCAGTCATAAGCTCTTTATAAACAGAAGGTTTTGTGGTATCTACGGTCTGTCCGTTTACAGCTTCTACCTTTTCTATATAATAAGGTTTCATAAGCTTCCCATCATTGGCAATAGCACTGGTAATCATAGCTGCATGCATTGGTGATACAAGTGTATTACCCTGCCCAATAGCAGTTTGCATAAGCAATGGATTTCCAGGTGTACTTCCCAAGTCAAATTTGCTTTTATTATACTCTAAAGGAATTGGAAGCTTGCTGTTAAACAACAGGCTCTCTGCAGTCTTTTTCAGATTTTCCGCTCCTAAATCCAGTCCAATCTGCGTAAACGCCGTATTACAGGATTTAGCAAATGCTTTTGTAAAATCTTCTGCGCCATGAACCTCTCCTCCAAAGCAGGGGATTTTATGCTCATCTACCGTAATACTTCCCTTACAGTCATAAGAAAATCCGTCAATCGTTCCATGTTCACGCAAATATGCCAAAGCATCCACTACTTTAAAAATAGACCCCGGTGGATATGCTCCCTGTGTAGCTCTGTTTAACAGACTGCTGTTCGCTGAATCATTTACTAAAGTATTCCAGTCTTCCTCTACCGTATTTGGATTAAAATCTGGTTTGCTCACAGAAACCAGCACAGCACCTGTCTTTGGATCTAAAACAACTACAGCCCCGTTATAAGAACCGAGGGCATTGTAAGCTACCTCCTGTAATTTTGCATTTAATGTAGTCACTACACTGTCTCCCGGATTTTTATTCTCCAGAATTTCATTCTTCACCTGCTCAATATAGTTATTATGTGAAGACATTAAAGAAAAATTAGCAAGAGCTTCTATACCATTTTTTCCATTGCAATCATATCCTACTACATGGGCAAACTTATTTCCATAAGGATAAACTCTCGTTTCGTTTCCCTCTGCATCTGTCTCTGTATAAGCAAGCGTCTGTCCGTCTGAAGATAAAATTTTTCCTCTTGTAATTCTGTCTGCCAACTGATTTTGACGGGTATTATAAGGGCTGCTAATAACATCTTCTCTCTCCACTACATTAAAATACACCATATACCCAATCAAAGATATAAAAATAGCCACAAAGAAATAACTGATAATCGTATACTCTTTATTTTTAGAACGTCTTCTTTTTTTGCGCTTTTTCTTCATAATTTCCTCTTCTTTTTGAAGCTTTTTTGCGCTTTTCTTATTTTTATCTTTCAATTTCCTCGTCCTCATCTTCTCTTAAAATATACAATCCCTGAATAATTGCCAGCATGATAATGGTACTTAACACAGAACTTCCTCCGTAACTAACCAAAGGCAATGTAATTCCTGTCATAGGAATAAATTTACTTACACCACCAATTGTAAGAAATACCTGAAAAGCATATTCTGTTCCCAGTCCCAAAGCAATCAGTTTATAAAATCTTTTTTTAATCCGCAGAGAAATATTAACAACTAAAAGAAACATACTCATACAGATTAAAATCAAACAGATTGCAAATAGTCCTCCCAGTTCTTCACAAATCGCCGCAAACATATAATCCTGTTTTACAAAAGGTATCATTTCCGGTGAGCCCTGACAAAGTCCCATCCCAAACCAACCGCCTGCACCAATGGCAAACAATCCCTGTACAATCTGAAATCCCGCGTCTTCGTAAACACTGAACGGAGCTTTCCACGCTACTACCCTCTGTCTTACATGAGAGAAAAGGAAATAAGCAATCACTGCCGCCCCACATCCACTTCCCAGACCGGCAAAAAGATAAAAGGGCTTTTTGGTTGCCACATAAAGCATAATGACATAAGTAATAAAAAATACAACTGCACTTCCCAAGTCTCTGGAAAGTACCAAAGTCAATACATAAACTGCGGCAATGGCTGTTGTAATTACATGGTCTTTAAAAGTAGCACTTTTTCGATACAAACGGCTTGCTACAAAAAATACAAAAATAATTTTTACAAACTCTGATGGCTGAAATACAAAAAAGCCAAGGTCAATATTGATTTTTGCTCCATTGACATTTTTACCGAAAATTAACACAATCAGTAAAAGTCCCAATCCAAGAGCAGCGTAAAACCATGTCCAATTTTTCAGAAAATACATCTTCTTAATCATAATCGGTATAATCATAGCGATTATCGTAGCAACTGCTACAATGGCAAACTGTCGGATAGCAGAGTCCGGCGAAAGTCTGGACAACATAATAAACCCAATAGACAGCAGCATACACATGTGATTTAAAAGCAGGATAGACGCCTTTTTATAAAAAATGCGATACAACGCCTGCACAATAATCAAATATAGCAACAATGCACCGAAAAGATAAATAATCTCCACCTTCTCTGTTTTTAAAAAAATAACCAGAAAAGCAGTAAAATCCAAAAATACAATCAGTAAAAGCTGCTTTCTTAAAATATAACGTTTGTCATAATCATCTTCATACTTAAATACTGTAAAGCTTTCAAAAGTATAAAGTACGATAAGAATTAATAAAAAATATTTTGAAAGTTCAATAATTAAATTTAGCACTTGTTCACCTACTCTACCCCTCTTTTAAAATGCCCTTTTGTAAATTCCGGCATTTCTTTTGGATTTTTCTTTTTCACATTCTTTTTTTTCAGTCCATATATCCCAATAAAAGTATCCAGCAAGTTTTTAACTTCTTCTTTTGTTTCACTGGTAAAGTTCAACCTCAAAGACTCAAACCCTTCTCCTAAAATCTGCTGTGCCTCCTCTAAAAATCCTGTAGGAACACTATTATAAATTACATTATAACAAAAATCACAGAAAGTTTTTGTCAGAAAATATTTTCCGTAACGGTCTTTTAATTTCACAAAACCACTTTTTTTGTCACATTTTCCGCAAGTCTTCTTAATACACTGGGCTGATATCATCATAGGATAATATCCATATATAATCATCTCACTTTTTTCATTATCTCTTGCATGAATTTCCTTTCCATTAAGCTCTAAAGGAACCGTGGTACGCATAACGCCCCACTCATCCAACGTATTCTTTGCATTATCATTAAACGTATACACGGAATAATCCGTAACAGCTTTCTCTAAAAGACCAAGTTTTGATAAATAACCTAATTCTTCCAGATTTCTCACCAAAAATCCTTCACACTGCTCTGCCATTTTCAAAAATTCCTGTTCCATATCCATCAGCTGTCCATCTCTTAACATATACGGCAATGCCAGGTAAAATTCTTTTCCCCGTTTGTGAACCTGGTACATTGTCTCAAAAGCTTCTTTCCATAGTTGTTTTTTATCAAACATGGAAATATGGCAATACACGCCCTGAATATCTTTTTCTTCCAAGACAGCTTCCAACTGCTCTCTTGTCTCCACAGAAGCATAGAAAACGGGCATTTTTTCCGATGTTTCACTGTTTTTCACTCTATTCTTTTGTGTCCTCTCAGGTAATTCTCTTCGATACTTTTTTAAAATTTCTTTTTGAAGTTCTTCCAGCCCCTGTCTTCTAAGCTCATTGATACTCTGCATGGGAAGAAATCCTGCTTCATCTGTCATAATTTCCAAAGTATCAAACACAAAAGGTGTTTGCCCTGTCTTTCTCATCTGTTTTTCTACTCTGTCCGCTGACAAGGGCTGCTTCACCGCCTCTTCTACAGTCTCTCCCATCACCTGAACATGAATATCCTGAAAATCTAAATCCAGTATAGCAGGAGAATTTGCAAAAAGGATAAAATTCCCATTAATTTTTTCTTGTTTTTTTGTGTCTAAATATTCCTTCTTCAACTGTTCAAAAAGAACTTCATTTCTTTTTCCTGCAATTTTCTGCTTTTTATTTTGTTCCTTCTGATTTACTACAGCAATCATTTCTTTCCCGTTATGAGAATGATAATATCCCTGATTAAACCCATCTCTCTGATATAAATCAAGAAGCATCTGCTTATCCTCTGCTGTAACCTCATAATTCTTTGGATTTTTTTCATACAAATCCAGATATTTTCTATAAATGGAAGTTACCCCTGCTGCATATTCCGGACGCTTCATCCTTCCTTCTATTTTCAGGGAATATACGCCAGCCTGCAAAATCTCCGGAAGAATATCGATAGTACACATATCTTTTGGACTTAACAGATAGGATTGATCTTCTCTACTAATCTGCTGCTTGTCTTTATAAGCTGTATATGGCAATCGACATGGCTGGGCACATCTGCCTCTGTTACCGCTTCTGCCTCCTAACATACTACTGAACAAGCACATACCGGAGTAACAATAACAAAGCGCTCCATGAACAAAACTCTCAATTTCCATTCCTGTTTTCTGATAAATTTCATAGATTTCCTTTAAAGACAATTCTCTGGCTGTCACAATTCTGGACACACCTGCTTCCTTTAAAAGCTCAGCTCCTCTTGCTCCGGTCACCGCCATCTGTGTACTGGCATGTATAGAGAGATTTGGAAATTCTTTTTTCAAAAAAGAAAGCACGCCCAAATCCTGCACAATCACTGCATCTATCCCCTGCTGATAATATGGCGCCAGATAATCATAGAGCTGTCCGTAAAGCTCTTTATTCTTTAAAAGGGTATTTACTGTTAAATAAATTTGTTTTCCGTGTATATGAGCATAGTCAATTGCCTCCAGCATTTCATCCTGTTGAGGGTTATTGGCGTATGCTCTGGCGCCAAACATACTTCCTCCAATATAAACAGCATCTGCACCTGCTTTTACAACTGCCTGCAGTCCTTCATAAGAGCCTGCCGGTGCCAACAATTCTGCTTTCATAATTCAAATATCCTTTCTTTCAAATAATAGAAATGGGGTAAACAACAACTGCCCACCCCATCGCTCTTTTCTATATTATTTTAAAAGCTCATCTAACTCTTTCTCCAGCTCTGCTGCCTTTTGCAGCAGTTCCTGTATTCTTTCCTGAGCCTTTTCTTTTGCCTCATCCAGCTCTACCTGTTTATTGATTAAGTCATGTTTTAAATCGTACATTTCCCTGTCTTTGGCTTCCAACTCTTCTTCAAACATTTCTGCCTGTCTCTTTGCTTTAAAATAGTCATCTGCAATATTTAAGCTAAGCAAAGTATGTCTTGTTTCCTGTGACTGTCTGTTATATCCCGGAAGCTGCCCTAACTCTGTCATCTTTCCATTCATATAATTTGCAACCTTTTGCAGGTATTCTTCACTTTCATATCCGCTTAAAGTGATGATTTTTCCTCCAATCAGCACCTGGGTTGTATTCTTAACTGCCATCTAATCCTCCCGCCTTTTCTTACGTTCCTTATTGTCTATTATAATCGAATTTCCAAGAAAAACAACTATTATTTTATTCCCAAATGATGATAGGTCAATTCTGTCACCATTCTTCCCCGTGGAGTTCGAAGCAAAAAGCCGTTTTTAATCAGATATGGCTCATATACATCTTCAATCGTTCCTGCATCCTCTCCAATAGCTGCAGACAAGGTATCCAGTCCTACCGGCCCTCCTGAGAACCGCTCAATAATCGTAGTAAGCAAAAGTCTGTCCGTCTGGTCAAGACCATAACGGTCTACTTCTAAAAGATCCATAGCAAAATCAGCCACTTCTTTTGTGATTTTTCCATCATATTTCACCTGAGCAAAATCTCTTACTCTTTTTAACAGGCGATTGGCAAGTCTTGGAGTTCCTCTGGAACGCTTTGCCATTTCCAGAGCTCCTGCATGATCAATTTCTACGCCTAAAACCTTGGCAGAGCGAATAATAATGGTCTGCAGCTCCTCCTCCGTATAAAATTCCAGATGATGTACCACTCCAAATCGGTCACGCAAAGGTGCGGTTAAAAGTCCGGCCCTTGTTGTAGCTCCTACCAAAGTAAATTTGGGCAAATCCAGACGAATAGAACGGGCAGTTGCACCTTTTCCAATCATAATATCAATGGCATAATCTTCCATAGCTGGATAAAGTACTTCTTCTACCTGTCTGTTCAAACGATGAATTTCATCTACAAACAAAACATCATTTTCCTGCAGATTATTTAAAATTGCTGCCATTTCTCCCGGTTTTTCAATAGCTGGACCACTGGTCACTTTTATATGTACGCCCAACTCATTGGCAATAATTCCTGCCAATGTTGTTTTACCAAGTCCAGGAGGACCATAAAACAACACATGATCTAAAGCATCACCTCTTTGCTTTGCAGCCTCAATATAAATCTTCAGATTTTTCTTTGCTTTTTCCTGTCCAATATAATCATCCAGAAGCTGTGGTCTTAAATTTCCTTCTGTACGAAGGTCTTCTTCCATAACATCTGTAGTAATAATTCTTTTTTCCATGATTTTTCCTCTTTATTTAAAACATGTTTTTCAATGCCTGTTTTAATAAATCCTCTACGTTCATACCTTCTGTAATTTCCGTATGTTTTACTGCACGAAGAGCATCTGCCGCAGAATATCCCAAAGCAGTTAATGCCTCCACTGCTTCTTTCTTAATATCAGAAACATCCGATAAGCTTCCTGTACTTTCCTGTACATGCTCTGATTTTAATTCAAAGGCTTCCTGAAGACTCATTTTATCCTTTAATTCTAAAATTAATTTCTGAGCTGTCTTTTTCCCAATACCCGGCGCTTTTGATATTGTCTTCACATCATCTGCCAAAACAGCAAACCTCAGTTCGTCTGCAGACAAGCCTGATAAAACACCTAATGCCGCCTTCGGCCCTATACCATTTACTCCCAACAGTAATTTAAAAACATTCAAATCATCTTTCGTCAAAAAGCCATACAGCTGCATGGCATCTTCTCTGACATTTAGATAAGTATAAATTTTAGTTTCATCGCCCACATGTAAAATTGCATCTACACCTGCCATAGGCATAAAAAGATTATATCCTATATTTCCTGCTTCTAAAATCACTCTGTCTTCTAAAATTTCAACAATCTCACCTTTTAAATATGCTATCATTTCCTATCCTTCCCGGTATTCTTTTATAAATTTCTGAAGATACAATTCCTATTAAAAGTCCGGTTATTGTCCCTGCGCAAAGTAATATCGGAAAATAAAAAAAGACACTTCCACTTTCTACTACCAGTGCAGCTATCATTAACTGCCCCATATTATGTGTCACACCTCCAATGACACTTACACCTGCCATAGACAAACCTTTTATTTTCTTTGCCAGTGTCATACAAAACAGGCTCAAAAAAGCTCCTGCCAGACTATATACAATAGAAAATAGATTTCCAAACATAAATCCAATGCACACAATTCGGATGCAGGAAACAAGCGCTGCCTCTTTATAAGTAAAGCTATATAGAAGAAACACCGTTACTAAATTTGTAATTCCAAGCTTTACTCCCGGTGCAAAAGGAAACACAGGAAGCAACATTTCCACATATCCCAGAATAATTGCCAATGCACAAAGAAAACCAATATACGCTGTTTTTTTCATTCAAATCCTCGTTTCTATTTCACTATACCGTCAATTCTCTCTGCATTCTTATCATCTGTTACAATTTCTAAAACTACTTTATTTGGCAGACAGACAATACTTTCTCCAAACTCTTTGATTTTCCCCTGCTTTACACACAAATGGTCAGGACAATCTGCTTCTGTCATAGAAACTGTTCCAGCTTCCTGAATTTGGCATATATTGGTATCGCCAATTTTAATTTCCTGTTTATCTTTTAAAGAATACTCTCCATATACTTCTCCATCCACGGAAATTTTAAGTATCTGCTCACTTGAAGAGGCAAATCTCTGAATTCCTTTAAATGCAAAAAATCCAATCATTCCTACGACTAAAAGAATACCTATTAGAAATAAATCCTTTTTTTTCATGGATTACTCTCCTATTCTTATTTTCTGTGTCCTATCTTAACATAGCCAAATAAAAAATGCAAATGTATGTTCGCAAATTAAGCGCTTGATACACTTGCATTTTTATTTTATAAAATAATATTACGCGGACATGTCTCTTTACATTTTCCGCAATTTGTACATTTCTCGTAATCAATATGTGCCACATTGTCTACTACTGTAATCGCTTCACTTGGACACTCTTTGACACATTTACGACAGCCAATACAGCCGATTTCACAGGCATTCATCACTGCCTTTCCTTTCTCTTTGGAACTGCATGCTACAGCCTGTTTCTGCTGATATGGAATTAACTCAATTAAATGTTTTGGACATTCTGCCACGCATTTTCCGCATGCCTTACATTTTTCTTTATCTACCACAGCAATTCCGTTAATAATATGTATTGCATCAAAGCCACATACTTTCACACAAGAGCCATAACCAAGACATCCATAAGAACAGGCTTTTTCTCCGCCGTTTTGCATAAACGCTACCATTTTACAGTCTTTTACACCTGTATAATCATAGCTTTTCGCAGTTTTCTCACAATCACCGGCACACTTTACAAATGCTGTCATGCGGATGTTTTCTCCTGCTTCCTGTCCCATAATAGCCGCAATTTTCGCCGCTGCTGCAGCGCCTACCGGACAGGCATTTACAGGCGCTTCTCCTTTCGCAATGGCCGCTGCCAGTCCGTCACATCCCGGAAAGCCACAACCACCACAGTTATTGCCAGGCAATGCTTCTCTTACCTGTACTTCTCTTTCATCAACTTCCACTGCAAATTTCTTTCCGGCAACTCCCAGAAAAATTCCGATAAAAAGCCCTACACCGCCTACCAGAGCTGCCGCAATGATAATTCCTGTTATCATAGTTCACACCTCCTAAATAATTCCTGAAAAGCCAAAGAAAGCAATGGCCATCAATCCGGCAGTCAAAAGCACAATTGGAAATCCCTGAAAATATTTAGGAACGTCATTATATTCCATTTTTTCACGAAGACCTGCCATCAAAACAATAGCGATTGTAAATCCTACCGCCGTAGCAAACCCATTTACTGTTCCCTGTAAAACATTATAAAATTTCTGCACATTGATTACTGCTACACCTAAAACTGCACAGTTTGTAGTAATCAAAGGAAGATATACACCAAGACTCTGATACAATGCCGGCATTGCCTTTTTTAAAAACATTTCTACAAACTGAACTAATGCTGCAATAACTAAAATAA
>CAJKQE010000084.1 GCA_905201915.1 uncultured Lachnospiraceae bacterium
TCTGAGTTTCAACGATGGTTTTCTAAAACTTTTTCAAAAATTTATCCTCCTACTTTTCAGGTGGGGACGGAAATCAAGCGATTTGGTGTGATTTCTATAAAATTTTTTAAATATTTCCCTCTACCTTCTTTATGGGGACGAAAAACAGCTATTCTAACGATAAATTTTGAAAGTTTTTTTATTTTCGTACACAAATAGAAAAATGCCCTGATCAACCAACATTTCTTGTCAGTCAATCAAGGCATTTCCGCTTAACTAATAAATATTCTATTGTAAATAATCTCAGAGCAAGTTCCACCATGTTTAACGAAAATGATTTTATCATTCTTCTTACATTGTCACTTGCTGGAGATTACGCATTCCCCAGGCCCACGTTCTATATTGTCTTTGTAGGTTAGAGCAAGTTCCACCGTGTCTGACAATAACTCATTTTCATGAATTTTGTCATCACGAACTTGCTGGGGATTATCATTCCCCAAACCCACAAGACACAGCATTTTTCTAGAGCAAGTTCCACCGCGTGATACAGAAACTCAATTTATGGTTCTTTAATCACACGAACTTGCAGGGATATTTCTATCCTCTAAGCCTCGAAAAATAACTGTTTTATCTTTAGTTCCTGACGTCACAGTCTTGCAAGCAAGGGAAGGTTATAATTGTTATTTCAATTGTGTGTACTTTTCTTTACTTCCAAAGGCTTTCTCAACTGGATATTTTTCATTATTTCTTTTAACTTTTTCAGAAACAATTTCATCTAAATCTAATCCACAAGCGTCAGCCATCAAAATACAATAATTAATAACATCCGCTAGTTCCTCTTTTATCTTATCCAGCTTATTTTCACAAACAACATCTGCAGCACTCCACTGAAATACTTCTAATAGTTCTGCAGCTTCCAAACTGATTGAAATTGCCAAATCTTTTGGATTGTGAAACTGTTTCCAATTTCTGTCATCTCTGAACTTTAGCACCTTATTTATAGTCTCTTGTGTCATTTCGATATACCTCTTCTCCCGTTATTCTGTGTCTATATAGTGTGAAATATAATCTCGTAATTTGGGGTCACATACATACAAATATGTTCCTCGAATCCCCCTTGTCATAAGAACATAATATATATGCTGAATATACTCTTTTAGTTCTTCATAACTAGCTGTCTTTTTTCCGTTTTGATCATAATAATGTTCTCCACGAACTATGATACTCTTCGTGTCCGGATTATATCCAATTTCATTACCTAAAATGATAAATGCATAATTTAAGTCATATCCCTGTGTAGAATGAATACATCCAACTTCATTTATTGCGTTCTCTGAATGTACCCAGCCTTCTGTACAATGATTCCATTGTTTCTTTATTCCTTGGATTTCGATGTCGTAAACATCTTTATCATTTTTACTAGCCCAATCCCATGCATATCCAGCAGCCATTCTTACCAGACCAGTTTCTTTTTCTTTCTGGTACATCAAATCATTGAACTTTGCAAAATTAGTCATTAATATCAAGTCATAATTTTTGAAGTTTTTCTTTTCTTTTACTTCTCCAGCCAAGATAGCTTTTACATAATCAATATAATCGTTTCCACCTTTTACACGCATCTGTGTAAGCAGATTATAATAAATCAGTAAACGTTTTGCCTGTTCCATTTTCATTTTACTGCGAAATCTTTTCACATCTATTCCTGATGGACCAACAACTTGCATCGCATCATAGAAAAGAACCGGACATTTGCATTGATGAAGTATCCAGTCTAACTCATCACTATCTGTTGTCAAACCAATTCTTTCACAACTTGCTTTAAATGCACCCATATATGAAATATTTTTGTACTGATGTAATCTATGCGCTTCATCTACAAGTAAAATATCATAATATTGCTTTGTCACATCAGAAGGCGCCAAAACGTCTGATGCTTTTAGTCCATAAATACTTCTAAAAATTCCTTTTAACGTTTTTCTCAAAGAAGTTTGTGGCACTACAAAGCCAATTTTTTTGCCTTTAAACTCTTCGCTATCTCTTAAATATTTTAATAAGAAAATTGCCACAATTGTCTTTCCACTACCAGGCATACCATTTACAACAACCGTTTGATTTTCTTCTTGTTTTAAAGACGCGATAATTTCTTCTACCGCTGTTCTTTGATCGTTATTCAACTCTTTAAACGGAGAATATTTGAATAAATCAGAATTTTCAAGTTCTTCTAAAGAATGCTTTACCAACTTTTCACGTTGCAAACTACGCCAAAGCAACTGAAATTTTTCATCATATTCTTTCTTTCCGTAATACTCTTTGTCTGCCATTCCAGCATTTTTATTACGAACTTCGTAAAGTTCATCAGCCACAATATATTGAATTAGCTTTGACTCATAATCAAATGTAACTGATTGGTTAAACTTAGAAGAATAAATAAAATGCACTTTATCAAAAATTCGTTTATCCACGGAACCATGATGCTGGGACATGCGATTTTTTACATGATTTGATTCCCCAATATAAGCTTGTTTTCCATTTTCTAAAATATAAAGCATTGGCCAATTGGCTAGATAACTTTCATCTCCATATATTTGATTTTTAAAGTCACCTTCTGTAATTTTAAACATGTTAATCTTCCTTCAAATAATTTTCGATTCTTTCAATTAATCCCTGATCCGCCGGCAGCCAGTCCACACAATGCAAAGTTTCCTTAGTCAACCATGCAGCCGCTTCATGTTCCTTCAACACTAAATCACCTGATTTAATCTTACAGATAAAACAGTCCATAGATAAATGGAAGTTTGGATAATCGTATTCAACGGTATCCAGTAATTCTTTCACTTCCACTTCTGTATCCAGTTCCTCTTTTATTTCTCTGACAAGTGCTTCCTCTGGTGTTTCGCCAGTATCAATCTTTCCTCCCGGAAATTCCCAACCATCTTTGAATTCACCATATCCGCGCTGAGTTGCAAACACTTTGCCATCATCAATAATAATTGCTGCTACTACTCTAATTGTTTTCATGTTATCTCCTATCGTTCCATTATCCATTCACAATATATTCGTAAATATCTTCACGCACCGGAGTATCCAATGCCCATTCAATTTCCACTGCTGTTTTATCCGTATTAGGCATCACAAATTCTTTTACAACTCCAGTTGAAGTCATCCTCCCAAGATAATAGAATTCTTTTGAAATTCTATCGTCTTTATTCTTTCTTACAAAAAGCTGTACATCAATCCCTCGTTCCTTTGCATTCAAGAAATTCTGCACATCTTCTGACTCAATACTACGTCCACTCTTTGAAATCGCAATCAAACGATTGTAACTCGTAAAATGGTCTTCGTATTTTGTCGTATCACTGATATCATCCTGTTTATCGTAGTTAATAAACACCGGAAATGTCTTTGTTTTCTTGTCATACTTGTAACCACCGATATTTAATGGCACTTCGTTTCTCTCCCAATTCAACAAACGACAAGCATCTTCGTATGTATACTTCTGATAAAGAACCAAATCTGTATCTTGATATCTCATACTAAAATTTTCTTTATAACGAGAAATACCAAAATCAATAAGCTCTTCTAAAATATTGTAGAAATCTTCATTCTGTAACATTTCCCCGAACAACTTAGACACTTTATAATCTTCGCCGTCTTTTTCCAGAAATACACATTGAGAATATGTTTTCTTCGCTGCACTTGTTGGAAATTCATTTGTCATCATGTTTACAACGTTTTCTGCACAGTTATCATCCATGGAACAATTATAATTGTCCTGCAATGATTTCTTTAACAGCCCCATAATTCCATGCTGATATTTAAGTAAACGTTTCAACATTTCCAACTCATGAATTCGTTTTCCACTTGCCAGCTTTTTAGAAACAAATTCAATTACAGTTTCCTCATCTTTTGACAATCGGATTGTGTACTCTTTTTCATATTTCACAAGGAACTTATAATATGATCCCAAACTGCCATTATCAAAAATTCTCAGAACATCCATCTCGCCATATTTATCAAAATCTGCAAGTGCTGGAATATGTCCCAATTTATTTTTCAGATTCGTATAATTCTCACGAATCAACTTAATATCACTAAAGTTCGCATTATCAATTGCCTGGAAAATTCGCTTACGAGAAATTTCATCAAAATGGATCGTGCTCGAGCCCGGAATGACACGACCGCCTTCTGTTACATAACGGCGGATATTATCCTTGTTGTAACTTCTATCTCCAGAAAGCGCAATCGGAATCATAAAGTTATTACGATAATTACCGATAAAATCAATAACAACTACATATTCTTTGTCCTCAGCTTTACGAAGTCCACGACCTAACTGCTGGATAAAAATAATTGGAGATTCCGTCGGACGAAGCATAATTACCTGATTAATTTCCGGTACATCAACACCTTCTGAGAAGATGTCCACGGAAATAATGTAATCCAAGGCATCTTCTGCTTCATCACCTGCAAGTCGTTCTATCGCTTCTGCTCTTACACTCTCTGAATCGCTACCGCTGAGCACAAGCGTTCTCCATCCTTTTTCATTAAACTTAACAGACAGCTCTTTTGCTTCATCAATACGGCTACAGAAAATCAATCCTTTGACTCTATCTCCACTATATCCAAAGAATTCTGCCTGTTTCATTACGTTCAACACACGTTCATCTGAAGTTAAATATCTGAAATTCTCAACCTTTTCTTCCGACGATTTTCCTGCATCTGCAATAACTTCCAGATCAGTAATTCCAAAATAATGGAACGGACACAGCAAATCCTCTTCCATTGCATTTTGCAAACGAATTTCATACGCAATCTGATGGTTGAAAATCTCATAAATATTTCTGCCTTCCAAATTATCGTCACGCTTGTCCGGTGTTGCTGTCATACCCAGCCATAACTTCGGTGTGAAATAATCCATGATTTTCTTGTAACTATCTGCGGAACTATGATGTGCTTCATCAATGATAATCAAATCCCAATATTCTTTTTCATATCTGCTCAGAGTATCTTCTTTGCTTAATGTCTGAACTGTTGCAAACACAAAATCAGCATCATAATCCTGATACTTACCAGTAACCATCCCCATAGAAACTTTACCATCAAATACTTTACGGTAAGATTTCAATGCCTGCTTTGCAATCTGGTTGCGATGAACTAAGAATAACACTTTCTTAAATTCCAGTTCTCTTGCTGCAAATGCAGAAGCATAGGTTTTACCGGTACCTGTAGCAGAAATCAATAATGCTTTATCTTCTCCTGCTTCATATATCTTTCTAAGATTATTGATAAATCCAACCTGCATGGAATTTGGCTGCAAGCGATACACTTCCAAAGACGGAACTTCTGCTTGTTTCCCAATTTCTTTCTGTCTCTGAATAATCTTATTCTTTGTATAAACATTTGTATAGGCTTCAATAAACTGTTCAAATGACAATGACTGCGGTGCATTCCATAACTGCTCGAATTCTGCAACAACATTCTGTGTATATTCGCCTTGTTCTGTAGAAACAATCTTTGTGTTCCACTCACGATTTGTTGTAAGCGCACTAAGTGTCATATTAGAACTTCCGACAATAATTCGATACATTTCCTCTTTCTTGAAAATATACCCTTTCGTATGGAACCCCTCTTTCGCATTCTCTGTTACAAACATTTTCAATTCAATATTCGTAAAGTTTGCAAGGATGCGCAGTGCTTTCGGATCACTGAAAGTCAAATAATCCGTTGTAAGAATCTTGCCAGGAATACCACGCTGTTCCAGTTCTCTAAATGTTTGCAGAAGCGGTGTAATTCCTCCCATAGTGATAAATGCAACGCTAATAGCAAATTCTTCACATGACAAAAGCTCATCCTCAATAGATGAGATAACTTTTCGTCCTTCTTTATAGTTGTTTGATACGAACTGTGGCTTATAGGCCAGGTTTGATGAAATGTTTTGATTTATAAAGGCTGTAGATAGGCCTTGGATTAATTGATCTATTTTTTCCCTCTTCATTTTTCACCCTGTTTTCCTTTGGTGTTTTTTATTTATTAGACACTGACAAAACATATAATGAATCATATATAAGGACATTCAGATTTTTTAATATTTATCGTATTTGAAAAAAAATCTTCTATGTATCCATTTTGCGCTAACATTAATTTTATATCTATAGGATTTATTTTGCATTTAGGCCCTATAATTATTTCTTTAATTATATCCTTTTTACACTTTGTGAATCCCAATTCAAAATAGACACGTATATCATCTTCTGTACTCCTATATTTTAATTCACTCCTGGTAAAATCACCCAAATATTTCACATTATCTCTAAAAAATCCTTCTAAAAAACCAGCGTAACCATAATCATCCACACCATCACTATCGCAATAATTATCTGTTTGTAATTTCCGAAACAAACGCCATTCTCTTTCCTCCGAAAATGTATGATTTTTATACACAAAACCTTCTTGCCATATGGAATATATCAATAACGATACATTCATCATCAATTCTTTTTCATCAATTTCTTGCGTTTTTCGATCTATACTACTTTCAATTGCCCATTTCAATGGTTCATCAATCGCCGTATGTAAAAATTTCAGGGTCTCGGAAGAGTCATATATTACTTTCGTAAAAATATAATCAGAGTCTTTTAAAAACCCACGCAACAATTCCGTATTAAATCCAATGGCTATTCCTTCTCCATCATTTCCATAAGCTCTCCACTGACTGAGAAGATCTTGTGATTCTGACATACATACAAAAAAATTTTTGGCATTCTTTACTATAGGAGCCTTTTTTAACAATAAATCATCTGATATTTCACATGCAATCATCTTTGCTTTCTGCAATACTTCTGTTGGGAAATCCACCTTGTACATCTCTACAGCTTGATCTATAACCTCTTTAATTCTACTAAACAGCCATTTCATTTCTGTATAGTCATTAGTCTTTTCGGCATCAGATAACCATAAATTTTCATTCTGTAACACACTTATAAATGTATTTACAGAACAGTAATGATACAGAATTGGCGGTAATTTCGGATAATAATTCAAATACTCATTAGTTAATATTGGCATTTTCTTCTCCTCTTTTGAATAAGTAGTATATTACTATTCATAGTATCCAAATCTCATACCCCTGCCTTCTGGCAGAGTCATAAACTGGACGCATATTTCTTTCTAATATTCCATAGAATTCTTCTCTTGAATTCCCTTTTCGATATAATTCCTGGCTTGCCCAGATAGAATGTAGATTATCTCTATAACAAGACTCGTACAATTTTCTAATTCCTGTCTTCTCATGAACCAACTCATACATCGTATACTGGTTCTGAGCAAATCTCATAAAGAACTTGTCCCATTGAGGCAAACGATTGCTTTTTGAAGAATTCAATGAAGAATCCATCGGCATCAGATTCCACAGTTCATCGTTCATAACAAATGACCATGGAATAAAATGATCCACATCATACGCATCTTTCTTAATCGGCTCATTCTTAAAAACATCTATAATGCTGGTCATATCCAAGACACCTTCCCACAATTTTCGAACATGGCCAAGTTTTCGCATTTTATCATCTAATGGTGCAAGTTTATATACTAACCCCGGAACTTCTGGATTATTATTCTGTAACCAGCGCACTTTCTCATACTGAATCCAGCCTAAAATTGCAACCATATTATCCTGAATCATCTTAATCCATGATTCGTGAAATATGATTTTTCGTTCCAAACCTTTTTGATCACCAAATGTATATGGAAGAGGGCTTTCAATTCCGTTAATTCGATTATAATAAGCCATCATTCTTCCTGCACTACTGTTTAAATCGATATGTTCAGAATATCGATTAGCAAATCCAGACAATGCCTTGTATGGTACATTTTGTGTAAGAGTCATCTTCTCTCCATGCAGTTCCTTGTTGTACTCGACAATCTTATTCTTTATTTCTACCTTTGAAGCATTACTTGACAAATCACTCAGCTTATGTAACTTTAAAACAGCCTTTTCTAGGCTATCCTTAATCTCTCCATCGCCCCAAATACCACTAAGATGTACATGAAATTCCAACACAGAATACCAGGCATTAGAAATCATTTCATTAATAATTTCATCATAAGAAGCTTCTTTCCTATCTTCTGAAATCAATTGAACAATAGCCTCTAACCAATAAAACTTATAGCAATATGAAGGGTCTTTCATCATCCGAGAAAATCCTTCAATATCTAACGTATTATAATACCCAGAATCGATATGTAATTGATAATCTATTTTCTGAGAATCATATTTAACCATCTTTCGTCTCCTCTACCGGCTCTTACATCGCCAGTAATCCATTGCTTTTCAACTCTTAGTTCAGGAAAATCTACCAGTAGTTCTGCCATAGACCCTTCTGTCATATCTGTAAAATATCTACCGTTTCTTTCCCCTTCAAAATCTCCATATTTGAAAGACAAATAAATAATTCCGTTTGCCTTTGTTGCAGAGCTCATTATACGAATAATGTCCGGTAATTCTACACGTTTAACATGCAATACAGATGCGCAAGCCCAGATACCATCATACATTTCTTTTTCGTCTAACTCCTGAAATAACATGTGTTTTACAGTGATACCTGTATATTCACTCGCTGACTTACACAATTCTAATGAACCATCCATTGCATCGACTCTACATCCCCGATCCAAGAAATACTTGGTATCCCTTCCAGAACCACAACCAAAATCAAGTATTTTTGCGTTTCCTGGTAATAATTCTAAAAATGTATCTTGAATAGACCTAAAATCAACAGATACTGTTCCATCAATAAACTTTTTTGCATTTTCGTTGTAATAATCTATTGTATTTCCCATGTAACAGTATCCTTTCTCACGAAACAGTTAATCTAAATCTATCAGAACTTCCCATTTCCCGTTTCGTTTTCCGTTCAATCTTCGGATATATCCTTTTTCTTTCAACAAAGCGACCTTATTTTTAACAGTTCGTTCTGATTTTCCAATTCTATTTGCAATCTCTTTTTGTGTAATGTTCGGATTTTCTATAATCAGTTTTAAAATTGCCAATTCATCTAAAGGGCAATTCAAAGTGCAAATTTTGCCCTTTGAAACTTCTTCCATTGCACTTTGTACAACTTTTTCATCCTGTTCCAGAACATAATCCACATGCATATATCGATTCTTCAACTCATAATCCGTTTCCATCAACAGATTACTGAAAAACATTTCCAGATACTTTGTTGTTGCATGGATTCCATTCTTCAAATCATTATAATTTGCTCTTACTAAAGCATTTCTGAAATACCAGGAATGTTTCTTGAACGCATCATTGTCTACTTTCAATCCAAACGTCTTCATATACTTGATAATAAATACCGCTGTTGCTCTTGTATTTCCTTCTGCAAATGGATGAATCTGCCAGATATCAGAAGCAAATTTCACCAGATGTTTGATAGACTCATTCAAAGACAATCCTTCATAGGAAAACTCTTTTTCCGTTCTGAAATCATAATCCAGCGTGTCTTTAATACTATTCCAAGTGTACTGGTCAAGCTTTTTGGTAACACTTTGTTCGGAAATCATGCTCTATATCGA
>CAJKQE010000085.1 GCA_905201915.1 uncultured Lachnospiraceae bacterium
TATTTACATTAGGGAATACGTGTATTTTTAAGTCTTCTTTATTATCGTTTGTAATAACATTGACAAGTTTATAGTCAATAGTATCAATGCTGCTTTCATCGGTAACAAGCAAATAAATTTCTACCTGCTTTTTTCTCCAGTCTACAAGCCAATATTCCGCAACTTCAACGGCTTTATACAATTCCATTTTTTCTTCTCTGTCACGCTTTTCTGTAGAGTCTGATAAAACTTCCATAATAAATTTAGGAACGCCTAAAAAAGTTGTAGAGCGTCTGTTTTTTATATCACAGTTTATGGATACGTCCGGTATAATAGGATGATTTCCGTTTTCCGGCCATTTATATTTCACGCTGTCGCCAAATACTCTGCAAAGAGAACTTTTTAATTGTAAGCCCACATTCATAACGAAGTTGTTAATAACCATAGAATGTTCAATGAATGTATTTGACATATCTTTTATGGGTAATGTATTCACGACTTTTTCATCCCCTTTTCTTTTTTATTAGTATAGCATATCTATTGGGTACACAGCAACAGAAAAAGCACTTGACAAAAAATGAAAAAAACTCTTGCATAATCGAAAAAGTAGATGTATAATTATGCAAAATAAAATTTTAAATATACACAAAGATGTGAATTTTATAAAAGACAACATAGAGAGAAAGGATGAATAAGATGATTAAAGTAGGAATTATTGGCTCTACAGGATATGCAGGCGGAGAACTTGTAAGACTTTTGACTGGGCATAAAAATGCAGAAATTAAGTGGTATGGTTCCAGAAGTCATCTTGACAAAAAGTATGCAGATGTTTATAGAAATATGTTTCAAATTATAGATGCCACTTGCATGGATGACGATATAGAAACACTGGCAGAACAGGTAGATGTAATCTTTACCGCAACACCTCAGGGACTATGTTCTTCTCTTGTAAATGAAGAGATCCTTTCAAAGGTTAAAATTATAGATTTAAGCGCTGACTTTAGATTGAAGGATGTGTCTGTCTATGAAAAATGGTATAAAATTACACATAAAAGTCCACAGTTTCTTCCGGAAGCAGTATATGGATTATGTGAAATCAACAGAGAAAAGATTAAAAGTGCAAGACTTTTGGCAAATCCGGGATGTTATACCACCTGTTCCATCTTGTCAGCTTATCCTCTTGTAAAAGAAGGGTTGATTGATACAGATACTTTAATTATTGATGCGAAATCCGGTACTTCCGGAGCCGGAAGAGGAGCAAAAGTTGACAATCTTTTCTGTGAAGTAAATGAAAATATGAAAGCTTATGCTGTAGGAAATCACCGTCATACACCGGAAATAGAAGAACAGTTGGGATATGCAGCAGGAGAGAACATTGTTTTGAATTTTACACCTCATCTTGTACCTATGAATAGAGGAATTCTGGTTACAGAATATGCAAAATTGAAAAAAGAAGTTACTCATGAAGAAATAAAGAAGGTTTATGATAAATACTATGGAAAAGAAAAATTTATCCGTATTTTGGAAAAGAATGTATATCCTGAAACAAAATGGGTAGAGGGAAGTAATTATACAGATATTGGTTTTCAGATTGATGAAAGAACTAATAGAATTATTGTAATGGGTGCTCTTGACAATCTGGTAAAAGGTGCGGCAGGTCAGGCAGTACAGAATATGAATTTAATGTTTGGATTAGATGAAAAAGAGGGACTTGAACTTATTCCAATGTTTCCATAGAGAGGTGACAGCATGATAAGAAAAATGGTAATTGAAGATTACGAGGAAGTATATAGCTTATGGAAAAAAATACAGGGATTTGGAATACGCAGTATTGATGACTCAAAAGAAGGGGTAAAAAAATTTCTGGAAAGAAATCCGAAGACCAGTGTAGTAGCAGTGGAAAATTCTAAAATTGTGGGGGCAATTTTATGTGGACATGACGGGCGCAGAGGATGTCTTTATCACGTATGTGTAGACGAGAAATATCGAAGACAGGGCATAGGAAAAGCTATGGTAGTTGCTGTTATGAATGCACTGCAAGAGGAAGGAATTAACCATGTTTCTTTAATTGCTTTTGCTCAAAATGATATAGGAAATACCTTTTGGAATACTATTGGATGGCAGAAAAGACAGGATTTAAACTACTATGATTTTATTTTAAATACAGAGAATATTACACAGTTTAATGTGCAGCAGGAGGGGTAAGGATGAACATAATAAATGGTGGAGTAACTGCAGCAAAAGGGTTTGAAGCAGCATCTGCAGCAGCGGGAATTAAATATCAGGGAAGAACAGACATGGCTTTGGTATACAGCCAGAAACCATGTGAAGCAGCAGGAACTTTTACTACAAACGTGGTGAAAGCAGCTCCAGTAAAATGGGATAAAAAAGTGGTGGAAAGCAGTGTGAAACCACAGGTTATTGTTATCAATTCCGGAATTGCCAATGCCTGTACAGGAGAGGCAGGAATGGAGTGCTGTAAAGAAGTGGCAAAAGAAGCTGCAAAAGTGCTGGAAACAGAGACAGAAAGCGTATTAATTGGTTCTACAGGAGTGATTGGTATGCAGCTTCCTGTAGAAAAGATGAAAGCAGGTGTGCATCTATTAGCGGAAGAAAAAGCTGCTGGACAGGAAATGGGAAATTTAGCTGCAAAAGCAATTATGACTACAGACACAAAAGAAAAAGAAGCAGCAGTGACTATTGAAATTGACGGAAAAACAGTGACTATCGGCGGAATGGCAAAAGGCTCCGGCATGATTCATCCGAATATGTGTACCATGCTGGCATTTATTACAACCGATGCAGTGATTTCCAAGGAAGCTCTGCAGGCGGCTTTAAGCAGTGATGTGGAAGAAACTTATAATATGATTTCCGTGGACGGAGATACGTCTACAAATGATACTGTTTTGCTTTTAGCCAATCAAATGGCAGGAAATAAGGAAATTCAAAAAGGTACAAAAGAATTTGAAATTTTTAAGGAAGCACTTCATGAAGTAAATACAACATTAGCAAAGAAAATTGCCGGTGACGGAGAAGGTGCCACAGCTCTTTTAGAAGTAATTGTTCAGGGTGCAGAGACGAAAGACCAGGCAAAGACATTGGCGAAATCTGTGATATGTTCTAATTTGACGAAAACAGCCATTGCAGGACATGATGCCAACTGGGGAAGAATTTTATGTGCTATGGGATATGCAGGTGTAGAATTTGATCCGGAAAAAACAGATTTGTTTATAAAAAGCAGCGCAGGGGAATTGAAGCTTGTAGAAAATGGAATGGCATTGGATTACAGCGAGGAAAAAGCTACAGAAATTCTATCACAGCCGGAGGTTTCTATTATGGCAGATATAAAATTGGGAAAAGAAAGTGCAATAGCATGGGGGTGTGATTTGACACATGGTTATATTGATATTAATGCAGACTATAGGAGCTAACAAACATGAATGAAAATATGAATCAATATCTTGAAAAAGCAAAAGTACTGGTAGAGGCATTACCTTATATCCAGAAATTTAACAGAAAAATTATTGTAGTAAAATACGGCGGAAGCGCCATGACAGATGAAGCTTTAAAAAGAAAGGTAATCGAAGATGTAACTCTTTTAAAGCTGGTTGGTTTTAAGCCGATTGTCGTACACGGAGGAGGCAAAGAAATCAGCAAATGGGTTGCAAAAACAGGAAAAGAACCACAGTTTATCAATGGTCTTCGTGTGACAGATGAAGAGACCATGGAAATAGCAGAAATGGTTTTGGGAAAAGTAAATAAAAGTCTGGTACAGCTGGTAGAAAGTCTGGGTGTCCGTGCCATTGGAATCAGTGGAAAAGACGGAGGTCTTTTAAAGGTGAAAAAGAAATATTCAGACGGTAAAGATATTGGATTTGTAGGAGAAATTAAGAAGGTAAACAGCAGTATTTTATACGATCTTTTAGAGAAAGATTTCCTTCCTATTGTGTGCCCTATAGGTCTGGATGATGAATGGAATACTTATAATATTAATGCAGATGATGCAGCCTGCGCTATTGCAAAAGCAATGCATGCAGAAAAACTTGCTTTCCTGACAGACATGGAAGGCGTTTACAAAGATCGTTCTGATCCATCTACTTTGATTTCCGAATTGTGGGTAAAAGATGCAGAAGAATTGATGAAATCAGGTTGTATTGGAGGGGGAATGCTTCCGAAATTACATAGTTGTATTGATGCTATTGAAAATGGGGTTTCTCGTGTACATATTTTAGATGGACGTATTCCTCACTGCCTGTTATTGGAAATTTTCACGAATAAGGGAATTGGAACTGCCATTTTACAGGAGGGAGAAAACAAATATTATGAAGAATAAAAGTATAGAAATTTCAGAAGAAAACCTGCTTCATATTTACAACCGTTTTCCCATTGCTTTAGAGCATGGAGAAGGTATGTATTTATATGATGAAAACGGTAAAAAATATCTGGATTTTGGGGCGGGGTTTGCTGTTTCTGCATTGGGATATGGAAATAAAAAGCTGACAGAAGCTTTAAAGGAACAGATTGATTTACTCTATCATACTTCTAATCTGTATTACCATAAGAATTGTGCAGAGGCTGCAGAGAAATTAAATAAATATGCCCAAATGGATAAAATATTTTTTACAAACAGCGGTGCGGAAGCTATAGAAGGAGCTTTGAAAACGGCCAGAAGATATGCGTATAACAAGAAATCCGGTAAATATGAATTTATTGCTATGAAAAATTCTTTCCATGGACGTACCTTTGGAGCTTTATCTGTAACAGGAAATGAGGCTTACAGAACGCCGTTTGAACCTTTAGTTCCCGGTGTTTCTTTTGCAGAATTTAATAATATTGAAAGTGTAAAAAAACTGGTCACAGATAAAACTTGTGCCATTATTTTAGAGCCAATTCAGGGAGAAGGAGGCATTCATCCGGCAACACAGGAATTTTTGGAAGAAATCAGAAAGCTATGTGATGAAAATGACATTTTGCTGATTTTTGATGAGGTGCAATGTGGTATGGGAAGAAGCGGTTCTATGTTTGCTTGGCAGGGTTACAAGGTGAAACCGGATATCCTTGCTATGGCAAAAGGGATTGGAAGCGGGATTCCTGTAGGTGCTTTTGGAATGACGAAAAAGGTGGCAGAAAATTCTTTAAAACCAGGGGATCATGGGGCAACTTATGGCGGAAATCCTTTGGCGTGTAAAGCTGTAAAAACAGTTCTCGATATCTTTGAGGAAGAAGATATTTTAGGACATGTAAAAGAAATAACACCTTATTTAGAAGCTGCTTTAGATGATTTGGTAAAGGATTTAGACTGTGTTTTAGAAAGAAGAGGAAAAGGTCTGATACAGGGAATTGTTTTGAAACAACCGGTATCAGAAGTATGTACAAAAGCAATGGAGGAAGGTTTATTGGTTATTCAGGCACATGGAAATGTATTGCGTTTAGTGCCGCCTCTTATTGTAGAGAAAGAACACATTGTTGAAATGATAGAAAAACTGAAAAAAGCATTAAGATAAAAAAGAGCGGGGAACATTTTATGCGTTTTTCCATAAAATATTACTGTAATATCATAACAGAAAAATTTCTGTTTATGGGTAGAGGTGAAATTATGGATAATTACCGTATGAATTATGGAGTTTCCCGCTCTTGTAATTGTAAAACAAAACCAAGGGAAATGCCGGCGCAAAATTCCTGTATGCAGAGAACTGCGCCTAACTGCTGTTGCGATAAAATTGAAGATATGGGCATTTATGCTCATGCAGATCACCTTCCTTTAGCTATGGCCTATGTACCATGTCAAAATTTTACCAATACATTTCATTTGCAAAAAGCACTTCAGATGGGAACCATTTTTCCTGAACTTTGCATGCCATTTTGTGGAAAGAGAGGTGTCTGCAGATGACAAAAAATGATGTTTATGCAAAAAAAGAGCTTTTGAAAAAAATCAATGAAGTGAGTTTTGCGGTAAATGATATCACTTTATATCTGGATACCCATCCCTGCGATGAAAAAGCCCTTGCTTATTATGAGGAAATGTCAGAAATGCGAGACAAAGCATTGAAAGAATATGCAAGGCTTTATGGACCGCTGACCATTGATACGGCAAAGGAAACCTGCAGCCGTCAGTGGGAGTGGGTGAAACAGCCGTGGCCATGGGAAGGAGGATGCTAGGTTATGTGGAATTATGAAAAAAGATTGCAGTTTCCGATTAACATTAAGAAACCGGATGCCAGAGCAGCAAAGGTGATTATCAGTCAATATGGAGGGCCGGATGGGGAGCTGAGTGCTTCTATGCGATATCTTTCCCAGAGGTTTTCTATGACAAACCGTATGGCTATGGGAGCGCTGACGGATATCGGTATATCGGTATCAAAATTGCGCACGTTATTTTTCAATAAAAGATGTTTCCAAAATCTCTGTTTTAAAAAATTCCTGTTTTCCAGAAGTTCTGATTTTTAGCCGAATTCCTACGGGAATACATTTCAGCCATATATCCAGAATACTTCCTTTATGAACTTCGATATAGTCTAATACTTCCTTATATAACAGTTCGTTATGCTCTCCAATATCCATGATTTCGTCTAAAGCCTTTATATACTGTTCCATATCATTCACTTGTCGGGATTGTACCTTATCTTTTGATAGTGCTTCTGCTAATTGAATATTAAGGCTTTCAAGTTCCTCATTATACCAGTCTGTCTGCTTTTTTAAATCTTCTTTTGTGATAAGTCCCTCAAGCATTAAATCAATAGACTGCCTTTTTTTCGTTTCCAGTTTTTCTATTTTTTTCTGGATTTTTTTAGAACTCATTTCCTTTGCTGCCTCTTTTTGAAGTTTAGAAATCTCTTCTAAAATTTCTTTTTTTAAGGTGTCTTTTTCACCTTGAACAAGTGTAATACAGTAGTGCATACAGGTTTTTAATGAACGTTCATTGATAGAGGAGTTATCACAGCCAATATTTTTTCCGTCAGCATCTTTCTTTAAAGCACCATGATTAGCCGCTGAGTGACACCGCCATGCTCTGTATACTTCACCATTTTTCAGTTTTTTTGTTCGACTGACAAATCGACTGCCACATTCCGCACAACGGATTTTTCCACTGCACCAGTACCGATTGCTGTGCTTTGATTTTTGTTCTTCTGACGGAGAACGTCGCTTTAATTCTTCTTGTGTACGAGTCCATAATTCCCTGTTAATAATCGGTTCGTGATGATTTTTCAAATATACCATGTCCTCCTCTCCATGATTGTATTTTTTTGCATGAGTCAGATAATTGGGTGTATACGTTTTTTTCTGCAACAGGTCACCTACATATTTTTCATTTCGCAGTACCCGAAGGATTACTGTATTCGACCACAATGCAATTCTTTTAGGACGCATACCTTCTTCCATAAGTTCACGGGCGATAACATGTGTTCCTTTTCCTTCATTCACATATTTATGGAAAATTGCTTTGATAACAGGTACTTCTTCTTCGTTAATAGAAAGTTTTCCATTATGAACTGTATAACCAAGTAAATCTCTGCCAAAAACAACACCCTTTTCCATTTGTCTTTTCTGTCCCCAGCGAACTCTTTCTGATGTTTTTCGTGACTCTTCCTGTGCAATACTAGCCATAATCGTTAAGCGCAGTTCCCCATCTGAGTCCCTTGTATCAATGTTATCAATGGTAAATATTACACCAACACCAGCTTCTTTAAGCTGTCTTGTATAGGAAAGAGTATCTACTGTATTTCGAGCAAATCGGCAAACTTCTTTTGTTATGATTAAATCAAGTTCTCCATTCAAGGCATCTTGTATCATCTGATTAAACCCGGTTCGCTTTTTTGTCTGTGTTCCACTGATACCTTCATCATAGTAAACATCGCTTAATTTCCAATTTTCATGATTTGTTATGAACTCTGCAAAATAATTTCTTTGACTGGATAAAGAATTCGATTGGTCTTCTTTATCTGTGGATACTCTGGCATAAGCCGCGACTCTTAATATTTTTTCATACATTTCTGTGCTACCTCCATAAAAATAGCACATCAACAGATATCTTTATTATAGTAGATTACCTGTTGATGCGCAATAATATGTCATTTATTTTTCACAAATCAAAGAATTTAATTGCGCATCTGAAAGTAAGTTACGTTTATGTAATTCTTTGTAAATTCCTTTCTTCAGGATTTTCCGAAAATCCTTTTGATTATTTTCGGAATATAGATGCTGACTTATATTATTTTCTTTTGAGAACTCATACAAATCTTTCATACAAAAAAACACCCAACTAACCTTACAACCATTATATGAACTTATTACTATATCTGTTCCCCTTTAGAAGAAAAGGCGATATCAAATGTTTTATTCCCACAGTAATTTTTTTTGTGTTCCGAAAGGGCAGTTATTTTCTAAGGTTAGTGTACAAACAATATGTTGAATAGTCATATAAATTAGCAAGTACAATTAGAATTTGCGTTGGCACATCACGAGCCCCTAATTTATAATGAGGTAGTACTCTTTGACTAATGTTTAATTTTTTGCTAAATCTTTTTATTTCATATCAAGGCCTTTGCTCACATTTCTTATCTGTTCTAAATACATAATTTTCTTCTTTTGTGAAGAACTATACATTAAAAGAAAATGGGCTATTGTGTTACAGAATAAATTGGGCTAAAATTAAAATGGTTTGTTAAACAACAAATTTATTTTAATATGGAGGTCTTATTAGTATGAAAAAGAGAGCAAAACAGTTGGCAATGTTAGGATTAACTGTAACAATGATGTGTGGTACACAGATTACAGCGTTTGCAGCAGACGCAGAAGAAGTAGCACCAGTTTCTATCGAAACAGAAGCTAAGGCAGAAACAATAGAAGTCAAAGAAGAAGTAGCTGATAAGGTAGCTGAACCAAAATTGAGTATTACGGCTGATAAAACAACTTTTGATGGAACACAGGATATTGTAGTTACATTGAAAGCAGACTTTGATGATGAGTTTCATCTTTATGTAGATATTCCGCTGCTTGATGGAGTTATTGTTGGTAATTCTCAGGATATCATTTCTGATAATGAATACAGAATGATTATTAGTAAAGATGAGCTTCAGTTAGCTATTGCAGAGAATGGGTATAAAAATGGTCAGACAGCAGTATTAACTACTGGTTTTGGTGTGGAGTATACAGATGAAAATGGAGAGTACCATTCAGTTGATTTCCCTGCATTGACATTAACATACTCAGACGGTACTGTAACACCAGAACCAGAGAAAGATGGATGGATTAAGACAGAAGAAGGTTGGAAATATTACGAAAACGGACAGAAAGCAACTGGTTGGAAGGCTGTTTCAGAAAACTGGTATTACTTTAATGAAGACGGGATTATGGCAACAGGTTGGGTATCTGTAGGAGGTCACTGGTACTATCTGAATAGTAGCGGAGCAATGGAAACAGGCTGGACATCTGTAGGAAGTCATTGGTATTATCTGAATGCAGATGGAACTATGGCAACAGGTTGGGTATCTGTAGGAGGTCATTGGTATTATCTGA
>CAJKQE010000086.1 GCA_905201915.1 uncultured Lachnospiraceae bacterium
TTGCAAAAATACATCAGACATTTTACATGTTTGTTGCATTGGAATAAAAAAATAAACCACTATAATAAAGGGTACAAACTAATACCGTGGATGTCTGAGTTGACATAAAACAAATAAATCCCCTAGAAGGGTTATGGGCATCCATTTTTATGGAAGGATAGGATGAAGAACGAAACTGAACGGTCAAATGAAAACAACAATATAGTACAGGAAACATCTGTAGCACAGGATATTGTTCAGTTGTTATTGAAGATTGCATTTATTATCTTAGCAGTATTTCTTATTTTTACATTTCTCTATGGAATTGTAAGAATAAATGATGTCTCCATGAAACCGGCAATCAAAGACGGTGATCTGGTCATGTATTACCGATTGGATAAAAGGTTTATTTCCGGTGACGTTGCAGTGTTTGAAGCTGATGGCAGAACCACGACCGGACGTGTTGTGGCGGTAGCAGGAGACACCGTTGACATTACAAAAAACGGACTGAAGATAAATGGTGCAGAACAGATATCTCAGGACATTTACTTTGATACCACCCAATTCAAAGATGGAGTGGATTTTCCGGTCACAGTTGGGAGCGGTCAGGTATTTATACTTGGAGATAACAGACCACAGGCATCGGACAGCCGAATCTATGGCTGTATTGATATAAAAGATGTCAAAGGAAAAGTCATCGCGATTATTCGGAGCAGGGGAATTTAATTACCGGATCCGTTAATCGAATAAAAAACAAAAGAATTCACAAGGGAGGAACTACAATGAGCATGAAAAAATTTACTAAGAAAATGCTCGCTATTGTCGCAGCAGGTGCTATGACAATGGGAATGGCAATGCCGGCAATGGCAGCGGAAGGAACAACAGCAGACACAGTAAATAATGCAAAGGAAGCCTATATCAGCAAGACCTACAATACTGAGGTGGGAAAGGCAGAGACATTCAGCTTTACTGCTACACAGATTACAGATGGGGATGATGTAATACATACTGCTCATGCTGTTACAATTCCAACAATTAGTTTTGGAACAACTGATCTTGGTACAACTACAAAAACTGCTAAAATTAATTTAGTAGGCACTGATTTTCCTGAAGCTGGTAGATATTCCTATACAGTAAAAGAGAACGAAACGGCTGATCCGTCTGTTACAGAGACAGCATATGAAAAACTGATTATGTCCAAGGCTGAGTATAGAATGGATGTATATGTTGTTGAGAAAACTGGTGGAACACTTGAAATTGATAAGATCATTGTAAATAAGACAAAAGGTGACAAAGATGGCGAAACAACAGGTAAAGTAGATATTGGTAGTGATGCAAAGAAGAATGGTTTCAACTTTGTCAACACCTATGTACAGGAAGCTGGCACAGGTACACCAGATCCTGACAAGCCAGTTACACCAGATCCTGACTATAAAAAATACGGTGCATTAAACGTATCCAAGAAGGTTATTCAGAATGTAACAGATGACCAAAAATCTCTTCCAACTGAGAAATTCGACTTTACTGCAAAATTTGAATTCCCGGCAGGAACAGATGCAAATACACTTGGCGGTGTAAAAGACAAAGATGGTAATGGTGTTACGTTAGACGCGACTGGACAATGTACATTCCAGCTGGGAAATGGCGAGAACATGAAATTCACAGGTCTTCCAGTAGGAACAACGATTACCGTAACTGAGGCTGCAAAAGCAAACTACAAGGGAAGCACTGTAGTTACACTTAATGGTGTAGAGACATCTAAAGCAGCAACAAAATACAATGAAGCAATTACAGCCAGTGGTAAACTCGGCCAGAAAAAGAACATTGTTGACGTAACCAACAAATTCAACAACGTACCAACAACTGGTATTATCATGAACACTCTTCCATACGTTCTGATGGTTGCTCTTTGTGCTGTAGCACTGTTTGGATTCGTTGCTTTCAAACGCAAAAAAGTACAGAAATAATTTTATAAAATCATAAAAGAAACAGCAAAGGGAATGCGTGCGGCGATACTCCGTCGCATTCCCTTTTGCAATAAGAAAGGAAATTTCAGGAATATTTCATATGAAAAAAGCAGCAAAGTTTTTAGTCAAAATAGTCGATCATATGGTGAATTTTATAGCGTTATTGCTGATTCTTATGGTAATGTTCCTGTCATGCTATATGTTATGGGATTCCAATCAGGTATATCAGGCGGCTGATGCGAAGAACTACGAAGCCTATATTCCAACAGAAAAACATACGAAATCTTTTGAAGAATTGCAGAAAATCAATCCGGATATTATTGGCTGGATTCGAATAAATGAAACAAACGTTAATTATCCGCTGCTTCAGGCAGAAGATGATGATACTTATATGAATACGGATGCCGAAGGCAAGTATTCTTTAAGTGGTTCCATATTTTTGCACTGTGCAAACAAACCGGATTTTTCCGATTTTAACAATATGATTTATGGACACCATATGGAAAAACACATGATGTTTGGAGATGTGGGGCTATTCACAGATAAGGAGTATTTTGACGAACATCCATACGGAAATCTTTTTTTTGATGGAAAAGATCATGGAATTGAATTTTATGCATTGATCCAGGCAGATGCTTATAATGAACGGCTGTTCAGTGTCAGTTCAGAGGAACCGGAAGCAAAACAGGCGTGTCTGCAGGAAATATCAGACAATGCTTTATATAAAAGAAACTTTGAACTTACGGAAAATGACCATTTGGTTCTTCTGATAACATGTACTTCAGAGATGACAAATGGAAGAAATATATTAGTAGGAAGGCTTACGGATCAGGTCTATCCTGAGAAAGAGAAAGCCAAGAATCTGGGAACGGGAATTGATGAATTTAAAGAAATGATGATTCAGGTGCCGGCTATTTACTGGATACTTTTGCTTATTATCGTACTATTGATAGTAGATAGAAAAATGAAGAAGGGAAAGAAAAAACATGAAAATCCTTGATTTAAAAAAAGTAACTATCATATTGGTGACTATGCTCCTTTTTCTGAGCATGCAGATATCAGCTTTTGCATCTGATAATTGTACTGTAGTAAAAATTCCGGTGAGACAGATTTTTGACAGTGAAGTGGAAGGCATTGCAGATGAATTTTCTTATATTATGACAACAGATCAAAGCGACGCACCAATGCCCGCCGGAAGCTGCAATATGCAGTATTCCTGGACAATGGAAAAGAATGCAGCAACAGAGATTATACTGAATGTAAAAACAGCAGGACAGTATCATTATAACATTTATCAGACGACAGAAAAAAAGGATGATTATAAATATGATCAAAACAGGTACTATGTGACTGTCGAGGCTTACTATAATGAATCGAATCAGTTAAAAGTTGTCACAATTGTAGCAAATGAGAAGGGGGAGAAAATAGAAGCAATCTCTTTTAAGAATAGTTATATTGGAGAAGAGAAGCCAAATCCAACACAGCCCTCAAACCCGTCACAACCATCTGGTCCGTCCAATTCAGATGAATCAGGAAAGATCAATAGTGTAAAGACTGGAGATGACAGTCCTGTTATGGGATATTTCTTATTGCTGTTTGGTTCACTGATTTGTCTAAGCGTTTTAATCCATAAAAAGCAGAAAAGAAATAAGGGAGAATCACAAGATGAGGCATAATATATGGAAAAAATACTTAAAAATTTTATGTTCTTGGATTTTGATTCTTTCTATATGTTTTTTATCCTTAAATGTAGTAGTTGAAGCATCAGACACAGATAGGGAAATGAAGCCAGTAAGTGAGCAGCAGTCTGAGACAGAAGAAACGATTGATATAGGAGAACAGTCTGAAACAGAGGATTCCGCAGACCAGATAACAGATCTGAATGCACCGGAACAAATGTCTGTACAGAGTCTGGAGGAAGAATTACTGGCGGTTGCCGAGAATGGAGAAGAAGCCTCAACAAATAGAGTAGAGTATGTAGATGTCAATGGAAATCCAATTACAGGAGCACCTTCTGTCATTCAATTTGGAGCAATTGCGGATCATAAAGAGCTATCTATAGAAGGCCGACATTTCGAGTTTAAGAGTGCAAAAGTAGATGGAAAGAACTGTGTATACATCGGAAAATATAATGGCACCATTTACTATAGTACGGATGGTGTGATTGCAATTAAAATGGATGATACTCAGAAACTAACGATGATGTACCAGGAGTATCATCTGGTCAGCATAAAGGAAGTAGTTCCTGATAGTTGTACACCTGGTACAATCACCAAAAAAAAATGGCAGCCTTGATGCGCCGCTTGATATATCGAATCAGATTCGTGTAAATGCGGGAGAAAACTTTATAATTTCAGTAACTCCTGGCACAGACACAGCAAAAGCAAATAATCCCAAAGCGAAAAGATTTATAATCGAATCCGTTGTTTCTCAAGAGGGTGCGACAATTACGAAGGAAAATGGAAATGAAAACAAAGCTACCTATTCCATTAACTTTGTAAAAGACGATACGATTACAATTACCTATAAAGAACAAAGTATTTACAGAATATTCATTAATACAAAAGATATTAATGGAGAAGAATATATTAATATTGCGCATAGTGAAAAGAATGGCTGGCAGTATTTGAAAGATCAGGACAAAATCATGTGGACTTTTACACCAGATGATGTTTATGAAATGTCAGGCTACAACTTAGATATTCCTGCTTTTCATACGAAAAGAGGCTACCGTGTAATACATATGGTGGTGAATGGTACTTCCATTCAAGCCTCTTCTGAGAGCGGAGTGAGTGAGGTGCCAATAAGTAAAGGCGATAGTGTTTCATCGGCTCCAGGTAAATTAAGTTTAATTACCAAGATGACAGATAGCTACACAACTACTAGAGGTGATGAAAAAAATTGTTCTTATGAATATAAGATGGATTTGAAAGTCCGAACCGGTAAATTTGAGGATTACAATTTTACCTTAGTACCATACAAAGAAGAGCGCGGAAAGCAGGCTGTGACAGTAAGGCTATATACGAATCAAACCCGAAGCGGCGAAGGTTTGGACGTAGTTATGTGGGACTATGAGAAACAAGCACTGGTTCCTGTAAAAGATAATCAAACCATAGATATGGATCCAGTAACGTATAATGGAAGTAAAAACATAAGACAGGTACGAATTTTCTTTGCCAAGCCAAAAGCCGGGTATGAATTTACAAATGGACTTCAAAATGCTATTGGTGTTATGTATGGACAGCCTCATGGCGACAATCCTAGTGGGGATGGAAAAAAGAATGATGCTGATGCTGGTAACATAGATGCAATGACAGCTACGTCACTTATAAGAGGGAATAATTCCTTTAAAATATATGATGAGCAATGGCAGACTGCACAAAAAGCTGCGAAGGAAAAAGGGTATACCCGATATTTAGCGTGGGGAGGGGCAAAACCTTTAGATAATGGCTGGCGTTTATATTCTGCCTCTTTCATGGTTGCATCTAGCAGCCTATATGTACATTATAATTCCGGTGCCGGTATGGGAGTGCTTCCTAATAATGCAGATGTGAAGAACATTCCGGATAATCCGAAGACAAGGAGTTATAACAACACTCCTATGCATTCTTATGGAAAGGATCTGGAAACTGGAAAGGGAATAAGAACTATAGGTACTACCTTTATTATGGGTGAAGGTTGGGCAGAACCCACTTGTGAAGGCTATGAATTTATAGGATGGAAGCTGAAAAACAAAGATGGTAAGTTAAGTCAAGAGACATATAGTAACGGTGAACTCTTTACGATTTCTGATGAGAATTACGGATATGCAAATAATACGAATCTGCCTGTATTTGCATCTAAAAATTATACAGGATATCAGATTGTTGCACAGTGGAAAAAAACAGCCAAAAAAGAAATAAGGGTTGAGCATTATCTCAAGATACCGGATGGAACGGAAAAACTTGAGAAGACAACTTCAGGAACCATTTCATTTTCTGCTGACGGCGAGACCGTTAAGGCGTTTGCGAACCCTGAGCCGGATGGAACATTTCCAGGTTATGTATTTGATGAAAGTGATAAGCGAAATACATTAGAAAAGGATGTGGAGAACGGTGCTTTATCAGAGCCTGTCGTATTAAAACTGTATTATAAACCTACTGTCTTGCAAGTCAGTAAAACAGTGGCAGGATATAATCAGGAACCGAATAAAGAATTTACATTTACACTTACAGCAGCTCCACCTGCAGGAGCAGATCCGGGCATATCGCAGATTAAGGACGGACAGATTTATATTACAAAAGGGTCTAAGGCGACAGCAATACCCCTTTCTTTTGCAAATAACCAAGCGACCTTTACATTAAAAAAAGATGAATCTGTAAAGATTAATTGTCTGCCGACAGGCTGGTCATATAAGGTGTCCGAAGAGGATCCGGGTAAGAATTATAAGACAACATATAAAATAAATAATGGTTCCGCCACAGATGGAAGAGATGCATCTTTCAAGATGGACAAAGAAATAAACATTGCGTTTATTAATAAATCAACAATGGAACCGCCTGTAACAGGACGAACACTTGCAAACAATGGCCTGATGGTTTTGATGTTTTTAGTTCTTGCTATCAGTATAGTTGGTATGGTATTCTTTAAAGGAATAAAAAAGAAGAACTGAAAAAGCTGATAATGAGGTAAAGAGGAAAGGTTATACAATATCCCGAATTTATTAGACTTGAGGCGATAAAAGATGAAGCGCAAGGATAATAATTCGGGATTTTTCCTGCTTTGGAGAGGAGCAATTATGCAATTAAAAATTACAACGGATTATGCGATCAGAATAGTATATTATCTGGCTTGTCGTGGTGAAGTAATCACTGCGTCTGAGTTAGCTTACGAATTAAAGATTCCAGAAAGCTATATTCCAAAGATCACAAAAAAATTAAAAGAAGCGAATATAATTACAGCTTGCGAAGGAATAAAAGGTGGGTATTCACTTGTGAAAAAAACAGAAGATATTTCTCTGTTTGACATAATATCCTCCACGGAAGTAACCATGAAATTAAATCGTTGTTTAGAAGAGGATGGGTTTTGTTCCAGAAATGCAACAGAGCATTGTAAAGTACATAAAATATTGCTGGATGTGCAGCAAACTTATGACAATCTACTAAAGGGCATAAAGGTCTCGGAGATTATAAAACCAGATGCCGATGGGTTATCAGAATAGCTAAGAAAACAAACTAGAGAATATGAAAAAAAATTATAGAAATAACTCCACCAATATATTAAAATAGATATGGCATAATAAAGCAAAAGAAAGATGAATCAATTCAATTGTAAAAGGAAGGGAATACAAATGGGGTATACAGTAAAGGACTTGCTTGAATCAAACAAATTCCCGGAAATGCAGCTGATAAGTGATCATTCCGGAATTGATCGTGAAATTAAAGGAGCCCGAATCATTGAAATGCCAGAAATGGAAAAATTCCTGGTGGGGGGGGAGCTGCTCCTAACGAGTATGAGAGCCTATGAGGATACAGAGGAAGATGTTTTTTTGTATCATTTAAAAGAATTGGATAAAAAGCAGATAAGTGGATTTATAGTAAAGTGCTATCAGAGAACTGAACACCTGAAAAGACTGTTTAATATTTTAATGGAATTTTCGCAGGAGTATCATTTGCCCGTGATAGAAATTTCTGAGGATTTGTATTTTTGGGGAATTATTAAGCATATACTACTTCAGTTGTGTGATATTGAAACTGCAAAACTGAAATATTTTAAGATGACACATGATAATTTAAGTAATATTTTACTGAACATGATAGATTCAAGGGAATCTATAGAGAGAATATTTTTCTTGATCAGTACCATGCTCGGGAATCCGGTCGGTTTATATAACGCAGATGGAACCTGTTTTTTTTCAAGTAATTCGGAAACACAGGATTTTAGAATGGAAAAAAATATTACGGAATATAAGCCTGAAATTATCACAAGATATCAATATTTGTGTCAAAAAAGGAAAAATACGAAGTATGTTGAATACATTAAGAAACTCGATATTTTTAAAAGGCAAGAAATGTATTTTGTTGTTTCAGAACAGAATGAACCGTTAGGAAAATTGGATTTTATCGCATTAGAGAATATTATCATTACATTACAGTTTAGTTTGATCAGACATGTAATAGAAGAGAATCTTGAAAAACGACATCTAAGAGATTTGGAATATCGTATGCTGGATGGTTCGCTGTCAAATGATGAAGAAAATGAAGTTGCAGGTATGCTTGGTCTTAATGATGCAGAGATATATCGGGTTGTCACTTTCCGTATGGATGCAATAAAGAATATAGAAAAATTTACCAATGCCCAGATAAAAGAAACAGAAATGGTCGAAAAGGAAATTATACGTTATTTACCGAGGGAGCATATTTTTTTGCAAACCAACCAGATTGTATATATTCACAGAGAAACGGAACGGGAAACCGGATTGGAATTTCGTAAAAAACTGGAGAAACTGCAGCAAACGATACAAGAATTTCTAGTTAATAGGGGAGTTGAAATAGATTTTCTGATTGGTATAGGTAAAACTGTCACAGGATACCATGAATTGAAGGAGTCTTTTAAATCTTCTAAAATTGCGCTTAAATATATTAAAGTTATTAGACGAATAATCGGAGACGAGGATAAGTCAGTTATAGATAGTACAAAGATAGGATTCTTTAATCATGTACTGGAAAAGATGAAAGATATAAATCAGTTGCAAGCGTTTATACCAGAGTCATTGAATAAACTTCGCCAGCACGATATTCAGAAAAATGGAGAGCTGGTTGATACATTGGAATGTTATCTGAATGTCAACCAAAGCTTAAAAAAGACTTCTGAATTAATGTTTATTCATTATCGAACTGCTTCATATCGTTTGCAGAAAATAATAGAAATAACGAATATAGATTTTAATAATCCAGCAGAAGTGCTTAGTGTTCGAATTGGATTGATAGCAATTCGAGTTCTTGAAGTAATGTAGAATTTTTAAGAATCTTTTGGAGAGGCAAAGATGAGATTCATAATATTAAAAATATTAGAATTGTTATAAAAGATAACGAATCACACAACAACATGGTTAGTGTGGTTCGTTTTTTTTGCCTGTTAATCGAAAATGGAGCACTTCGAACAAAAAAACGTTAAAAATTTTTCGTTCGTTGCACATTATATTTATAAATTTAATAGCGTATAATATAAAATTAATGAGAAAAATTATCGGTGAAAAACATTGAATATATCAATTTCTGAATATTTTTTTGATATAAACTAAGACTTTGCAGGGTTTAGATTAGAGGGATAACGATGCAACTAAAAAATTCAACAGATTACGCAATTAGAATTGTATGTTACTTAGCAGCACAGGAACGGATGGTATCTACATCAGAATTATCACGGAAGCTAAATGTTTCTGCTAATTATGTTCCTAAAATAGCGAAAAAACTGAAAAATGCAAAAATAGTCACTGCCTGTGAAGGGATAAATGGTGGCTATATGCTGGCAAAACAACCGGAGAATATTTCTCTGATGGAAATT
>CAJKQE010000087.1 GCA_905201915.1 uncultured Lachnospiraceae bacterium
TGCACAGACGGCAATCCGATACGGGGTCTCTGATTATATTTTAAAGCCCGTAGATCCTTTGGAATTCCAGAAGACCATGAAAAAGCTGTTGGAAGAAATCGAAAGAGAGAAAGCAGAAGAAGTACAGCAGATTAAAACACAGGATTATTTATACCAGTTCTTTTTGCAGAATTATTTGTACGGGGGAAAAGTCGATATTGAGGAAATGAAGAGAAATCTGGATTTCCAACAGTATCATTACATGGTTTTAATTCAGACCTCCAGCAGTTTTTTTGAAATGGAAGAAGAAATCTTTAAAGAAAAATTAAAAGAGGAAATTCGCCGTGATTTCTTTTATCTGAATTTAAATGCGGGAGAAGGACTTTTCTTCTTTAAGGAGAAGCACAGCGATTATGCGCTTTTGTGCAGGGAAATTTATCAGTTTTTTAAGCTTCGTTATAATACGGAATGCTTATTGGCTGTCAGCGAGGAATTAAAAAGCTTTGAGGAGTTGCCGGCGGTTTTCGGAGCGTTGGAAATGGTGCTGGAAGACCAGTTTTATCAGCCGGAAAAGCATATTTTTTCTTTAAAAGAGAATGAAGACAGAGAAACAAACGCAGCGCTTGGGGATGCAGAGCTTTTAAAACGAATTTTAGAAGACATTCATCATCGGGATATGGGGCATTTAAAAAAACATTTTGAGCAGTTGAAAGTCGTGTATCATCCGGAAAAAGCATATTCTGAAATGTATGTGAAATTTTTATTTTCCAGTATTATAAAAGAAATTTATGAAGCCATGGATTTGCCTGATGAGAAAAGATTGAGCAGAGAAATTGACCGCTTATATCGTGCCAAAAGGCTGCAAGATGTATGGAAGCTCACCGAAAAAGCCATGGAGGAGCTGGAGGAATATCTGGCAGAAGAAGAAAAGGGTACGAGAAGCGAAGTGACGCAGGTGAAAAATTACATTTATCAGAACTATCAGGAGGAATTAAGCGTAGACATTCTGGCGGAAAAAGTATATTTGTCACCGGGGTATTTAAGCTACATTTTTAAACAGGAAACAGGTATGAATTTAAACCGTTTTATTAAAGCTTTTCGTATGGATAAGGCAAAAGAGCTGCTGGAAAACAGTCAGAAAAAAATTTCTCAGATTGCCAAGGAAGTGGGATTTTCCAATAATTCTTATTTTTGCCGAAGCTTTCGGGAATATTTCGGAGTGACACCGGAGTCTTGCAGGAAAGGAACTGCGGAGTATGAAAAAATGGATACAGAAATATAAAGACCTAAAATACCGTTATAAGCTGACCATTATGATGATTTTATGCAGCCTGATACCGGTATGCGTCATCAGTGCTTATACCCAGATGAGAACGATACAGATTATGCGGGAAAAGGAAGAAAGCGGATTAAAGCAGGTGTTGGAGCAGTCTGTGGACAGCATTGATAATCGGGTGCAGATTTATACAAATCTGATAAATTATTTAACCTATTCCTCTGACTTACGGGAAATTATGGAGAAAGAATATCGCTCGGATTATGAGGCATATCTGGCATATACAGAGATTGCTGATCCACTGTTTACCATGCCGCAGCTCTATCATGAGGAAATCAGAAGCATTACCTTATACGCTGAAAATATTCAGGTAGAGCACGGAAATACCTTAGTGCCTTTATCTGTGGCGCAAGATCAATCATGGTATACGGAAATCAATGAAAAGGGGACAGTGCAGTGGCTGGTAAAACAGGGAAATAAAAAAGAAATTCTGGCAGTGAGAAAGTTTTACCGACAGGATAAGATACAGGCAATGCTGGTTTTAAGTTTGGATTACAATAGGGTATTAGAGCCTTTTGCCGATTTGCTGACGGAAAACAGAGGGGGCTTAATCTTAGACGAACAGGGAAATGTGGTGTATTCCGGATACCGCATGGATGCCCCTTATAAGCCGGATAAAGAAACTTCTCTAAACTATTTAAAAGAACATTATGTATGTATAGAGAAAAAAATAGAAGATACGAAATGGAATTTCTGTCTTTATCAGCCAAAAGAGGAACTGGAGAAATCTGTTTGGACATTGCTTCTTGGAAATATTCCTGTTTTGCTTCTTTGTCTTTTCCTGATTTTGCTTTTGGGATATTTTTTCTCAAGGAAAATGGTAGAACGTTTGGAACAGCTTACAGAAAATATGAACCAAATCAATCTGGGGCTTCGTAAAGTTACAGTGGTGAGCCAATCTAAAGATGAAATCGGTGTGCTGGTGCGTACCTTTACCAGAATGATGGATGAAATCAATAAATTGATTTCTCAGGTATATGAGGCAAAAATTAAGCTGCAAAAAACAGAGATGAAAGCCCTTCAGGCGCAGATTAATCCTCATTTTCTCTACAATTCTCTTTCTATTATTAACTGGAAAGCCCTTGAGGCAGACAATGAGGAGATTAGCCGGATTACGCTGGCATTGTCTACCTATTATCGCACCAGCCTGAACAAAGGAGAGACTATGACAATCGCTGCAAACGAAATCCGAAATATTGATGCCTATCTTCAAATTCAGCTTATTATGCACGACAACAGTTTTCAGGTTATCAAAGAAATACAGGAAGATGCTTTAAGCTACTCTGTGCCCAAGTTGATTTTACAACCGTTAGTGGAAAATGCCATTGAGCATGGTTTAGACGTATCGGAAAAGGAAGAGAAATGGCTGAAAATTTCTGTCTGCAAAGAGAAAGATGCCTTAATTATGGCAGTGGAGGACAATGGCATGGGTATGTCAGAGGAACAGGCAAAGTCTATCATCACTTATCGTTCTAAGGGATATGGGGTACGCAATGTCAATGACAGAATAACACTGCTTTACGGAGAGGAATATCATTTAAGGGTAAAAAGCCGTCAGGGAGAGGGATGCCGAATAGAGATTGTTATTCCTGTCAATAAGGAGGAAAAACGATATGAATAAAAAATTATTTTGGGGCATTGCTGTGGCAGCAGTGATTGTCTTTGGCATATTGTTCTTTCCGTGGAAAAAAGAGACTGCTAAAAAAGAACCTCCAAAAACGGATAACAATGCAAAATGGCAGGAAGCAGAGCATACTCCTTACGGAAAATATCCGGAAACAGTCACCTATACGCTGGGGAAAATATCAGGAGGCAATCACTCTAATCTTCCGGCAGGAGATACTTATGAAGACAACGGTTATACGCGTTATTTAAAGAAAATGCTGAATATTCAAAACAAGGATGTATTTGAACTGGAGGATGGAAATCAGTATGAGGAAGTAGTAGAAATCGCCATAAAGGACAACAATTTACCGGACATTATGGTGGTGAAAGGGCAGGAAACCGTGCAAAAGCTGGCAGAGGCAGGCATGATAGAGGATTTGACTGAGGTTTATGAGGAATGTACCACATGGCGCATTAAAGATATGTATGCCAGTTATACAGACGCACTTTTAAATTCAGGAAAGTATGAGGGAAAGCTTTATGGATTTCCGGATACGGTTATCGACCACGGTCCAACGCTTCTGTGGATGCGAAAAGACTGGATGGACAAGCTGGGGATGGAAGAACCTGCCGACATGGACAAAGCAATGAATTGTATTTTAGAATTTGTCAGTCAAGATGCGGCAGGTAATGGAGAGACTATCGGGCTTGCCTGCACGCCGGAGCTGGTGGCAGGAAGCAGTGAAACCTATTCTGCTGAGGGGATTTTTTCCATGTTTCATGCAAGCCCCAGAAAGTGGGTGCAGGATGCAGAGGGAGAAATGGTATACGGTTCGATAACACAGGAATGTAAAGCAGCCTTGGAGTATTTGAATACATTGTATACAAGAGGTGTGTTGGATAAGAGATTTCTTCTTCGAACTTCACAGAATATAGAGGATTTAATTAAAAACGGTAAATGCGGAGCTTTTTTTGGAAAATGGTGGGCGCCAAACAATCCTTTGATGGAGTCCTATGACTATGACCGGGAAGCAGAATGGAAGCCTTATTTCTTTACAGAACAGGACGAAAATGTTTTACAGGAATATGAAACCTTTGAAGACAGGCTGTATGTGGTTGTGCGAAAGGGATATGAGCATCCGGAAATCGTGGCAAAATATATCAGTGTAATTTTTGACTATTCCCGTTATGATGACAAAGGGGCAAATGAAGTAAACGAATATTTTTCTTTAAATGTAGATCCCACGGCAAGACCTTTGAACATTAATGTGGATTATAGAGATACCTTGTATCAGACAACGGAGAATATTCGAAATACGCTGAATGGAGAAAAGTTGCCATCTTCTTTAACAGGGCTTGAAAAGTCTTATTATGATACTTGCAAGGCTTACTTAAACGGAAGCCTGACAACGGCAAATGCGTGGGCTGCTTATACTTCACGTATTACAGCCGTAGGGGCGCTGGTAGATTTGAATTTTAAAAGTCGTCAGCCTTTGCCTCTTTCGGGAGAGGGCTTAAAGGCAGAAGAAAATCTTTTAAAACTGGAGCAACAAACTTTTATACAGATTGTTTGTGGAGAGAAACCGGTGGGTTATTTTGATACCTTCGTGAAAGAATGGTATGCAGCAGGAGGGAAGGAGCTGACACAAAAAGCGCGAGTAGCGGCTAAAAAAAATGATTGTAAACCTGTAAATATGAAATAGTTGACAATTAAGAGCGGATTGTGATACGATACTTATGCAAAAAAATAAGGACAGTAGAAAGGTAATGAAAAATGATAATGGCAAAAGAAAATAATAAAACTTATGACTTAGTGTACATTAGTATGTTTACAGTATTAATTGCAATCTGCTCATGGATTTCTATTCCTGCAGCAGTACCTTTTACTTTACAGACTTTAGGCGTATTCCTGGCAGTGGGAATTCTGGGTGGTAAAAGGGGAACGATAGCTGTTTTGGTATATATTTTACTGGGCGCTATTGGAATTCCCGTATTCGCAGGTTTTTCTGGTGGAATTGGTGTTCTTACAGGAACAACAGGAGGATATATCGTTGGATTTCTGGCATCGGCTCTTGTTATGTGGGGTATGGAACGTGTTTTTGGAAAAGGAAAAATAGTACAAATTATTTCTATGTTTTTAGGGTTATTGGCGTGTTATGCGGTAGGAACTCTATGGTTTATGACAGTGTATACTCATCAGACCGGAGAAATAGGAATTTTAGCAGTTCTTGGTTGGTGCGTATTTCCTTTTATAATACCCGATATTCTGAAGATTGCTTTAGCAGTAGTATTAACCGGAAGATTGAAAGGAGCAATCAGAAGATGAAACAGGAATGTTTAAAAATCAGGGCACATCATGGTATGTGCCTTCATTTCTTTGAGGGAAAAGGATACAGCAATGAATTTACGGCTCATCTACAGAAAATTTATGAAAGAATGCAAAAAAATCCAGAGGTTGAATTAGTTGTTTGTGGTGATGAAATCTGTAAGAAATGTCCTAATTTAGAAAATGGAATTTGTAGAACACAAGAACTTGTATTGTATTATGACAAAGAGGTCTTGAAACGCTGTGGGTTGTCTGAAAAAACAAAAATTTTCTGGAATGATTTTTCAAAACTGGTACAAGAAAAAATTATTTTTTCAGGAGAACGCCAAAATATATGTGGAAATTGTCAGTGGTCCTGCATCTGTGAAAAGAAAGTAGAAAAAACCCTATTGGAAACTGAAAAAAATTGTGTTACACTATAGGAAAACCACTGGAGGGAAAGAAAATGAGAGCAGAATTTGATGAAACATTAGTAACTGGAAATGAAATGATTGATGGACAACATAAAGAACTGATTGAACGTATTAACCAGCTTTTAGAAAGCTGCGAAGACGGACAGGGCAAAGTGAAAGCAATTAAAATGTTGGATTACTTATTAGATTATACAGAATTTCATTTCAGCGCAGAAGAAAAATTACAGGAAGAAATTCAGTATCCGGGAATCGAAGAACATAAAGTAAAACATGCAGAATTTAAAAATGCTGTAAAAGAACTTCAGGAAATGCTGGAGGAAGAAGAAGGACCAACAGAAGCCTTTGTAGCTCAGGTTAAGAAAAATGTAGTAGATTGGTTATTCGACCACATTAAAGGATTTGACCGTTCTGTAGCAGAATACAAATTTATGGCTTCTAATGCAGACAGATTATAATAAGAGGTTGCCTATGGTATTATTTGTAGAATATCCAAAATGCAGTACCTGTCAGAAAGCAAAAAAATGGCTTTTGGAAAATCAGGTGGAATTTGAGGACCGCCATATTGTAGAAGATAATCCTTCTAAAGAAGAACTGAAAGTTTGGTATGAAAAAAGTGGGCTTCCTTTGAAGCGTTTTTTTAATACCAGCGGAATGAAGTATAAAGAATTGAAGTTAAAGGATAAGTTGCCTGACATGACAGAGGAAGAGCAATTGGAACTTTTAGCTTCAGACGGTATGCTGGTAAAAAGACCTGTGCTTGTAGGTGACAATTTTGTCCTTACAGGTTTTAAAGAAAAAGAGTGGACAGAAAAATTAAATTAAAGTCAGCAGGGGAGTCCGTGAGCGGACTGAGAGGAAGTCATCAACTTCGACCCTTTAACCTGATATGGGTAATGCCAGCGTAGGGAGATGAATGTGAAAACCGGGAAACGTAGAGGCGTTTTCCGGTTTTTTACTTTATAGCTGTAAATGCTGGAAATTCACAGTCATTGTAATATAAAAAACAGGATAGGGGAAAAAAATGAGATTAGAAAGAAAAAATATGTGTTTATATGCAGTTACGGATAGAAGCTGGATAGGAGAAAAGAGTTTTTTGGAGCAAATTGAGGATTCTTTGAAGGGTGGAGTTACTTTATTGCAGCTTCGTGAAAAGAATTTAAGCAGGGAGGAGTTTTTAAAAGAAGCACAAGAAGTGAAGAAATTGACAGATAAGTATGGTGTGCCTTTCATTATCAATGATGATGTGGAAATTGCATTACAGGTAGATGCAGCCGGTGTTCATGTAGGACAAAAGGATATGGAAGCAGGAGAAGCCAGACAAAAGCTGGGAGCAGATAAAATTTTGGGAGTGTCTTGTCGCACTGTAGAGGATGCAAAAAAAGCAGAACAAATGGGAGCAGATTATTTGGGAGTAGGAGCTATGTTTGCAACTTCTACAAAAACAGAGGCAGAAGTAATTACAACAGAACGTTTGAGGTCTATTTGTCAGGCAGTAGCTATTCCGGTTGTGGCAATTGGCGGCATTAAGGAAGAAAATATAACAAAATTAAGGGACTGCGGTATTTCAGGTGTTGCAGTGATTTCAGGAATTTACGCTCAAAAAGATATAGAAAGTGCTTGTCAGAGATTTTTAAAGCTGTCAAAGAAAATTACACAGCAGGAGGTAAAAGAAAAATGAAAAAAGTGTTAAGTATTGCAGGTTCGGATTGTAGCGGAGGCGCAGGAATTCAAGCTGATATCAAAACTATTTGTGCACATAATATGTACGCCATGACAGCGATTACTGCATTAACAGCGCAGAATACTACAGGTGTTTATGATATTGTGGAAGTGTCTCCGGAATTTATAGCAAAGCAGTTGGATTGTATTTTTCAGGATATTTATCCGGATGCTGTGAAAATCGGAATGGTTCCAAATAGCGAGATTGTCTGTGCTATTTCTGAAAAATTACGGGAATATCAGGTGAAAAATATTGTAGTGGATACGGTTATGGTATCGACAAGTGGAAGCAGACTGATGCAGCAAGAAGCTTGTAAAGTGATGAAGGAACAGCTTTTTCCTTTAGGAAAAGTATTGACACCTAATCTTTTTGAGGCTGAGGTTCTTTCGGGAATAGAGATAAAGAGTCAGGAAGATATGGTATTGGCAGCAGCAGAAATTGGAAAATATACGCAGGGAGCAGTTTTGGTAAAAGGTGGACATTTGACGCAGGGAGCAGATGATCTTCTCTATGAAAATGAGAAAGAAATCTGGTATTGCAAAGAAAAAATTGAAAATCCCAATACACATGGTACAGGCTGTACTCTGTCTTCTGCCATTGCATGTAACCTTGCCAAAGGGTATTCTTTACAGGAAAGTGTAAAAAATGCCAAGGAATATCTCACTGGAGCCATTGAGGCTGGACTGGATTTGGGAAAGGGCAGAGGACCACTTAATCATCTCTATGGGAAAAGTCAGACATACCTGTAAAAATGTTTTTATGTAAAATTCTTTATTTTTTGTAACGTTTTCATAAGTAATGAGTTAATAGGGTGAAAGGAGGGAGGAACATGGAGTTTGAACAGATATACAAACTGTATTTTAAAGATGTTTTTTTATATGTGCTCAGTTTATCTGCGACAACACAAACAGCAGAGGAAATTGCTCAGGAAACATTTGTAAAAGCGTGGAAATCCATAGAGAGTTATGATGGAAGAAAAGACATTCGTGCATGGCTTTTCACCATTGCAAGAAATACATATTATACGCATTGCAGAAAAGAGAAATTGTATGCAGACTACGAAGTAGGAGAAAATCAGCCGGAAACAACCGTAGAGTTTGTTCAAAGACTGGCAGATAAAGAGTTAGCTTTTTCTGTTCATAAATTTTTGCATAACATGAAAGAACCTTATAAAGAAGTGTTCAGTCTCCGTGTTTTTGGAGAATTGCCCTTTGAAAAAATCGGAGAGCTGTTTGGAAAAAGTGACAGTTGGGCAAGAGTTACCTTTTACCGTGCAAAAAAACAAATTGCAGAATATATGGAGGTGTTAGAGAATGAAGAAAATAACTTGTGATATCATAAAAGATATTTTGCCATTGTATGTAGATGATGTGGTAAGTATGGATACAAGGACTATGGTGGAGGAGCATCTGGCGGAATGTGAGAATTGTAAAAAAGAGGCAGAAGCCATGAGTAAAGCCATAAAAATTCCTCTTCATAAAACGGTAGAAAAAGAGCAGGCAGAGGTTTTGAAAAATCTCAAAAAAACTTTTAAAAATAAAAAAATCAGAATTTCTATAATTTCTGTTTTGGCGACAGCAGGAGTGATTGCAGGGGGGTACAGTGCATTGGTACTTCCTAAAATTTATATTCCTTATGAGGAAAAAGATTTTTCTGTTGAAATCGTTGATGGAAACGTTTATGCCAATTATAAAGGGACGAAAGAATACGATGGTTCTGTGACAATTAATCCTACGAAAGAGAAAAAAGTAGCTTTTTATTTATATACAAATCCTTGGAATACCTATATTCAGCCGCTTTTTAAAGGGGAAAAAGAAGAACAGCTTATTTACATTGGAAAAGCAGATGAAATGAAAGAAATTTATTATGGAGAATTTGATTTGGTATCAGAAGATAATGAAGCTATATGGGAGAATGCAGAGAAAATCTGCCGATGACCGGCAGCCGGTTGACGAGGCCCAGCACAGTGA
>CAJKQE010000088.1 GCA_905201915.1 uncultured Lachnospiraceae bacterium
CGTTTTCCTTACATAACAGGGAAATACGGTGGGGCAGCCTTTGTGCTGATTTATCTGTTTTTCCTGATTGTAATGGGGCTTCCCATTATGGTTATGGAGTTTGCAGTGGGACGCGCCAGTCAGAAAAGTATCGCCACATCCTTTAATGTGCTGGAAAAGAAGGGGAGCAAGTGGCATATTTACCGGTATTTTGGTATGGCGGGAAACTATCTATTAATGATGTTTTATACTACTATTGGTGGATGGATGCTGGCATATTTTGTAAAGATGTTAAAAGGGGATTTTGTAGGACTTAACCCTGATGGAGTAGGAGCTGAGTTTGCAAAACTTACCACAGATATGCCGACCATGATTTTCTGGATGGCAGTGATTGTTATTATTGGATTTTTGGTATGTTCTATGGGGCTGCAAAGCGGTGTAGAGCGTATTAACAAGATTATGATGGTGGTGCTTTTGGGACTGATGGTAGTTCTGGCAATCAATTCCTGCCTGCTGCCCGGCGCTTCAGAGGGATTAAAATTTTACCTTCTTCCTGATTTTGGAAAACTGGTAGAGGCAGGAATTTCCGAGGTAGTCTTTGCTGCTATGGGACAGGCGTTCTTTACCCTCAGTCTGGGTATCGGAGCGCTGGCTATTTTCGGAAGTTATATCGGAAAAGAGAGAAAGCTTACAGGAGAGGCAATCAATATTACGATTTTAGATACCAGTGTGGCTTTGATTGCAGGTTTGATTATTTTCCCTGCCTGCTTCGCTTTTGACATTAATCCGGGAGAAGGACCGGGACTTGTGTTTGTTACGCTTCCCAACGTATTTAATGAGATGAAGGGCGGAAGACTTTGGGGCTCTTTGTTCTTCCTGTTTATGACTTTTGCCGCATTATCTACCATTATTGCAGTGTTCCAGAATATTATTTCCTTTGCACAGGATTTATGGAACTGGAGTCTGAAAAAAGCGGTTTTGATAAATGGAATTGCTATTTTTATTTTATCCCTGCCTTGTATTTTCGGTATGACAATCTGGAGTGATTTTACAATCTTAGGAAAACAGATTATGGATTTGGAAGACTTTTTAGTAAGCAATAATATGCTGCCTCTTGGTTCTCTGGTTTATCTGTTGTTCTGTGTGAATAAGTATGGATGGGGCTGGGAAAATTTCCTGAAAGAGGCCAATACAGGAGAAGGTATTTCTTTCCCGAAAAAGATGAGAGTATATCTTACATTTGTGCTTCCTATTGTAGTATTTTACATTTTTATTCAGGGATATTGGAGCCTTTTTGCAGGATTAAAATAAAGGAAAAGAAAGTTTCAGAAAAATTTCTTGAAATCAGAGAGTTTTATAGGTATACTTAAGGAAAAGCGGTGCTTTATGCCGTTACGGGAATTAAGAGATAAAGGAGTTTATACAATGAAACGAATTTTATTGAAATTAAGTGGAGAAGCTTTAGCAGGGCCGAAAAAAACAGGTTTTGATGAAGCTACCGTTATGGAAGTTGCAAAACAGGTAAAGGTACTGGTAGAAGAAGGTATTCAGGTTGGTATTGTAATCGGAGGAGGAAATTTCTGGAGAGGACGTACCAGCGAGAATATTGACAGAACAAAAGCAGATCAGATTGGTATGCTGGCAACAGTTATGAACTGTATTTATGTTTCTGAAATTTTCCGTGCAGCAGGAATGAAGACAAATGTGCTCACACCATTTGAGTGCGGTTCTTTCACAAAGCTGTTTTCCAAAGATCGAGCAAATAAATACTTTGAAAAAGGTATGGTTGTATTTATGGCAGGCGGAACAGGACATCCTTATTTTTCAACAGATACAGCTACTGTACTTCGTGCTATTGAAATCGAAGCAGAAACTATTTTCCTTGCAAAAGCTGTAGATGGCGTTTATGACAGTGATCCTAAAACGAACCCAAATGCGAAAAAATATGACGAGGTTCACATTCAGGAAGTCATTGACAAAAAGCTGGCAGTTGTAGATATGACAGCTTCTATTATGTGCATGGAAAATAAAATGCCAATGCTGGTATTTGGTTTAAATGAAGAAAACAGCATTGTGAATACTGCTCATGGTAAATTCACAGGTACAAAGGTGCTTGTATAGTCGTAACTTAAAATTAGGAGGAAAAAAACATGGCAACAGATGAGAGAATTCAGGTATATGAACACAAAATGACAAAGACTCTGGAAAGTCTTACAAAGGAATTGGTTACCATTCGTGCAGGACGTGCAAATCCGCATATTTTAGATAAACTTACCGTAGACTATTATGGAACACCAACACCACTTCAGCAGGTGGCAAATATTACAGTTCCAGAAGCAAGAATGATTCAAATTCAGCCTTGGGAATCATCTTTGATTAAAGAAATCAGTAAAGCAATTTTATCTTCTGATTTAAATTTAAACCCAAACAGTGATGGTAAAATTATTCGTCTGGTATTGCCGGAATTGACAGAGGAGCGCAGAAAAGAGCTGGTAAAAGACGTTAAGAAAAAAGGCGAGGCAGCTAAAGTTGCAGTTCGTAATGTGCGCCGTGATGCTAATGATGCGTTTAAAAAGCTGGCAAAGCAGGATGTATCTGAAGATGAAATTAAAGAATTAGAAGATCAGATACAGAAAATTACAGATAAGTTTGTAAAAGAAATTGAAAAAGCAGTGGAAGAAAAATCAAAAGAAATTCTTACTGTATAAAAAAGAACATAGGAAGGGGCACATACAAATTCCGTATTGTGCCTCTTTTATGCGTAGGAGGAAGAAATATGGCAGTTCCCAGGCATGTAGCGATTATTTTAGACGGAAATGGACGTTGGGCGAAAGCGAAAGGAATGCCCAGGACGTATGGGCACATTAAGGGCTGTGAAAATCTGGAGAAAATCTGTAGTATAGCAAAGGAATTAGGAGTCAAATATCTTACTGTATATGCATTTTCTACAGAAAACTGGAAGCGTTCCAAAGAAGAAGTAGACGGACTTATGAAATTGTTTCGCAATTACATGAAACGGTGTATTCAAATTTCAAAGGAAAACCAAATGTGTGTACGTGTCATTGGTGATCCCACGATGTTTGATAAGGATTTACAGAAAAAAATAAAAGAATTAGAAGAGTATTCTAAGCAGTATGATGAGCTTCATTTTCAGATTGCTTTAAATTACGGAAGTCGGGATGAAATAAAGAGAGCAGTAACGAAAATGGCAGAAGATGTGGAAAAAGGGACTCTTTTACCGCAGCAGATTACGGAAGATGTGATTTCAGATTATTTAGATACAAAAGGGCTTCCAGATCCGGATTTATTAATTCGAACAAGCGGCGAAGAGAGGCTTTCAAACTTCTTAATGTGGCAGCTTGCTTATACAGAATTTTATTTTACAGATGTAGCATGGCCGGATTTTGATAAAAAGGAATTTGAAAAGGCAATTGATAAATTTAATCATAGAGACCGCAGATATGGTGGCGTGAAGGAGGCGTAAAATGTTTAAGACAAGACTTTTAAGCGGGATTGTTCTTGTGGCAATTGCAATAGCTTCCGTTGCTGCAGGAGGTCCTGTGTTATTTGCAGTACTTTTGGCAATTTCTCTGATAGGAGTAGGGGAATTGTATCGTGCTATGGAAGTGCATCAGAAAGGATTTGGTGCATTGGAAATTGCAGGGTATGTAGGTACTGTATTATATTATTTGTCACTGCTTTGGATGAAAACAGATAAATTTTCTATGATGATTTTACTGTTTACCCTTGTATTGATTATGTGTGTTTATGTATTTACTTATCCTAAATACAGGGCAGAGCAGATTATGACGGCTTTATTTGGCGTTGTATATGTAGCAGTTATGCTGTCTTATATTTATAAAACGAGAGCTTTAGAAGGTGGAGCATGGCTGGTAGGATTGATTTTCCTAAGCTCATGGGGAAGTGATACTTGTGCATATTGTGTAGGAATGTTAATTGGAAAACATAAAATGGCACCGGTGTTAAGTCCTAAAAAATCTATTGAAGGCGGCGTAGGCGGCGTTTTAGGTGCAGCGCTTTTAGGCGCACTTTATGCCCTTTTAATTTCCAGTTTCAATCAGGCAGATGGTCATACTCCGCTTATGTATGCTGTTATCTGTGCTGTAGGAGCATTGATTTCCATGGTTGGAGATTTGGCAGCATCTGCTATTAAAAGAAATAAGGAAATAAAAGATTACGGAAAACTTATTCCGGGACATGGCGGTATATTAGACCGATTTGACAGTGTTATTTTTACAGCACCGTTTATTTATTTCCTTGCCAGTGTTTTAATATAAAGAGGAAAGCGTATGAAGAAAATTGCAATTTTAGGTTCAACAGGTTCCATAGGAACACAAACTCTTGATATTGTCAGCAAAAATGACGATTTACAGGTAGTGGGAATTGCAGCAGGGAGAAATATTGATTTATTAGAAAAACAAATTCGCCAGTTTTCTCCTAGATTGGCTGCAGTGGGAGATGAAAAAAGAGCACAGGAGCTGAAACTTCGTGTGCAGGATACAAAATGTAAAGTGGTAGGTGGAATGGAAGGGCTTATTGAGCTGGCAGTTATGGAGGAGGCAGAAATTCTTGTAACCGCCATTGTGGGGATGATTGGAATACGCCCTACAATTGCAGCTATTTGTGCAGGAAAGCATATTGCACTTGCTAATAAAGAAACGCTTGTAACGGCAGGACATATTATTATGCCTCTGGCAAAGGAACACCATGTAAAAATTCTGCCGGTAGACAGTGAGCACAGTGCAATTTTTCAGGCATTAAATGGAGAGAGTCCTAAAACCATTGAAAAACTTTTGATTACTGCCTCCGGCGGCCCTTTCCGTGGAAAGAAAACAGAAGAATTGAAAAATATGCGTGTAGAAGATGCTTTAAAGCATCCTAATTGGGCTATGGGACAGAAAATTACTATTGATTCTGCTACTTTAGTAAATAAAGGGTTGGAAGTCATGGAAGCAAAATGGTTATTTGATGTGGATTTGGATAGAATACAAGTAGTCGTACAGCCACAAAGTGTTATTCATTCTATGATTGAATTTAAAGATGGAAGTATTATGGCACAGCTTGGTACACCTGATATGCGTCTGCCTATTCAGTATGCTTTATATGAAGGTGAGCGTAAATATTTAGATGGGGAACGTCTGGACTTTGCAAAGCTGGCAGCCATTACTTTTGAAAATCCTGATATGGAGACCTTTAAAGGACTGCCGTTAGCAATGCAGGCATCGAAAACAGGAGGCTCCATGCCCACTGTTTTTAACGCAGCCAATGAAAAAGCAGTGGCATTATTTTTAAATCGAAAAATCGGATTTTTAGATATCTATGAAATTATTGAGAATGCCATGAATGAGCATGAATTAATTTTAAATCCTACGGTTGAAGAAATTTTGAATATTGAACAAGACATATATAAGAGAATTGAGGGCAGGTGGTAAATTGAAAATTTTAATAGCAATTTTGATATTCTCCGTCATTATTATTTTCCATGAGTTGGGACACTTTCTTTTGGCAAAGAGAAATGGAATTAAAGTTACAGAATTTTCTTTGGGGATGGGCCCTAGACTTTTGTCTACCCAAAAAGGAGAAACCCGTTATTCTTTAAAGCTTTTTCCTATAGGTGGTTCCTGTATGATGGTGGGAGAAGATGATGACGATGATAGTGAAGGCTCTTTTAATAAAGCATCTGTGTGGGCGAGAATATCTGTTGTTGCGGCAGGACCGATTTTTAACTTTATTCTGGCTTTTGTGTTTGCCATGATTATTACCAGTGTGGCAGGATATGATCCTGCTCGTGTATTAAAGGTAGAAGAAAGTTCTCCTGCAGCCAAAGCAGGACTTCAAGAGGGGGATATTATTACGGAATTTCAAGGGAGAAGCATTGTTTTGGGAAGAGACTTGGACTCTTATATGATGCTTCATGGTTTGGATGACGAAGAAATTACCCTGACTTATAAACGAAATGGCGAGAAAAAGGAAGTTTCCTTTGAAGCATACAGTGAAGAAAAATATATGCTGGGATTTTCTTATGTGCCTACACCGGATAGTGAGCCGGAAATTACACAGGTCGTTTTAAATGGTGCAATGATGGAAGCAGGAGTACAGGCAGGAGATATTATCAGGGAAATTAATGGAGAGACGATTGAAACCAGTCAGGAAATACAGGAGTATTGGGAAGAAAATCCACTGGATGGCTCAGCGATTACTCTGGGAATTGAAAGAGATGGGGAGATACAAACACTTTCTTTAAAACCTCAGATGACAAAGCAGGTAGACACTGGTTTCATCTATAATTTATATCGGGAAAAAACGAATTTTTTAGGTGTATTAAGATACAGCGCTTCTGAAGTGCGGTATTGGATTTCTAATACGATAGAAAGTCTTATGATGTTGATAAAAGGACAATTTAGCGTCAATGATCTTTCCGGTCCGGTGGGAATTATTGATGTTATTGGCGATTCTTATGAAGAGGCGAAAGAGGAAGGCAGCGTAATGGTATGGTTGCAAATGCTGTACTGGGCAATTTTGCTTTCGGCTAATTTAGGTGTTATGAATTTACTTCCTATTCCGGCTTTAGATGGAGGAAGACTTGTTTTTTTAATTATTGAGGCTATACGAAAGAAAAAGTTAAATCCGAATGTAGAAGGAATGGTACATTTTGCAGGATTTGTTCTATTAATGCTTTTAATGGTATTTGTAATGTTTAATGATTTTCGAAGATTATAATTGAACTGTCACATGAAAGAATAATCAGGAATATCTATACATTTTTGGCGAACGTAAAATGTATAGATATTCTCGATATTTACTTTATGTGGCAGCTTTTTTATACCAATTCTGCAATTCTGGTTACACCTACATAAATTTCCTGAATTTCGTACCAGGTGGAATAATCTACAATTCCCGTAGCCGGAAGCCCAAAGATTTGTTGGAATTTTTTTACGGCATTTTGTGTATTTTCTCCAAAAACGCCATCTACGGAAATTTTTGGAAGGGCTGGATAAGCATTTGCAATGGCATTGAGCTGTTCCTGCATTTGGCGGACTTTACTTCCGGATGAACCAATGTTTAAAGGCTGCCCAGGCCATGAAGCAGGAATTCCTGAGATTTCTTCAGCTGTGTTGATGTACATATTGCTGCCGTAGAAGTTTCGTAAGATTTCAATGGCAGAATATCCCTGGTCGCCCAGATATTTCGACCCCCATTGTGTCATCCAGTTTGGACATTGTACCCTCTGCCCATCGCAATACTGAGTTAAAATCGGTTGTCGCACACCTGGCCTTGAAAGATAATTATCAAATAGCTCATCCACAATGCGGGAAATGCTTTCAAAGATATTCCGTCCGTTTATCCATTTGTGGTCGAAAGCAGTGGAGGAAGTAATCGTAAAGTCGTATCCTTTATTTCTATACCACTCCGTATAAACACGATTTAAAGTAAAAGACATAATTGCCAATACATTTGCACGAATGGTATTATCCGGCCATGTGGCATAAATTTCACTGCTGGCTACATTTTTGATATAGTCCCGATAACGGACATAATAATCCTTTGCAGTGGGGTTGCTGGGGGTACCGTCATGTACAACTACATATTCTGGAATGACAACACGACTTAGGACGATTTCTCCTGAGGTATCCATAGGTTTGATTTCATCTTCAGGAATTTTTTCTGGATATTCTCCATAGAGAGTGTGGGCAGGAATAACAATATCTTCAAAAGCTCCGGGAGTAGTTTGCGGAGACAGGACAGCTCTTTGAATTGCAGTGGCATCCGGTAAAATTTCTGCTCCGGAAATATCCAAATCTTCAAAGCCTTCTTTTGAAATACGGAAAGTATATTCTGCATAAGGCTGAGCTTCAGAAGGTGCCATGCTGTATTCTAATGGCGGAGCGGGAAGCTGAATTTCGGGTATCATCCCATTAGCATCTGTTTTTACTTCTTCGATAATTGAGTCGGGATTTCCGGTATAGGAAATTTGAACAGAAGCATCTTCAATCGGCTGGTTGCGAATGGAAGAAAGAACAGAAAGCTGTAAAGTTCCTTCGTCCGGATGATCTGTTTGCATGGATTTGAGAGAGGTTGTATTCATTAAAAATACCTCAGATTTTTCGTTGCTTTAGTATATGCGTAAAAAAAGAAAAGGTGAAGATGTAGTTGAAATTTTTCTGAATTAGAGCTAAAATAGGGATAAGAGAAGCGTGTTAAATTAATAAGAAGACAGGAAGAAAAGGAGCAAGGCTGTCATAGGAAGAGAATATCTTTTCTGGGCAGTTTTTTTATTGCAAAGGAAATGTATAGGAGGATAATGTATGGCAAAATATGTAATGGCATTGGATGCGGGGACAACCAGTAACAGATGTATTTTATTTAACAAAAAAGGGGAAATTATCAGTTCTGCTCAGAAGGAATTTACACAATATTTTCCAAAGCCGGGATGGGTGGAGCATGATGCAAATGAAATCTGGTCTAATCAGTTAGGTGTTGCTGTGGAGGCAATGCAAAAAGCCGGAGCTGCGGCAGAGGATATTGCGGCAATCGGTATTACCAATCAGAGAGAAACAGCTATTGTCTGGGATAAAAATACAGGTGAACCCATTTATCATGCAATTGTGTGGCAATGCAGAAGAACATCTGAGTATTGTGACCAGTTAAAAGCAAAAGGGCTTACAGAAGTCTTCCGAAAGAAAACAGGGTTGATTATTGATGCGTATTTTTCGGGAACAAAGGTGAAATGGATTTTAGACCATGTAGAAGGTGCCAGAGAGCGTGCCAAGAAAGGTGAATTGCTTTTTGGAACTGTGGAAACGTGGTTGATTTGGAAGATGACAAAGGGAACTGTTCATGTCACAGATTATTCTAATGCATCAAGAACTCTTCTTTATAATATCAATACATTAGAATGGGATAAAGAAATCTTAGCAGAACTTGATATACCAGAGTGTATGCTGCCACAGGTAAGACCTTCCAGTTGTATTTATGGAACAGCGGACAGTAGTTTTTTTGGAGGAGAAATTCCCATTGCAGGGGCAGCAGGAGATCAGCAGTCTGCGCTTTTTGGACAGACTTGCTTTGAAAAAGGGGATGCCAAAAATACTTATGGAACAGGATGCTTTTTACTTATGAATACAGGAGAGAAACCAGTTTTTTCTCAGAATGGTCTTGTTACTACTATTGCATGGGGACTGGATGGAAAAGTAAACTATGCTCTGGAAGGATCTGTGTTTGTGGCAGGAGCGATTATTCAATGGTTACGAGATGAATTACGTCTT
>CAJKQE010000089.1 GCA_905201915.1 uncultured Lachnospiraceae bacterium
TTTTTATGGAGAAAATATTTTTCATTTATCTATTGACATTTATTAGCTGGACTTTATTTCTGTTTTCTTCTGACAGTATTTTTATACCAGACTTGATATAATTACATTTACCGTCTCTTCTTCCTTTTTCTTTGCAGTATTTCGTATTTCTGCAATTTCTTTTGCTGCCGACTTTAAAGCTTCTTCCAGCTTTTTCTCACCAGCAACCTGCGCATCTTCTCTGGCCTCTTGAGCCTTCTCCTGCGCTTTCGCAATCATAGCGGCTTTCGCATCCTCTGTTTCCTGCTTTGTCTGCTCAAGAAGCTGTGCACCTTGATTTTTGGCACGCACCATAATTTTCTCAGCTTCCTGCTCTGTTTCCCGGATTTCTTTGATTGTCTTTTCTACCACAGTATCACCACCTTCACATATCTTGATATTACTATGAATTATGCATTTTGTCAATTTACCAACATGTTATTCTTGTTTTTTTCACTAAGCTTCTGCACTTTCACTGGTTTTTCGATACAAAAAAGGGGAATTTGCACAATTTTACGCGCTTTCCCCTTTTATCATTTGTATATTTCATCCAATCACCACTGCATTGAACTGTTTTTTTATTTGTTTTCACATTATCACTTTACTCATATAAATAGTTAGCATATTCCGGTAACTCTATATTGCTTCCATCAATCCACTGATATCCACAGTTAATAAATGCGTCATTTTCCAATTCCAAATCAGCACGCATTGCAGCTACGATGGTTGCATATCCCATACCATAAGAATTCTGTACAAAGGTTCCTATTTCTGTCCCCTTCTTTACTGCGTCAATCTGCTTCTTTCCTGCGTCAATTCCCAATACCACAATCTCTCTTCCTGATGCGCTCACTGCATCTAGAACAGCATTTGCAGCATGCTCATTTGTTCCAAAATAACCCTTTACATCCGGATATAACTTTAACACAGCTTCTGCCATTTCCGTCATACTCGTTTCTGGATTTTCATGGGAAATATTTACAATTTCGATTTCCGGATAATTATTGGTAATAGTTTCCATAAATCCAGTCTCTCTATCCCTGCTTGTCTGAGATGCAGCCACATGTGTCATTACTGCAATCTGTCCCTGACCACCAATAACTTCTGCCAACTTTTTCGCAGCTTCCGTACCTAACGTATAATTATCTGTTGCGCATACAGAATTGACCAAATCACTCTGTACTCCTGAATCCAGAACTACAACCGGAATATCATTTTCCGCTGCTGCCTCTAACTGTGCCTGACAAGATTCCATATCAATAGCAGCTAAACAAAGTACAGAAGGATTTTCAGAAAGTACTGCGTCAATAATATTAATCTGGCTTTCTACATCTGTCTCCTCTGTAGGGCCTTCAAAAGAAATTTTGATTTTATCTTCGCCTTTGTATCCCATTTTCTGGTTTAAATCTTTTACTGCCTGATCCATCCCTTTTTTAACACTATTCCAAAAACTGGACTTTGTGTTCTTTACTACCACTGCAATATGACTGCCCGGCTCAGGATTTAACTCTTCTAAAGAAGTATAATCCTTTGTTCCTGCATGGTTCTTCAAAACCTGCATAGTCAAATCATCTGCCATATTCTTTTCTTCTTGTGGTTCTTTAGAAGGTTCTTTCTCTCCCTCCGGTTTCTCTGTATTTGTAGTATTAGACTGTTCTTTCTGTTTCTCTGTATGATTTTGGGTTTTATCAGATTTTGGCTTTTCTTTTGAGCCACAGCCACTGATAATTCCTGCTGCCAGCATGCAGCACAGTAAACCCACCAGTACTTTCTTCATAATCTTACCTGCCCTTTACTCATTTTATCTAAAAGTTTCACTACTTCCCCATTATACACGAAACTTTTTAATAGTCCATACCTTCTATCTTTGTTTATAAAATTTTTCGAAATGCCCTAATCACTTAATTTTCCTACAAAACAGCACATTCTTTTAAAATCACATAAATCAAAAAAGCAGATATTGGGCCCAAAAGAAAGCCAAAACCTCCATACAAAATAACACCTAAATAAACAGATACAAGTACCAAGAGTGGTGAAACACCTATGTGATTTCCAATTAATCTAGGCTCTAAAAATTGTCTCACAGCCGCTGTCAAAAGATATAACACAAACAAACCAATGCTCATTTTTATCTTTCCCTGAATTAACACAATCAGTGCCCCCGGAATAAGAAAAGTTCCTGTTCCCAATACAGGAAATGCATCAAAAATTCCAATAGCTATACCAAAACCCACATAATGCCTGACCCTTAGCACCCATAAACCGCAAACACACAACAAACACACCACTAAAATAATTTTAAACTGCGCCTTTAAATACTCTTTTATTCCTACTGCCATTTCCTGAATTATATGGCTAATGTTCTTAAATATTTTCCACTTTCCCAAAAATGCATACACACACTCTCTTTCCTGCAAAAACAATATGGCAAAGACAATACAAATCGCCAGTACACCAATAAAGCAAACACATCCTTTTACAGAAACTACTGCTGTATTCATACTATTTCTTCCTGAGAAAATACACTCCAAAAGAATTTCTGCCTGCTTACAGATATAAAAACAGATTTTATCAGCAGGTATCCCTATAAAATGTTCCAACCCAAGGCAAAATTTCCATAGAATATCCTGTGCCCCCTCTTTGAATTCAGGATAGTATTTTACACATCCACTTAACTTTCCTGTAAAATACTGCAGTGTAAAAAATATTCCTAAAACCGCCAACAATATTCCCAGAATAATAAAAACTATCCCCAGAATATTTTCTGATAAATGCATCTTTTTACTTACTGGTCTTTCACATATTTTCTTTACCGGTACATGAACTGCCTCTGCCAAAATCCATCCTAAAAAAAACGGAAGTATTACAGGAAATACATATTTCATTCCTAGAAATACTCCTGTAGTCACTCCCGCTATAATCCCTGCCTTTTTCCAACTCATGATCTGTTCCTCCATACCTTTTGTCCTTTACACTTAGTATGGTGAAACAATTCTTTCCTATACTATTGGAAAATTTCCAACTGGCATCACCTGAAATTCCATTTTTTTACCTTGAACAGGATGTAAAAAAGACAATTTATATGCACATAAAGAAATACCCTGATTGACATCTTCTTTTGTACACTTGGGATTGTACTTTGCATCGCCAAAAATCGGTAAGCCTGCGTATGCTAACTGCACTCTAATCTGATGATGACGCCCTGTTTTCAAAGAAATTTCTAAAAGACTTCCTTGCTCTGTCTCTTTCAGAACTTTATAGGAAAGTTCTGCCCGTTTACTGTTTTGTGTCTTTTTCAAAACCACCTTTGATGTATTGGTTTTTCCATCCTTTTCTAATTCATTAATTAAAACTTCTTGTTTTTTATCTGTATATCCCTGTGTATATGCCAGATAAGTCTTTTCAATTTTTCCCTGCTGCATTTGTTTACTGAGTTTTGCTGCACTCTGTCTGTCCTTTGCAAATACAAGAATTCCTTGTACCGGCTGATCCAATCTATGAATTACCGCCACATAAGGTTCTTGTCCTTTTCTCGCCAAATAATTTCTTAATGCACATTCCATATCCAAAGTGCCCATTCGTTTACTCTGAACCGGAAATCCCGCCGGTTTTTGACAAACCAAAATACATTTATCTTCATATAAAATAGTATCTTCTATATTTATAGTATTCATAGCATCCCCATATATTCCTATCTTTTTAATTTTTCCATTTTTCCAATTATAGCACAAAATTAGAACAACCGCTATATCTTATACTTGGATATAACGGTTGTTCTAATTTTCTTCGTTATTCAATTTTCTTATTCCTTTCTTTATTTAAGCTAACTTTTTTTGTTTTCCCTATCTGCATAAATCTTTTTAAGATTTATTGAAAGTTCATATCAATCTATATATGATAATAAAAAGTTTCTAACAAGTAGTTCGGGCTATTTGCCTTCAAAATATTTCTCTATACATTTCTTTTTGATATAACAACTATTTCTTATCTACCAAATACAACAGGCTTATTTCAACGAATAGAACTCATCATATTATTTTTTATTATTTTGTTATACTTTAAAATGATATATAGATACTTTATTCTTTTAAATTATATTTCTTTACATATAATTTAAAACCTTTCTATTATTTTTGTGGTAAATATTCAATATGAGGACACTTTTGATATTTACCTGAAATGTTTTTCCTACTATCATATACTATATTGCTGAGGAAGATTTTTTACTTTTCTACTTCAGGTCTTTCATAGGGACTTATGTCTTACCACTCTCATATTGATAATTTGATTTAGTAATTTCCATTGGACTAAACCTCCTTATCTTTATTTAAACCCCACATCCTTTTTCTTCATTATCTTTTCCTTAGTACTTTATCATTATTTCCTGTTTATCTTGTATTCTCCGTACACTTAAAACTTTAATAATGATTTATCTTTTGTACCTTGTAGCCAACTTCAAAATTGATTTCTCGTCTCTAATTTTGAAATGGATATGAAATAATGTTTTGTAAAAGGTGTTTTGTTTTTTGTTGATTTTATAATACTACTTCCTCAGCAATTTGTCAATATATTTTTTAAAAAAATTTATCTTTTTTTATAATATTGTTTTCTTTCAATTTAAAACTGTAAATTGTATATTTTTTTGTAATTATACAGACAATTTGTAATAATTAATTAAGCAGCCTTGTATTAAAATCTTTCTCTCATCCTGTGTCATCTCACCTAATTTTAAAGTGAACGGCTGAAGCTCCTCCTTTACTACATAAGCTGTAACATCTGACCTTCCTTCTTTTATAGCTTCCAATATATCAGGAATATAAAGATAATCTCCCTTTGCGAAAACCATTTCCTCATCTGTGAACAAAAATGGAAGCATTCCCCAGTTTATCAAATTAGAACGATATCTTTTTGTAGCATACTCTCTGGCAATATTTGCCCATCCACCTAAAACCTTCTGACAAGATGCCGCCTGTTCTCTGGCCGAACCGTCTCCCGGCTTCTCTGCAAAAATCGTGCTTCCTATTCCTGTATTTTCCCAATTCATATTTACAAACTCTGTTTGTATCTGTGCTTTTACTTTCTGAAGTTCTAATACTTCATTTTCTGGAATCTCTCCCTGTTCTCTGGCTATTTCGCCTTTTTGAATTCTTTTCGCCAGTTCTACATAATCCGGAGCTTTTCTGGATAATGCAAATTCTGCCAGTCTTATAGGATTAGAACGATAAGAAGAAGTTTCTCCTGAAGGAATTAACTCATCTGTAGTGGTTACAGGATCATGAATTTCTGCTGTTACCTGAAGTAACAAATTTTCAGGAAGTCTTGGCATCTTAGGCCAGTCTTTAATATTCGGCCCAAATTGAATTTCTATATCAGGATCTGCCACACCTTTGCTGTCAAATACCCTGTTCTCATAAATAGAACTATCAAAGAAATAGGCTGGCTTTCTGTAAGTGCCTTCGTACTCTGTAGCTGCTGTCAAGCATCCTTTATTGGCTGCCGTAGCTGCAATGGAACGGGCATCCATCAATGCCACAGAAGAAATCTGTCCTTCCTGCAGTTTCGAACCTTCACGATTTGGGAAATTTCTGGTGGAATGACGAATACTTAAAGCATTGTTCGCCGGTGTATCTCCTGCTCCAAAACAAGGGCCGCAAAATGCTGTTTTTACAATTGCTCCTGTCTGCATTAAATCTGCCAACACACCATTCTTTGCCAGTTCCACATAAATCGGCGTACTTGCCGGATAAATACTCAATGAAAATTCATCTGCACCGATATTTTTTCCTTTTAGAATATCTGCTGCATCACAAATATTTTCAAATCCGCCACCTGCACAACCGGCAATAATTCCCTGATCTACATACAATTTTCCATTTCGCACTTTATCTTTTAATGTATAGACAACATTTTCACCAAGACTGACTTTTGCCTTTTTCTCAACTTCATCCAAAATGTCCATCAAATTTTCATTTAATTCATCAATCGTATAAGTATTTGCCGGGTGGAAAGGCATAGCAATCATAGGGCGGATTTCTGATAAATTCACATAAACCATTCCATCATAATAAGTAATTGGCTCTGGCTGAAGCTCTTTATAATCCTGTCCTCTGCCGTGTACTTCGTAAAATTCTTTTACTTTGCTGTCAGTCTGCCAAATCGAGGATAAACAGGTAGTTTCCGTAGTCATAACGTCAATACCAATTCGATAGTCTACACTTAACTTTTCCACACCCGGTCCCACAAATTCCATTACTTTATTTTTTACATAACCGGAAGAAAATACGGCTCCAATAATTGCCAGAGCAATGTCCTGAGGTCCTACTCCCACAATCGGTTCTCCAGTAAGATACACACCAACCACCTCCGGATAAGGAATATCATAAGTTTTTCCCAAAAGCTGTTTTACAAGCTCCGGACCACCTTCTCCCATAGCCATAGTACCTAAAGCACCATATCTGGTATGACTGTCAGAACCTAATATCATTTTCCCCCCTTCAGCTAACATTTCTCTCGCATATTGATGGATAACAGCCTGATGAGGCGGCACATAAACTCCCCCATACTTCTTTGCACAGCTTAATCCAAATACATGGTCATCTTCATTAATGGTACCTCCAACTGCACACAAAGAATTATGGCAATTCGTAAGCACATAGGGAACAGGAAATTTTTCTAATCCAGAAGCCCTTGCAGTCTGTATAATACCTACAAAAGTAATATCATGAGATGTTAATTTATCAAATTTTAACTTTAGAAAATCCATATTTTCAGAAGTATTGTGATTTTTCAAAATAGAATAGGCAATTGTATTTTTCTTTGCTTCCTGTTTGCTCAAATGAAATTTTTGATCAAGTCCTGACTCGTCACTTACAGGTTCCTGCCCTTTTCTCAGCCATGCGCCGTTTTTATATAATTTAATCATATCAAGTCCTCCATTCTATATGTCCTAAATATCTTTCCATTATAAATTTTATCACGGTAAAATGCAAGCGCTTTATCATGCTAATCCAACAAAATATCTTTTCCCAAGGCAACTTTTATAGAACAAAGAGTACACATCCTGCGCAGAGCGCTTTTTATGTAACAAAAAACACTCTGACTATGAGACAGAAACTACTGTAATCTCATTGCCAGAGTATTTTTCTTAGTCCAAAATTAATCTTGTTTTTTCATAAACTCCATATAGCTGGAAACCATCAATGCAATTTTAAAAGTCAAAGCATCATCAAATACACGGATATCAAGTCCTGTGCTTTTCTGAATTTTCTCCAGTCGGTAAACCAGAGTATTTCTATGAAGGAAAAGCTGTCTTGATGTTTCTGAAATATTCAAATTATTATCGAAAAATTTATTGATTGTATTCAGGGTTTCATCATCTAAAGATTCTGGAAGCTTTCCTCCGAATACTTCTTTCATAAACATTTCACAAAGAGGCATAGGAAGCTGATAAATCAGACGTCCAATTCCCAAATTGTTATATCCTACGATATTTTTCTCCACATAGAAAATTTTCCCAACATCCAAAGCCATTTTTGCTTCTTTATAAGAGCGAGATACATCCTTAATCTCATGAATAATATTTCCATAAGATACACGTACCTGAGACATAGCCTCTGCATTAAGCATATCCACAATCATTTTTGCAATGCTTTCAATTTCTTCATATCCATCATTTTCTTCCAGACTGCGAACAATAATAATATTCTTCTCATCAATAGCTGTAATAAAATCACTATTTCTTGAGATAAACAAATTCTTCAGAATTTCTATAGAATCCTGATCTTTTTCGTTCTTTGTTTCAACTAAAAGTACAACTCGTTTTGCCTCTACTGCAATATGAAGTTTTTTCGCTCTGTTATATACGTCAACCAAAAGCAAATTATCCAAAATTAAATTTTGAATAAAATTGGATTTATCAAAGCGTTCTTTATATGCCACAATTAAATTCTGAATTTGTGCCACTGCAACACGCCCAATCATATAGGCATCTTCATTTCCGCCTTTTGCGACCAATACATATTCTACAGTTTGGTTATCGTAAATCTTAAAGAAGTGATAACCTTTCATCACTTGGCTGTCAGCCATAGACTCAGCAAAACTTCTCACATCTCCGAAATCCTCGTTTTCAATGGCAAATGTAGTAGAATTTACCTTTCCGTCTATGTCCATAACACACAAATCAATTCTGGTAATTGCTCTAAGCTCGTCTAATGTTTTTTGTATTATCTGACTTGATATCATAATCATTCTCCTTTTAATATTTACCCGAGATTTTCTAAAATAATAATAACTGATTTTTTTTAAATTATCAACACAATTCCTATAGCACAGTCTTTGCAAATTACTTTTTTCACAAAATATGATTTCTACAAAAGAAGAAATCCCGCCTGGAATACCAAGCGGGAAATGTAATCTTTATTCTTAGTTTGTGATAACCTGTTCTGTTTCTTTATCGAATACATGAACTTTTTCCATATCAAGAGCAAATTTAACAGTATCACCTGTTCTTGCTGTTGTACGTGGATTAACTCTTGCTGTCATTGGGAAGCTTTCTGTATCAAAGTACAGATATACTTCAGCACCTAATAATTCGTATACAGTAATTTTACCTTCTACGATACTATTTGGGAATGCCTGAATACGAGCTTCATCATCGTATACATGTTCTGGACGAATACCTATAACAACTGTTTTTCCAGCGTATCCACCATCAATAAGTGCTTTTTTCTTAGAAGCTGGTACCTGAAGAACTGTATTTCCAATCTGTAAGCATACGTCGTCACCTTTTACTTTTACAACTGCATCTAAGAAGTTCATCTGAGGAGAACCGATAAATCCAGCAACGAATAAGTTAGCTGGTGCATTGTATAATGTCTGAGGTGTATCTACCTGCTGTACAACACCATCTTTCATAACAACGATTCTTGTACCTAATGTCATAGCTTCTGTCTGGTCATGTGTTACGTAGATGATTGTAGCGCCTAATCTTTCATGTAATTTAGAAATTTCTGTACGCATCTGAACACGAAGTTTTGCATCCAAGTTTGACAGAGGTTCGTCCATTAAGAATACTTTAGGTTCACGCACGATAGCACGTCCCATAGCAACACGCTGTCTCTGACCACCGGAAAGAG
>CAJKQE010000090.1 GCA_905201915.1 uncultured Lachnospiraceae bacterium
TACCACACATCATCCATAAAATATATAGCAGTTATTTAATTTACTTTATACTAGAGAGTTTCCGGCAGAGCTTACTACTGCATCAAAGTTGCAACAAGCATATCTTGATGAACACAAAAATGCGAAAAATCCTATGGAAATTATAGAAGGATTTGGTGACGTGTTTGATGAAACATATAAACATTATGCCATGCAGTATAGTTTCAAAATAGAAGAAGATAGTAAGGGGGATAGAAGTCGTAATTTTATTTTTAATGATTTACAGTTTCATTCGATATTTGAGGGAGAAAATGCTTTTATTGATATAAATACCGATTTGAAGGCAAGACAGAACTGGTTGCGTTTTACAAAAAGAAGGCCAACAGAGAAAGATGGAGGCGTGTTAAGTTTGCTTGCCAGTGTTAAGGGGTGCTTGACTTATTTTCAGAATGGAATAAGAAATCTTTCATTTAATTATAAGAATCATAAAAATGAGGATGAAAGGTCGAGAGATGATGATTATACGCTTGAGAATGCAATCGAGTCAGTGTTGACAGAGTTTCATTTATCAAGAGAACAGATAAGGTATTTAAAGCCTATCGTAATGGGAGACCAGGTAAAGTCGAAGAAAGACAAAAAAGACTGCAATGGGAAAATGTCATTAAAGTATTTTGACTGTTCTGTTTATAATAGAGGATTTCGCTATTATGACTTTATAGATGATCCAAATCACAGTATGCGTTCGGAAATTCAGCTATTTGATTTCCAGGATTCGCCAGAGCGTATTTTACTTCATTTATCTGAAAAGGCTAAAGTTATAGGAATTTCCGCTACAGCAACACTTGATACGGTTATTGGTAATTATGATTTGGAATATCTTCAAAGGATGTTGCAGGATAAATTTTATGTGATGCCAGAATCAGATAAGCGTAGATTGCAGGAGTCTTTCCAGACATTTGTTGCAAATTATGATAAAGTGAATATTCATGTGGAACCAGTTTTTTGTAGCGCAGATGATAGAGCTGAATTGGCAGAGATATTTGATGGAAACGAAGCACTTATAAATATGTATGCGGAAAAATTAACAATAACGTTTGAAGGTGTTGAATATGCAAAGAATAACTTTATACGTGTCGTAAAAGTTATGAAGTTGTTTATCTTAAATGATTCGGTTAAATCTTTCTTGTGTCTTACTAATAAATTGCCACAGGAGAATAAAGGTCTCTTTGATATTAAATTGTTAGAGGATTTTGCAGACGCTATTATTAAGTTTTATGGTATCAAGGGATTAAAAGGTAAAAATCTGTTATATAGCATAAACAGTGAAGGTTATGATGCTAAGCGTGCGAAGGTTATTCAGAGATTGTCAAATGGGGAAAAGATCTTTGTTATATCTTCTTATAATACAGTTGGTGCAGGACAAAATTTACAATATAAAGCACCGGTAAATGCTATGATCGTGGCAGTTAATAATTATGATAGAGGGGACCTGGAAAAGGACTTTGATTGCATATACCTGGAGAAGCCGACCAACCTTTTGGTGAATGTGGATAGCAAGAAGGGAATTGAGGCTGAGGATTTAGTTCGTTTTGTATATCAAATGGAATTTTTGATGGAGAGAGGTGAAGTTTCTCGTAAAGCTGGTATTGCAGTAATCAAAGATGCTTTTATATGTTTCAACGGTGGACTTACTTTTTCTGGGAAGAAGGGAGAGCCATATAAAACAGACTCAGTAAATAACTTTGCGATTCGTACATTAATACAGGCAGTAGGAAGAATATGCAGAACTGGTCTTAAGAATCCAGACATATATATTTATGTGGATGATACAATTCTAAGAGACTATGATTTCTCTAGTGTGGAACAACGAATGTTGAATCCTGAATTTGCGGAATTAGTTAAAGTGGGTAAAGCATATTTTAATGGTCAGGCAAATAAAAATTTGGATGTTGCTGTAATGGAAAATTGTGCCAGAATATTAGCACTAAAGGCAATGCAGATTATAAATGAGCTTAAGCGTAATTGGACTGATGATAGTATAGACTATTGGAAAGCATTACGTGAGCTTTGTCTTATGAGACCTACCCTAAGCAGAAAAAATGTTGAGTATAATTCGCAATATCAGCTTGTATATATGTGTGCGCCGGGAGAAATTACATCCTATTCTTATGAACAAGAAGGTGACTATAATAATAATATAAATATCAAGTTTGACGGTAGCCTTCCTCAAAAGATGTCAGAGGATGAGGTTCATTTGAAAGAGATTATGCAAATTCCGGGAGTGAAAGAACTATTTGAAAAGCATGGATATGCAACGAGCTTTGTTCCAAATGAATTTATATTGACACCACCTATGTTTAATAATATTTACAAAGGTGCTTTAGGCGAAGTTGTTGGTAAATATATTCTAGAGCAATATGCAGGAGTAACGTTACAGGAAATGTCGCCAGAGCATTTTGAATTGTTTGATTATACACTAGGTAATGGTGTCTATGTGGATTTTAAGTTGTGGAAAGAAACCATGACAGTATCTGCGGAGGAAGAAAAGAAAAATATTCAGGCGAAGTTGGATAAGTGTGGAGGAAAGAGGGCAGTAATAATCAATATTATGCTTGATCACAATATGCAAATTACGTCTAGTGACCATGGTAGAATTATTGAGATACCATATTTATATCGGTTGGATAGAAAAGAAATAGGAATAGAAATTATAGCAAAAATAAATCGGGAGGGATATTTGCAGTGAGTATAAAGAAACTTTATTCAAATGAACTCCTGGCTTCATTTGAATATTCTAATATAGATAGAGATTATGATTTTTATTATGTTACAACATCAGACAAGTATATAAAAAGTGGAGCCGCTTTTCTGGATATTGATGATATAAAGATATCAGCTCTTCAATTTGAAAGTGGGAAGAGTTTTTGGGTTATGCTTCCTAAAAGCGGTACTTCCAGAGCTGAGTTTGTACGCTTATTGAATGAAAAAGAAGATGGAGATAGCTTGTCTATAAAATCTATGACAAGTTGCAGCATTCCGGAGCATTTATTGACACAATTATTTTTGAATGCGCTAACGAGTCCGGTTGATGAAATGATATCTTTTAATAATCTGTCTGGGAAATTATTATGCTTTCGACCTTCATGGATGAATAAAGACAAGGAAAATTTTATTTGGGGTATGCAGTGCCTTGAAGTAAAAGTTGGTAATGATATGTGCGTCAAATTGGTAGCACATAGGATGACAGCACTGGCACTTAAGAAGCAAATGAAATTTGAAAAAAGAAAGCTACAGGATTATCCACAATATGAGTTCAGTTATAACAATAATACCTTAAAACGAGTAGCTAATGAAAATAAGAACCGTAGAGAGAATTTTATTATTAAACCTGTAGATGGTGAAAGAGGTAGTATTACATTTTTTGATTTTACGAATTATGAAACCTTTTCTTGTACTAAGATGGGTGTTTTATATGATATTTTTAATGCTTTACATGATGAGTTTGGTAAGTATATTCATGTGAAGTTTAAGGAATACAATATTGATAAAGTTTTGGAATATAAGCGTACGTCGTTGGAAGCATATAAGGATGTTGTTAAAAAGGAAATTTTAAATTCTGGAATTAACATAGTGGACGTTATACAGTCTGAAACTTCTGAAGATTATTTGCAGGATGTGGCTGACGAAATCAAGAAAATTATTCCAGAGGTAAAATGCAGTGTTGGAAAAAGATTATCAAAGAAGAAGTTTAATGTACGATATATACACGATAAATCTTTCTATTTAGATTCGGAAGTAGATGCACATCAAGAAAACATGGAGAATTATGTTGTTCAGCATATTACAGTTGAGAATTTTAAACACCAGTCATCGGCGGCAGTTTATAATATTCTGAAAGAGCTTGTTATTAAGAAGGACATTGCTAATGGCAAAATCACATTAGTGGATTGGAGTAAATATGGATATAAATCCGACTGGCTATTTGGCGTAGTTGCAGAAGGAGTATATTATTTCATGACTATTCATCCGGACGGCTTATTTAAAATTGAAGCATTGAAACGAAATCTTTTTACTATGACAGAGTATGATAAATACATGGATTATTTCGGTTTGAATGAAGAGAATAAAAATGAGTATAGAGGTGTTATAGGTCTAATAAAAGATGCAGATGGTAATATTAATCTTATAAAGGATACCAATATGTATTCTATGCCTGATTATACTGCAATGGGTGATATTCTTAAGAATGTAGATAGTGAAGGAAGATTTCCAGGAAAAGACGTGGTAACTTGGCTTCGAGCAGTAATGAATATAACAGATAAAATAAAAGTACAGGCAGAATTGGATATCGTTATCCCACATATCGACGTGAATACAGAATACACGAAATCCGATATAATGGGATTATTCAAAGGAATTGCCACAAAAAAAGAAGTAGTGCGGTATGTATTTGAAAATACAGGAAGTATGCTATATTCGTATCTTCGTGGAGAAGAAGAAAGACGAGAGTATCTTTCTGGAAACATAGATATTAACTATTTTGACTATGATGATACGTATGCAAAATATTCAGTTGGCGAAATTGGTAATGGAATGAAGTATACAATTGAGAGAGCCAGTGTAGTGCGTGAGATACAGGCGGTAGAAGGTGGAAAGCTAATTTTTAAGAAATTACTTCCACTTATGGGAGTAGAGTTTGTAAGGTATGGAATGTTAACTGTTGTTCCGTTTCCGTTTAAGTATTTACGGGAATATATTGTGAAAAAGGAACAGCTCTAAAAGAACATTGACAGAAATATCAGGTTAACAGATTTATGAATTGATGATAAAATAGAGCAAGAAATCTATAAAGAAAACATCAATACGAGGAGAAATCTAAATGAAAAAATGCAGAATTACAGTAAAGAGAATTTCTTGTTACAAAGACTTGATGGAACAATATGAGAATCCCATTTCTAATGTCTGTGACATGAAGGAAGGGCAGGTTTTTATCGCCAACGGCTGGAAAAAACCGGATGATTTTTGTGATAGCGCATGGGACAGTATCTCTCCTTTTGTTATGACACTGGCACACGGAGGAGAAAATTTTTATAATGGCTGGATGAAGAATAAAAAATCTGCAATGATTTCCTGCAATGATGGATTTCGTCCGGTGAGCTTTTTTATTGAAGCTTTGGAAGAAGATGCAGATTAAAAATACAATTTTTTTGCTAAAATACAGTCAGTTGCGTAATTGTAAAGCATAGTTGGTAGTATGAAACTGCAAAATTATGTATATTTTTCCTATCAAAAGTCTGTTAAGATGAAAAAGAAGGACTGTAAAGGAGGAAGAAGATGATATTAGCAGATAAAATTGTAAATTTGAGAAAAAGAGCAGGCTGGTCGCAAGAGGAGCTTGCAGAAAAAATGGGAGTCAGCCGTCAGTCAATATCAAAGTGGGAAGGTGCACAATCAGTTCCCGATATGAACAGAATTTTAAAACTTTCGGAAGTATTTTGTGTAAGTACGGATTATCTGCTTCGTGATGATAAGGAAGAGCTGCCTTGCATAGTAAATCCTTTAGAAGAAGCTGAACCGCTAGAAGGCAGTAAGGGAGAAGCCTTAATAAAAGTATCTCTGGAAACGGCAAATGAGTATTTAGAGCATTGTAATAAAAGTTCTATTTCCATTGCAGCAGGAGTTATGCTTTGCATTTTATCCCCCATTTTATTGATTTATTTGAGTGTGGCAGGAGAAATGAAAAAAATTCCTCTCACAGAAGACCAAGGGGCAATGGCAGGGTTGATTGTAATGTTTTGCATAGTGGCATCAGCAGTTGTCATTTTTATTATTAATAGACACAAGGGCGCTCCCTATCAATTTTTAGAAAAAGAACCATTGGACACAGAATATGGAATTGACGGTATGGTTCGTGACAAAATGAAAAAATATGAAAAGTCACATATCATGGAATTTTCAATGGGCGTAGTGCTTTGCATTATTTCCTGTGTTCCGATTTTTCTTGTACAGCTTTTTTACGGAGATGATGATTTTCTGACTGTAATGGCGTTAGGTATTTTATTGATGCTGGTATCCATAGGCGTATTTTTTATTGTCAGAACATCGATTATCTGGGATGGATATCAGGTCTTGTTAGAAGAAGGAGATTATACACGGATTGCAAAACAGAGAGAAAAAAGTATTGGAAATATTTATTGGCCTATTGTCACAGCCGTGTATCTTTTCGTTAGTTTTATTACGATGAAATGGGGCATTACATGGGTGATTTGGCCGGTTGCCGGAATTTTGTATAGTGTGGTGGCGGTAATCTATGGCAATTATTGTGTTGGAAAAGAAAAGAGATAGAACAGATATAAGAAATAAAGCATTTGGAAGGAAATTGTTATTTAAAATATGCAAAAATTATATAAGGAGTATCTTTCAGAATTAAAAACCATGAAATTGTTTTATGGAATACAGGAATCGGAAATGACAGCAATGCTTGGCTGTATTGGCGCTTATTTGAAAGAATATAAAAAAAATCAATACATTATCACTTTGGAAGAAAATGTGGAAGCAGTGGGGATTTTGCTTTCGGGGAAAGTGGATATGATTAAAGAGGATTTATGGGGGAATAAAACTCTGTTGGTATCCATGCAAAAAGGGGAGTTGTTTGGGGAGAGTTTTTCCTGTGGAATTGTAAAAAATGCCACTGTTTCTTTTGTAGCAGATACAGCGTCTAAGATATTATTTCTGCCTTTCTCCCGTATTTTGCGAACTTGTAATATGTCCTGTAAATTTCATCACAGACTGATTGAAAACATGGTTACAGTAATTGCAGAGAAAAATGTCGTGTTGATGGATAAGGTGGATATTTTATCAAAGAAAACGTTAAGGGAAAAAATTGCCACATATTTGCTTCAGGAAGCTTCCAAGCAACAGAGCCTTTATTTTGACATTCCTCTAGGAAGGGTACAGTTAGCAGAATATCTCTGTGCAGACCGCAGTGCGCTGACCAGAGAATTAAATGTTATGAAGACAGAAGGTTATATTGATTTTGACAAAAATACCTTTCGACTGTTAAAAAAATTTGAATGATTTTTTATAAATATGTTGCCTATGCAACATTAATACTTCCTTTTCTCCTGTATGATAAGTCTGTAAAAAGCAGCAGGTAGAACAAAGGAGATAGGAATATGGATAAAAAAATGTTTTGCTTTCAATGTGAACAGACCGCAGGGTGTGCAGGGTGTACAGGAAATAGAGGTGTTTGCGGAAAAAATTCTGTAACTGCCAAGATTCAGGATGAACTTACAAGCGAATTAATTGCTCTAGCAAAAGTATGCGAGAAAAATAAAAGAACAGAGAGTACAGATAAGATTGTAATAGAAGGTTTATTCACGACCGTTACAAATGTGAATTTTAATGATGAGACAGTTAAGGAAATGATTAGAAATATCAGAAAAGAACGAGAAAGTCTGTGTAAGATGTGTGGCGGTGGCAATTCTTGTGATCAGATAAAAGAATATGACATGAACAATTTATGGGAAGCACAGGAAGATATTCGTTCTTTAAAAGCCTTGATTTTGTTTGGTATTCGTGGAATGGCAGCTTATGCTTATCATGCAATGGTTCTGGGATATACAGATGAACAGGTAAATAAATTTTTCTATAAAGCATTAAGAATAATCAGTGAAGATTTAGATATGAGCCATCTGCTTCCTGTTGTTATGGAAGTAGGTGAGGTGAATTTAAAATGTATGGCTCTTCTCGATAAAGCCAATACAACCGCTTATGGAACACCAATTCCTGTAAAAGTGCCTCTTTCCATTGAAAAAGGACCGTTTATTGTAGTGACAGGACATGATTTAAGAGACTTAGAGCTTCTTTTAGAGCAGACAAAGGATAAAGGTATTAACGTGTATACGCATGGGGAAATGCTTCCGGCACATGCTTATCCGGAACTAAAGAAATATCCACATTTAAAAGGAAATTTCGGAACTGCATGGCAAAATCAGCAGAAAGAGTTTGCAAATATACCAGGAGCATTGTTGTTTACAACAAACTGTCTGATGCCGGTAAAGGAAAGCTATGCAGACCGTGTATTTACAACCGAAGTAGTTTCATATCCGAATGTAGTTCATATTGATGAAAAGAAAGATTTTACACCGGTAATTGAAAAAGCATTGGAATTAGGAGGCTATGAGCAGGAACAACATCTGACAGGAATAAACGGCGGAGAATATGTTGTTACGGGATTTGGCCATGGTACAGTTTTAGGTGTAGCAGATAAAGTTATTGGTGCAGTAAAAGCCGGAAAAATTAGCCATTTCTTTTTAGTAGGAGGCTGTGACGGCGCCAGAACAGGAAGAAATTATTACACAGAATTTGTAAAACAGACACCAAAGGACTCTGTTATTCTTACTTTGGCATGCGGCAAATATCGTTTTAATGACCTTGATTTAGGAGAAATTGAGGGATTGCCAAGAATGATGGATATGGGACAGTGCAATGACGCATACAGCGCTATTCAGGTAGCGATTGCTTTGGCAGGAGCATTTAATTGTAGTGTGAATGAATTACCTCTTTCCATGGTTTTATCATGGTATGAACAAAAAGCGGTATGTATTTTGCTGACATTATTACATCTGGGAATTCAGAATATTTATTTAGGACCTACATTACCTGCATTTCTGTCTCAAAATGTATTGCAGTATTTGGTGGAGAAATTTCATATTTCGCCAATCAGCACTCCAGAGGAAGATTTAAAGAAGATTTTAGGATAAAACAGAATATTTATATGGAAGAAAAAGGAGATTGTTGTTTTGTGGAACAGTCTCTTTTTCTGTTATACAGGAAATTTTGGACTATGGAAGAAATATTTTTATTTATACGCTTTTTCAACGACGAAAATAGTATTTGGATATTAAATAAAGTAAACCAACGGTTGAAAACCACGTGCGTTTCTTAGAAACGCATCTGGTCGAAGAGTTAAAGAAAGATATTTATACCTCTCTGGAAGCTCTAAACGCTGCGGTTAAAAAGATTGTAGCGGACATCAACCAGCGTGCTTTCCAGAAAAAATCCGACATTCGGAAATCCCGCATGAATGGATTTGAAA
>CAJKQE010000091.1 GCA_905201915.1 uncultured Lachnospiraceae bacterium
ACTCTTGCCAGAGATTTCTCACTGGAATTAGAAAGGTTATCTACTACTACTACATCATAACCTGCGTTCTGAAGTTCTACTACTGTATGGCTGCCGATATATCCGGCACCACCTGTTACTAATATTGCCATATTTATTCCTCCTTTGAGAAAAGCACTATTTTTTATGTTTCAAAACATTTTTTATATTTATTTATACTCTACCACTTTCTTCTACAAAATTCAAGAAAAGCTTAGCGATATTTATTTACAATTTCATTCATCTGTTCCAGTTTTTCTTCCATATCTTTTACCAGCTTAAACTGTGTACGGCAACGATCCAGATTATGACCTTCTCTGTGTACTTTAAAGTAATGGTCTCCCTCTAAATAGTCTGTAAGGAAACGCATACCACATTCATAAGTCATTGTCATTGCACCAATTGGAAGCATATCCAATTCTTCTTTTGTAAGGCTTCCGTTACATCCTTCAATAAAGCCTTTTGTATACAAGTCAAATAACTCCATACTACAGGATACTTTAGATAAATCTCTTTCGTCTTCTTCTCCTGTACTTGCTCCGAAACGGATAGAGTCACCAAAGTCATTTACTGCAAGTCCCGGCATAACCGTATCTAAGTCAATCACGCAAATTGCTTTACGTGTTTCATCATCAATCATAATGTTATTTAATTTTGTATCATTATGTGTTACGCGGAGAGGAATTTTTTTCTCAGCCTGCATATCACATAAAATGTGTGCAAGTTTTTCTCTTTCTAATACAAAATTAATTTCTTCCTGTACATCTTTTGCTCTACCGCAGGCATCTTCTTCTACTGCTTTTTTAAACTTAGCAAAACGGTCTACTGTATTATGGAAATTCACAATTGTTTCGTGAAGAGTTTCTGCCGGATAATCTGCAAGAAGTCCCTGAAAATGGCCAAATGCAACAGCACTCTGATAGAAATCTTCTTTATTCTGAACTAAGTCATAAGTACTTGCTCCTTCAATAAAGATATAAGCTCTCCAATATTCTCCATCTTCATCTATACAAAAAGATTTTCCATCTTTTGTAGAAACAATATTCAAAGTTTCTCTTTCCGGATTTCCGCCATTTTCCTGAATTTTTTTATTCAACCAAGAGGTAACCCCTACTACATTTTCCATAAGTTCTTCTGGATTTAAGAAAATATTCTTATTCATTTTCTGTAAAATATATCTTCTTGTTGTTCCGTTATCATCGCAGGTAACACGGAAAGTATCATTGATATGACCACTTCCATAAGGGATACATTCTACACAAGTCCCCTGAAACTGAAAACTTTCAATTGTTGCTGTTTTTACTTCTGCCATTTTATTTTTCCTCCCAAAGTTTTTCAGGATATAATCCACTGTCTTTTAAGTTCTGAATTGCTGCTACAACTACTGGTTTATCCTCTTTATAAGTTACACCATACCATTTATCCAGTGATTTTAACACCTGTACAGTAGCTTTATCTTCGTTTAATAATTCATCCACTACAAATGGAAGGAAATATTCGCATTTTAATGGATTTTTCTCCAGATTTTCATCTAAGAATTTAGAAAAACGAGCTTTCAATTCTGCTAAAATGCTTGGTGTAAAGCCCCACATATTCATAGACACTGTGCTTCCTTCTGGAATAACATTCCATGTTTCTCCATCATCTTCTGTATATGCAGTTCCGTTTTCTCTCTTTTCAATATGTGTTCTTTCATTAATTTCCTGAAGATATCCATTTTCATCTGTTACACAAACGCCTCTTGCAACATGTCCATTATCTGTCAGAGTATTTTCTAATACATATCCAACCATTGTGTAACGATATTTATCATCATCTTCATGTGTTGTAAGATAATCATAAATCATTTTAAATGCATGGCTTCCATAGTAATCATCTGCATTAATAACTGCAAATGGTGCATCCACTACGCCCAGACAGCTTAAAATCGCATGTCCTGTTCCCCATGGTTTTACACGGTCTGCCGGTACTTCATATCCTTCCGGAATATTCTGTAAATCCTGAAATACATATTCCACTTCGATAACTTTACTTAAACGGTCACCGATTGCCGCTTTGAAATCTGCTTCATTCGCTTTCTTGATAATAAAAACAACTTTTTCAAATCCTGCTTTTACTGCATCATAGATGGAAAAGTCCATAATAATATGTCCCTGTGCATCTACCGGATCAATCTGTTTTAATCCGCCATAGCGACTTCCCATACCTGCTGCCATAACTACTAATACTGGTTTTTTCATAACAATATTCTCCTTTTCTTGATGAATTCTTTCCTGCTTTCTTTATCCTTATTTTATCAAAAAATTCTCCAAATTCCTTTGCACAAATTGATTTCTTTTTGTCATTTTTATGTAAATTTCATGTTTTCATATCCTTTTGTCCTGCCAAATAAGACCATAAAAAGGCGCTGCACCTTCGTGCAACGCCCTTGATTTCTATTGGTATTTTTTATTGTAAAGAAATAATAACACCAGAAGACCAACTAATCCGATTAACTCCATAGCCAGACCTGTAAGACTGATATTTTTCTGCCCCACAATAATTAAGCCGAGGCAAACAATAAAAACAATACTTTTAATAATAATCTTTACTGCATTATTCATTACTATTTCCTCCTTATCCTTTCAGACCGCCGAGAGTCATACCCTCAGTTAAACGTTTCTGTACTGCGATATACAGGATTAATGTAGGAAGCATAACAATTACAAGACCGGCATACATGATACCGTAGTTTGTAGCTGTCTTTTCTACTGCCATCAGGTTCTTAAGTCCCATAGCCAGTGTATCATGTCCATCCATTAATGTGTATGCAATAATATATTCATTCCAGAAGGACAGGAAGTTAAATAAGATAACTGTAATGATACTTGGTTTTGCCATAGGAATCATGATTTTTGTCATAGTTTTAAAGTAACCGCATCCATCAATGTAAGCTGCTTCTTCAAATCCCTTTGGAAGAGTTTTAAAGTAACCGCTCAATAAGTAAATAGTAAATGGAAGACTGGTAGCTGCATAAATCAGTGCCAGAAGGAAACGGTTATTCAGGAAGAAATCTACACCGAATGTCTTATTTGCATCTGATAACATTAAGAAAATTGGAACTACAATGTAGTTTACATTAATAAACAAACCAGCCATACAAGCCAGATTCAAAATACCTTTGCATTTAAAGTTAAATCTTGCTAATACATAAGATGCCGGTAACGCAATTAAAAGTAAAAGGCAAAGAGACAATGCTGTTACAATAACAGAGTTTATGAAAAACTCTCCCATTTTGGCATCTACAAACGCCTGTTTAAAATTCTCCCAACGCGGATCTGTCGGAAGCGCCCACGGATTAATATCTGCGCCAATAAATTCTGCGTTTCTTTTTACACTGGCCATGAATACCCAGCCAACCGGTACAATAATAGAAATTGCCAGAGCAAAAAGAGCAATATAAATGATAATTTTGGATAAAATCTTACCTACGCTATTTGACTTTTTCATTTCTTTTCGCTCTCCTTTCTAAAATTCTAAGACTTCTCTATCTGTAATCTTGTTTACAACTGCAGCAAGAACAAATGAGAAAATAAATACAACTACACCGATTGCCATACCATATCCATATACACCTGCACCATAAGCCTGTTTGTACATGTAGTTCAGTGCAACCTCTGTTTTTCCATTTGGTCCACCATCTGTCATAATCTGAACAAACAAGAAACTTAAGTTAATGGTACTGATAATGTAGAAAGTTAATGTTGTACGAATATTATTCCAAATAAGTGGCAGAGTTACTGTAAAGAATGTATGTATTTGTGAAGAACCATCAAGAGATGCTGCTTCATACAAATCTTCCGGAATCGCTGCCATACTTGCCATATACATAACCATGTAGTAACCAATAGCCTGCCATACAAGAGCAAAAATTACAGAATAAAGAACAATTTTCGGCTCACCCATCCACTGATGTACTAATCCATCCAAATGAATTGCCTCTAAAAATGTATTTAACAAACCTGAACTAGGATTGTAAATAGCACCAAAAATACCAGCTACAACTACAATACTTAAAATATTAGGAATATAGAAGATAACACGGAAGAAATTTTTTCCCTTAAAATCTCCTCTGGATAATAAAGCTGCAAAAAGAACTGCTAATACAATTGTAAAAATCATAACTAACACAATAACCAAAATTGTGTTCTGCATTGCTTCTAAGAAAGCTTTATCTTGCATCAATTTTGCAAAGTTTGCAAACCCAACAAATTCTTTCTTGTTTGTAATTCCGCCCATACGATATAAAGACATATTAAAGACTTTTACTGTAGGAACGAAGATGAAGAGTAAAATTAAAAGAACTGCCGGTGCCAGACAGGCAAACACAAAACGTCCCTGTGATTTTTTCCTGTTCATGGTTTTCCTCCTTTTCTTTTAAAAACGGTGAGTCGTAAACAACTCACCGTTTCAATATCCATGTTTAAATTGTGCTTACTTTAAAGCGCCTGCACATTTTTCCCATGTTTCTGTTAACTGTGCCTGCCAATCTTCTACTGTCATTTCACCTGTGTTTACACCATAAGCTGGTCCATAAACTGCTTCTTTCATATTCAGACCTTCGATTGGTTCTGTAGCAACCCATCCACCTGTAACTGTAACGATGTTATCTGCTGTTGATGCTTCGTAGCAGTCTTTTGTTGTACCTTCTGGTAATTTTTCAGCAGCACCTTTTACTGGAGCTACAACTGGAGCTGGAGCTGTTGTACCTGTTTCTTTATCTGTTGTTTCATTATTTAATAAAATATCAACAACTTTATCAGAATACATAAATTTGATAAATTCTTTTGCTAAATCCATGTTTTCAGCTTCTGCTGGAATCCACATCTGTTCTGTAAATGTGTACATTGTCTGGCTTTCATCGCCATCCCACTTAGGAGCTGGCATCATTCCCCATCTGAATTCTTCTGGTGTAGAAGCAGCCATTTCACCGATTACCCAGTTACCGTTTGGCATGAATAATGCTTTGTTATCAATAACGTTCTGCTGGTTGATTTTGAAACCACCGTCAGCATTTGCATTTGCTACTGTATCTTTTTCTGTGTAATCAGCAGATACTAATTTTCCTAAAGTATCAAGAACTTTTTTACCTGGTTCAGATGTCCATGTATCTTTGTCGTATTTGATTGCTTTCTGATAGAATTCTGTTCCGCCAGCCTGTGCTAACATACTGTACATAGTTGCATCTAAGTAACCGGACTGTGGGAATGTGAATAAAGCAACGCCATCAGCTTTTGCTGCATCACCTAAAGCAAAGAACTCTTCCCAAGTTGTTGGAAGATCATATTTTTTATTTTCACCTTCGAACAGGTTTTTGTTATACCAAAATCCTGTTGGTGTGTAGAAGATAGGTGCAAGATAGATTTTTCCATCAGCAAATGGCTGTGCATCTGTACCATCTGTAATACCATCTAACAGTCTGCTCTTTAATTCTTCATCAGCAAATACATCTGAGATATCAGCAACTGCACCTTCTTTTAACATTGTTTCTGTAAATCCGCTCTTCTGTCCTAAGTTGTAATATACTACGTCAGGGAATTCACCTTTCTGAATGGATTTTGTTAAGTCCTTGTCCAATTCAGAAGACATTTCTAATTCTACTTCAACACCTTTTTCTTCTTCGAAAGCTGCTGCAATATCTTCCCAAATTTTTTCTCCGTTACCACCTTTGAAAGCAGCTAACTTCAGAGTCTGTTTTCCTTCTTCTGTTTCTTTGCCTTCTTCTTTACCTGTTTCTTCTTTAGCAGGTTTTTCTTCTTTTGTGTCTCCACATGCAGCAAGTCCAGATAAAGTCATTGTTGAAACAAGAGCCATGGCTACAAGTTTCTTTACCATTTTCATTTTCATCGCTAATTCCTCCCTATTTGTAGATGTTAAACATCTCGTTTAGATTTTATATGTTACATTATAGCACATTTTTTTATTTTGTATTTATATTATTTATTGCATATTTTGCACAATCCACTTTCTGTATGGTTATTTTGCCCAAAAACATAATATATTTCTTATTTATTTATGCTTTTCTCGTATTCTAACTCAATTTCCTCCCTTTTATCTTTCGTCACCTTCACCAACACCTTTTGATATTTTATAAATTACCTTGTATTTTCCTGAGAATTCTCGTATAGTTGTAGATAGTTTGAATGAATGGAGGAATGAAATTTTGAAGCAACCTAATATATTACTTCTTATGACGGATCAGCTTCGTGGAGATTGTCTGGGTTTTGCAGGGCATCCTGATGTAAAAACACCTTATCTTGATACCCTTGCCAGCAGAGGTATTTCCTTTGATAATGCTTACAGTTCCTGCCCAAGCTGCATTGCAGCAAGAGCCGCCCTTCATACCGGTATGGCACAGGAACATCACAAGCGAACCGGATATGAAGACAATATTCCATGGGAATACCCGAATACTATGGCTGGCGAGCTTGCCAACGCAGGTTACTACTGCCAATGTGTAGGAAAAATGCACGTACATCCCCTTCGAAATTATCTGGGTTTTCATAATGTAGAACTCCATGACGGATATCTTCACAGCGCCCGCTACACAAATGTACCATGGCAGGAGTCCCAGAAAAATGCGGACGACTATTTCCACTGGTTAAAGCAAGAAAAGGGAATTGATGCAGATGTAACAGATACCGGTCTGGAATGTAACAGTTGGGTAGCACGCCCTTGGATTTATGAAGAAAAATATCACCCTACCAACTGGGTAACAGACAGGAGTATTGATTTTTTAAGAAGAAAAGATCCTCAAAAGCCTTTCTTCCTTATGGCATCTTATTTAAGACCTCACCCTCCTTTTGATGCGCCGGCTTATTATTTCGACTTATATAATAAAAAAGAACTGACACCTCCTGCTGTAGGTGATTGGGAAACAACTGAAGAATTACAGACTATGGGACGTACCTTTGACTCAAAATGCGGACCATCTGATCCGGATCTTATCAGAGAAGCGCAAATCGGTTATTATGCCTGCATTACCCATCTGGATCACCAGATTGGCCGTCTGATACAGGCTTTAGTAGAATATGGTGTTTACGACAACACACTTATTCTCTTTACATCTGACCATGGCGAAGAACTGTGCGATCATCATCTGTTCCGAAAATCACGCCCATATCAGGGAAGTATCCGCATTCCTATGATTTTATCAGGAAATGAAAAGCTTCTCCCTGGTATAAAACAAGGCACAGTTTCCCACAGTGTCGTAGAACTTCGCGATGTTATGCCAACTCTTCTGGATTTTGCACAAGGAAATATTCCAGAAAGTGTAGATGGAAAGAGTATGCTTCCACTGGTTAAAAATCCTGATGAAAAACTGCGAGACGTTCTCCACGGAGAGCATTCTTACGGCCCTTACTCCAATCACTGGCTGGTTTCATCTTATGACAAATTTATCTGGTACAGTGAAACAGGAAAAGAACAATATTTCCGCATCAGCGAAGATCCCAAAGAACTTCATGATGAAATATCCAATCCGGCTTATGAAGAACGTATTAAAGAACTTCGCAATGCTTTGATTACAACCTTAAAAGACCGACCGGAAGGCTTTTCAGACGGTACACAGCTTATCACCGGCTGTCCGTACCCGCCTTATATGCCATCAGTAAATCAGAAGTAAACTCTGTTTTACAAAATACTCCGCTGTTCCATAGACAAACAATCGGATGAGTTTTCTATGGGACAACGGAGAATTTTCTTATAATCTCGCAGCTAACCATTCCCATCTTGTAATGGTATATTCAAAAAATTCCTGATATGCCTCACAAAAATAGTTCTTATTTTCTTTTGTATAATTTCTTCTACAGCCTCCTCTGCAAAGGGGATACCATTTACATTTCTTACAGGCTTCTCCCCGTTTCATTCCCTCTTTAAAAAATTCCATATTCGGCAAAATCCCCTGAAAGAAACGGAAATTCTCATCCTGCACATTGGCAACCCTACAAGGATCTAAAACATAAAAATCACATGGATAAATATCACCATTTGCTTCTACAATATTTTGCATGGAACACCTTCCGCTCTGAGAACAGGCTTCCGGAGGCAATCCTTTTAGTATGGAAAGCCAATTATCAAATTCACGAACAGACACAATATTTCCTTTTTGAATATCCTCAAACCATAAATCAAAAAGCTCTTTCAACGCTTCCCCATATACTTTTGGAGTCAAAGACCAGGGGTGTTGCCCCTCTTCCTCTCCCAGAGCATCTAAACAGGGAATATACTGCTGATAATAAAAGCCTTCTTTTTTTAAAAAACCATAGATGGAAGATATTTTTTTTGCACTCTGCTTTGTCAGAACGCAGAGAATATTTACTTCCACCTGATTTTTCAACAATTCCTTTGCGTTTTTCAAAACAAGAGCAAACGTTCCTTTCTTTTTTGCATCCTGCCTGTTTCTATCATGAATTTCTTTTGTTCCGTCCAAGGAAATTCCTACTAAAAAGTTATTTTCTTTTAAAAATTTTACCCACTTATCATCTAAAAGTGTTCCGTTTGTCTGAAGGCAGAAGTTTACTTTTGTCTCTTTCTTTTTATATTTCTTAGTACATTCCACAAATTTCTCAAAAAATTCCAGACCTGCAAGAGTAGGCTCACCACCCTGAAATCCAAATGTACAAAAATCTTCCGCTTCTTCCAGAGCTTTTTTTATCAATATTTCCATAGTATCCTCTTTCATAATCCCATAAGAAGATACTTCTCGGTTTTTACATTCATCTTCATAAAAACAATAAGAACATTTTAAATTACAATTTGAAGATGCCGGCTTTATCATCATCTGCATATATTTCATAATTCTTCCTCTTTTTCCTGATTATTTTCTTTATTGTAACTTTTTCACTTTATAAAGACAAGATTTTTATACAAATATAGATTTTTTTCACTTTTTGCTTTATAATAAAATTAACCTGAATTATTCATGAGCATATAAAAATACTCGATATTACAAATCCTTGAACCAGTTCCCGTGAAATCAATCGATTTATCCACA
>CAJKQE010000092.1 GCA_905201915.1 uncultured Lachnospiraceae bacterium
TTATCCGTCAAAAGCGAATTATATCTTTTTTAAAGGTCCTTTGCATTTAAAAGAAAAATGCCTGAAACAGGGTATTTCTATAAGAGATTGCAGCAATTATCCAAACCTGAAAGAGGGATTTTATCGTATTGCAGTTCGAAAAAGAGAAGAAAATGAAAAATTAGCAGAAGCTTTGGAATATATTTTAAACGGGGAAAAGAGGAAATAGTAATGGCAAAGGCAATTATGATACAGGGAACCATGTCCAATGCAGGAAAAAGTCTTTTAGCTGCAGGACTTTGTAGAATATTTAAACAGGATGGCTATCGAGTAGCTCCTTTTAAATCTCAGAATATGGCGCTGAATTCTTTTATTACAGAAGAAGGATTGGAAATGGGACGTGCACAGGTGATGCAGGCAGAGGCAGCGGGAATTAAACCTTCCGTGTTGATGAATCCGATTCTTTTAAAGCCTACAAATGATGTAGGAAGTCAGGTTATTGTCAATGGAGAAGTGCTTGGCACTATGAGCGCCAGAGAATATTTTCAATACAAGAAACAGCTTATTCCAAAAGTTATGGAAGCATATCATAAATTGGAAGAAGATTATGATATTATTGTGATTGAAGGGGCGGGAAGTCCGGCGGAAATCAATTTGAAAAAAGAAGATATTGTCAATATGGGTATGGCAAAACAGGCAAAAGCTCCAGTACTTTTGGTTGGAGACATTGACAGAGGTGGTGTCTTTGCACAGTTAATCGGAACGGTTATACTTTTAGAAGAAGATGAGCAGAAAATGGTAAAAGGTATGATTATCAACAAATTCCGAGGAGATAAAACCATCTTAGACCCAGGTGTAGTGAGTTTAGAAGAAAAAACAGGGATTCCGGTTGTGGGAGTAGCTCCTTATATGGAGTTAGAAGTAGAAGATGAAGACAGTTTGACCGAGCGATTTTCCGGCAAACAGGAAATCGGAGCAATTGATATTGCAGTAATTCGTGTGCCAAGAATTTCTAATTTTACAGATTTTAATGCTTTGGAAATGATTTCTGGTGTTTCTTTGCGTTATGTAAAATCAGTCAGTGAATTGAAAAATCCAGATATGATTATTTTACCTGGAACCAAAAATACTATGGAAGATTTACTTTGGTTAAGACAGAATGGATTGGAAGCGGCAATTTTGAAAAAAGCGGCAGAAGGAAAAATTATTTTTGGTGTTTGTGGCGGTTATCAGATGTTGGGAGAAAAACTTTCTGATCCTGATGGTGTTGAGGCAGGCGGTGAGATAAAAGGTATGGGGCTTTTGCCAATGGAAACAGTATTTCGAAATTCTAAAACCCGTACAAGAGTTTCTGGTATTTTCCCAAAAGTAGAGGGTGCATTAAGTACGCTTACCGGCATAGAATTGGAAGGGTATGAAATTCACATGGGAGAAAGTGTACTTTTCGAAGGCGCTTATCCTTTGACGGAACTTACTGACCAGGTACAAAATACAACAAAAGCAGACGGAGCATATTCTGATAATGTGTATGGTTCTTATGTACACGGTATTTTTGATAAAGAAGAAGTGGCGAAAAATGTAGTAAAAGCCATTGGAGAAAGAAAAGGCATTGATGTTTCACAAATGACCGGAATAGATTTTGCTGCATTTAAAGAAACTCAATATGATAAATTGGCAGATGGGCTTAGAAAACATTTAGATATGAAAAAAATTTATGAGATTTTAGAAGCCGGATTGGAATAAAAAGAGAGGCAGACGACAGATGAAGGTAGAATTAGAAAATGTAAAACCAAAAGAAATCGAAACAAGGAGTTTTGAAATTATTACAGAGGAGCTGGGAGATAAGAAATTAGTTCCCGGAACAGAATGCATTGTAAAAAGATGTATTCATACAAGCGCTGATTTTGATTATGCGGATAATCTCTGCTTTTCCTCTCAGGCAGTAGAAAAGGCAATTGAGGCAATTAAAAACGGAGCCTGTATTGTCACGGATACACAGATGGCAAAAGCCGGAATTAACAAAAAAGCATTGGCAAAATACGGCGGTGAGGTATATTGCTTCATGTCTGATGAAGACGTAGCAAAGAAAGCAAAGGATATGGGTACTACCAGAGCGACAGCAAGTATGGATAAGGCAGCGGAGCTTGGAAAACCCTTGATTTTTGCTATTGGAAATGCACCTACAGCTCTTGTAAGACTTTATGAACTGATAAATGAGAAAAAAATTTCTCCTTATTTAATTATAGGGGTTCCCGTTGGCTTTGTAAATGTGGTACAATCTAAGGAAATGATTATGGATACGGAAGTTCCTTATATTGTTGCCAGAGGAAGAAAGGGTGGAAGCAATATTGCTGCCTGTATCTGTAATGCATTGTTATACATGATTGATAATGAAAGAGATTACTGGAAATAGGAATTTCAGGAAGGAAAAAACATGAAATGTGATCGATGCGGAAAAGAAATCCCCAATACAGATCTTTATTGTGGGCGATGCGGAAAAGCTGTTTTTCCCGAGTATATGGATGAGGATGATATATGGGCTTATTATAAAACAGACGAAGAACTGGAAGAAATTTTAAGAGCGGAGCAGGGAGAGGAAGAATACCAACCGGCAAAGCCTGTGAGAATAACAAAAGTTCCAAAGGAAAAAGAGAAAATAAAAGAAGAACCGGAAGTTTTGCAGGTAGAGAAAGAACCGGAAGAAATCATACCGGAAAAATCTGAAGAAGAAACAGAAGCACCAGAAGAAACAGAGGAAATTTCGGAAGCTTCTGTTATAGAGCCTGAGCCTGAAACAGAACCGGAAATCAAAGAAGAACCCGCGAAACTCACGAATGAACCGGAAAGTATAGAAGAGTCTGTGCAGGAGATTGTTTCCAAGGAGCCTTTAGAAGAGGAAAATGTTTGGGAGGAAGACCTTTTTGATGAAGAGGATGATGAAGACGAAAAACCTCATTTAAGTCCTCAGAAAAAAAAGAAAAGACGAAAAATTGCTTTTTTCATTACTTTTATTTTGCTTGTATGTGCTGGAATCGGTCTTGCATTGGGAATGAAGCGAATGAGAGATTTAGACAGCCAAGAAAAGGAGTATTATGAAAAATTACATAAAGAAGTGGTTCATCAGGATAATTCGTCTTCGGAGACTCAAAAAGAAGTGGATGAAACATCTGTCAAAGATGAGTCACAGCAGAAAGAAACATCAAATCAGGAGGATTTTCAATTTGTAAATTCAGATGAAATTGATTTTTCTCAATATCAAAAAGTTATCGCTGTCAGTACAGAGCAAAATTCGATTAAAGAGTCTGACGCTTATGATTATAGCGCCAAAAGTGTTGTTGATGGTGATATTACTACTTCTTGGCAAGAAAATGAAGAGGGTACAGGAGAGACAACAGGTATCCAGATAAATTTTGATGGAAATCACAAAGTTCGTTATCTTGTATTGTATTTAGGAAATTGGAGCGGAGATCAACTCTGGAAATATAGTGCACGACCAAAAACAATGACTATTCGGGTAGGTGACAGCTGGAGTCAAGATGTAGAATTTTCTGATGAGAAGAAAAAGTTCTGCATTTCCTTTGATGAGCCAATCGATGCCTCTTATCTTTCCATGCATATTGCATCTTCTTATGAAGGAAGCAGATGGGATGACAATGGTATTTCAGAAGTAGAAATATATGAATAAACAATCCGTTGGGTATCTTTTCCCAACATCTTATTATTCCATGGCAAATCGTTTTTTTGTTTGCCATGGAATAACTGCGTTTACTTATTGAAAAAACAGAGTATAGGAATATGGAGAAATTATGAAAAGAAAGCAACGAATAAGAGAAGTTAGAAGAAAAAGAAAAATTTTGTTTGGAATTTTAACAATCTGTATCCTTTGCCTATCAGTTGTTTTAGGTGGAATAAAATTAAAACAGGCTTATGATAGAAAACAGGAAGAAAAAGCCAGAATAGCAGCAGAAGAAGAACGTAGAAGACAGCAGGAAGAAGAGGAAAGGCGAAAACTGGAAGAACGGTTAAATGTTCAGATTAATATGGACATTTACAGTAAAGCTGCGATTGTAAAAGATGTACAGAATAATAAAGTGCTGGCTTCTAAAAATGCGGAAGAACGAATTTATCCTGCGTCTATGACAAAAGTACTCACGGCATTAATTGCGGTAGAAGAACTTTCGGATTTAGATGAGAAAATCAAAATTCCTGTGGAAGAGGTTTTAGCAGAATATGAAAGAGGCGCTTCTATGGCAGGATTTCAGCCTGGAGAAGAAGTTTCTGCAAAAGATTTACTATATGGTTTGATGTTACCCTCAGGGGCAGAATGTTGTACTGCCTTGGCATGTAAAATATCAGGAAGTGAAGAAGCTTTTGCTGAAAAAATGAATGAGAGAGCAAAAGAACTTGGAATGTTAAATTCTCATTTTGTCAATGCTTCCGGTTTGCATGAAGAAGATCATTATACTACTGTGACAGATATCATGATACTATTGGAGCAGGCAATAAAAAATAAGACTTTCTATGATATATTTACCACTCGTTCTTATACAACTGCGCCAACTGCGGCAGAAACGACTGGCATTACTTTTGAAAGTACCATGTATGATAAAAAATCAACTTTAGAAGTAACAGACGGAGAAATTTTAGGCGGTAAAACCGGATATACAAAGGCAGCAGGATTATGTTTGGCAAGTCTGGCAAAGGTAGAAGGTCAGGAGTACATTTTGGTTACAGCAGGAGCAGATGGAAATCATAATACAGAGCCTTTCCATGTGTTAGATGCAGAAAATATTTACAGTCAGATAGGAGCTGCAATTCAAAGTGAGTAAAAAAGAAAAATATTGGATAAAATCGAATGATTTTTTTCCAAAAGCAGTTGTGTTTGACATGGATGGCTTAATGCTGGATACAGAACGAATTATCAAGTATAGCTGGGATGTCACAGGGGAAAATCTAGGATATGGAAAACTGGGAGAAAATATAAAAAACACTCTGGGAATGAACAGAGCTCAGAGAAATGCTTATTTTCTGAAGAAATATGGGGAAGACTTTCCTTTGGATGCTTTTTTAGACGGATATCATCAAGTCTATTATGAATTTGAGAAGGAAAAAGGAATTCCTAAAAAGGAAGGATTGCTCTCCCTTTTAGATTATTTAAAAAAGGAAGATATTCCTATGGCAGTAGCAACATCTACTCATCAAAAATATGCCAAAGCAGCATTGAAAAAACAGGACATTTTTTCTTATTTTCAGGAAATTATAACAGGAGACTGTGTGGAGCAGGGAAAGCCTCATCCGGCTATTTATGCACTGGCATGTGAGAAATTAAAAGTCAATCCCTCCTCTGCTTTAGCATTAGAGGACTCTTACAATGGAATTATTTCTGCTGGAAAAGCAGGAATGAAGGTGGTTATGATACCGGATCTTTTAGAAGATGAAACACCTGTAAAAGAATATTTATATGGAAAACTAAAGACGCTGGAAGATGTAAAGAAATGGATGAACAAGAGTGTCCATTAAGAATGGAGCAGCCTTATTATGTATGGAATAGGGCTACTCCTGTTTTTTAATTATCAATGGCTTTTAAATGTTCAATAAACAGTTTTCGGATACCCGGATATTCTCCTAAACCTTTTAATACAGGCTCTACATTATAGCCTTCCGCTTTAAATTGACTGTACCAGGAGTCTGGTTCATTGCTTGCCATATCGTTTTTGGCATGGTCTCCTGCTACAATCATAAAAGGAGCTAAAACTACCTTCTTCGGCTGATAAGCGTGAACCATTTTTAACAGACTCTCCATAGTAGGATAGGCTTCTACTGTTCCCAGAAAAATATTTTGATAACCTTTATCTTTAAAAGTATAATCTAAAGCAGCATAGATTGCATTGGCATAGTGGGTAGTTCCATGTCCCATAAGGACTAAAACTTCATCTTTTGTTAAGTCTTTAAATTCAGATGTAATGGCATCGATAACAGCCAGATTGTCCTGCTCGCTGGTAAGAAGAGGGTCTCCAAAGGAAATAGAGTGAAACTGTTCCTGAAAGGCAAGAGCATCTTCTTTCATAAGGTCGTTTTCAATACCATTGATAACATGTGTAGGTTGAATCAGTACGTCTGTAATACCATCCTGAAGCATCTGCTCCATAGCTTCTTTTACCGTATAAATATGTACACCATCTCTGGAATTTACTTTTTTAATAATCATTTTACTGGTCCATGCACGGTAGAGAGAGTAAGCAGGAAAGGCATCCTGCATATCTTTTTCAATGGCATCAATGGTGATTTTTCTGGTATCATTGTGACTTGTTCCAAAGCTTACAGCCAAGATTGCTTTTTTTGTTTCTTTTGACACGGTTTTTGTTCCTCCATAGTGTGTATTTATTTTCACATCTGAGATGTATTTTTCTAAAGTATTTAAGTTTTTCGGAAGTGGGAGAGAGGATTTTAGAATTCCTTTTCTGCATAAACTTTCAAAAAGCTCCAGTACTGCAGGAGGCTCTAAATTGGTCTGCTTTAAAACACCTCGATTACTGAATACCTGAGCCGGAGTGCCATGCATCAAAACTTTCCCTTCGTGGAATAATAAAACTTCATCTGCCCATTCATAAGCATAATCTACATCATGAGTTGCCATTAAAACAGTAATGCCATTTTGCGTCATCTGGTCTACAATATGGTTTACCATAGTCGTATGCTTAGGGTCTAAAGCAGCAGCGGGCTCATCCAAAATAATAATTTCCGGTTTCATGACAAGAATATCGGCAATAGAAACCTGCTTTTTCTGTCCACCGCTTAGCGCATGAGTTGGTTTATGACGGAAAGGTGTAATTTCCAGATAATCAATGACTTCTTCGACTTCTTTTTTTGTTTCTTCTTCCGAATGTCCCAAATTTAAAGGCCCAAAAGAAATTTCCTGATAGACACTGGCTGAAAAAAGCTGATTATCCGGATCTTGAAAAACAATTCCGATTTTGCCTCGCAAATCTAAAAGTTCTTTTTTCTTATAAGTAACTTCTTTATTATGGAAGAAAAGTTTTCCCTTTTGTGGCTTTAAAATACCGGTACAGCATAGAAAAAAAGTGGATTTTCCGCTTCCGTTAGCACCCATAAATGCAATTTTCTGTCCTTTTTTAATTTCCAGAGAAAGTCCATTTAAAGAATGGCTTTGTTCATCGTCATAAGAAAAATATAAATCTTCTGCTTTTAAAATAATATCTGAATTCATGAAAAAAATCTCCTCCATACAGCAAACAGAAATAGGGCTGAGTCAAAAAGTATAATAGCAGCAATTACTTTCTTTTTCGGAGGCTGATTTTCTGATAATACGTGGATTGTGTCATCATAACATCTTGCCTCCATAGAAGCATATAAACGATTAGAACGTTCAACAGCTCTAATCATTAAAACAGAGCCTAACATTCCAAATGATTTTAAAGACGTTTTATAATTTCGGTTTCCAAGACGGCAGTTTTGGGCTGTGGACAGAGCAGAGGCAGTGTCCAAAAGTACGAAAATAAAACGATAAATTAAAAGCATCAGTTCTATCAGCAATTTAGGACAGTGAAGTTTTTTTAAAACCTGTAAAATATCCGGCATAGGTGTAGTAAAGGATAAAAAAAACAGACAGGATACTGCTCCTAAAGCTGTAAAAATAAGCTGTACTGCATAAAAAAAAGAGGAATAGCTGGTGGTAATATACCAGTTTCCCACAGGAATAGCAAACATATCCATAGGTGTATGGCTTAGATGAAACATAATCGCAATAGTACTAAGTAATAAAAAAATAATGGGAGCAGTGAGAAAACGTAAATAACGAGAAACAGGGACTCCACCTTTCTTTATGGTAAGAATCCCTGTAACTGCTAATACGATACTTGCCACTGCAATAGAACGACTCATTACACAAATACAAAGTGTAATTATTGCAAAGGCAAATTTCTCACTGGCGTTTTCATATCTGAGTCTGGAATGATAGCAAAGCTTATCAATGACAATCATAGGAAAACTCCTTTCAAAGAGAAATTATTAATTATCGTCTTTCATCCATTTCTTACGTTCTACGAAACGTCCCATGATGAAAGCAATGATACCTACACCAATTCCTGTCTGGAGACAGAAGAGAAGACTTTCTACTTCTCCCGGAAGTTCTCCTCCAATAAGTTTTTCAAAAATCGGAGTTGCCCAAGGTTCGTAAGAAGAGTCAACTTCTTCAACAACCTGACTTCCGGCGTCATCAGAGCCACCGAATTCTGCATCTTTTAATACAAATAATGGTACAAAAGCAATTAAGAAAATTAAAAGAATGGCAAGAAGTACTTTCTTTTTCATATTATTTTCCCTCCTTTAAGTAACCAATAGCACGAAGTTCAGGTTTTGCATAAGTTTCTAATCCCTGAATAATCAAAACAGTAATAATACCTTCGATGATAGCCAGAGGTACCTGTGTAGGAGCAAATACGGTAAGGAATTTACCCATAGCAGCCATAAACGTAGTATCTGCATTGTGGGCAAGTGCCATCTGTGCTGCGGTAACACAGTAAGTAAACAAATCACCTAAAGTTGCTGCAAGAAAAACAGAAACAACCTTATTTACCTTTGCTTTTTTACATAATACAAAAATTCCGTAGGAAACAAATGGACCTGCAATTGCCATGGAAAAAGTGTTTGCTCCAATGGTAGTAAGACCGCCGTGAGCTAATAAAATAGCCTGAAACAAAAGGACAATCAGTCCCAAAATAGAAACGGCGGAAGGTCCGAACAAAATAGCTCCCAGTCCTGTTCCTGTCATGTGAGAGCAGCTTCCTGTTACAGACGGAATTTTCAGTGATGAAATTACAAATACAAAAGCTCCTGACATGGCAAGGAGTGTAATTAAATTCTTATGTTCGGCTAAAGTTTTCTTAATAGATAAAAATCCG
>CAJKQE010000093.1 GCA_905201915.1 uncultured Lachnospiraceae bacterium
AACAAATTCTTGAAAAAATATATTTGTCTGATTTTCTTAGCATATTTTACGCCAACCGCTTATAACTTATTTATACCACAGCGGTTACAGTTTCCGACAGATTCATTTACAAACCACACAACCTTTGAATTGATGTTATCATCACTCAATATAGTACATCCGATGTGGCAAAATCTACGTCACAAAATATATAATGCTAAGTACTGTTTTTTGTCTGCTCGCATGGTCTCTTTCTTATAGTAAATATCGCCAATGTATTCCTGAAAACTATTTGCTCCCTCAGAATGATTAGACACACATGCTTTGTATTATATAAAATCTACTACGTCCATCAATTTTCACATTACTTTATATATTGAAAGATGGTGTCTGTACTACAAATTCTAGCAGTTTTTCCTACTATGCCGGTGTCAGAGCTTCTTTCTTCTTTACAGAAGTCCAATACTCCCTAAATGTATCTATTATCATATTTTTATGAAAATTTCATTCTATACTACGATATTCAATGTAAGTTTCAATAACACATACATAATCTCATGGCAGTTCCATATTTTATCTCATAGTCCACAGAATATACTTTATCAGTAAATGTATCCATTGTTACTATCGTTATCATTTCACTTATCATTTCATTCCCATCTCATGCTTTATCAGCACTTCCACAGATTTTTATCTTGGACATTACATACTGTTTTACTTCTTCCCTTCCTGCACTATTATATTTCTTAGGGTCAAAAATATCTGGATTTTTTTCCATACATCCTTTTATCCCTTTGGTAAATGCCATTCTAAGACCTGTGGCATAATTTACTTTGCAGATCCCTCTGCGTACACAGTCTTTTACTATCTCATCCGGTACCCCAGAGGTTCCATGAAGTACTAACGGAATAGATACAACCTCACATATCTCACTGAGCCGTTCTACATCCAGTTGCGGAATTCCTTTATATACACCATGTGCTGTACCAATAGCAACTGCTAGAGAATCCACGCCTGTAGCATTAACAAATTCAACAGCTTCAGCTGGAACTGTATATGGATTTCCCTCTCCTCCTTCCAGATTATCTTCTTTACCGCCAACTTTTCCAAGCTCTGCTTCTACAGGAATTCCTGATGCATGGCATACATCCACTACAGATTTCGTCAGTCTGATATTTTCATCAAAAATTTCATGAGAACCATCAATCATAATAGAGCTATATCCTACACGATACGCTTTCATAGCCAGTTCAAAGCTATTACCATGATCCAGATGCATTACAACCGGAACCTTTGCTTTCTGTGCTGCTATTTTTACATTTGCATAAAAATAATCCGCATCTGCGTATTTCAGCGTGGAAGGTGTTGTCTGCATAATAACCGGCGCATTCAACTCCTCCGCAGCCGCAACCACTGCCTGAATCATCTCCATATTCTCTACATTAAACGCACCAACTGCATAGTGACTTTTCTGGGCCTTTAATAGCAATTCTTTTGTTGTAACTAATGGCATATGATTATTTCCTCCCTACAGTTCATTCTGCCAAACAGATATCTTTAATCCTGGTTGATAATTGATTAAAAATAGAGCTTTCACTTTGAAAAATGGCAAATTGAAATAAATTAGCCGCGATTTTTGGTGAAAGCTCTATTTGTTCACATAGTTTTACATTATTTTAGATAATCATCAACATTATCAGCAGTAATTAACTGGAACGGAACATTATATCTTGATTCTACTTTCTCGCCAACACCAACTTTTACTGCAACATCAATTACTGCACTTGCCTGACCTTCAGCATCCTGAAGTACACTTGCCGAAAGCCTTCCATCCTTCACAGCTTGAAGGGCATCGCTGATTCCATCTACACCAATGATAACAAGATCTTTGCCCTCTGCTTCTGCAGCCTGTAATGCTCCCATGGACATGTCATCATTTTCACAGATAACTGCTTTCAGATCTGGATATTTTCCAATCCAGTCTTCAGTAGTAGACATTGCTTTATCACGCTGCCAATTTGCAGATAATGTGCCAACGCACTCATATTTGTCATCTTTTAATATGGTATCCTCTAGTCCCTGGTATCGAAGCAATTGTGCACTCTGACCCATTTCGCCTTCAAGAATGGCATACTGACCACCATCTCCCAGTTGTTCCATTACATAATTCCCCATCATTTCTCCTGCTTCAGAATCATTGGAGCCTACATAAGATACATAGTCAGTACTTGTTGTCTCTGTATTAACTTCTACCACTGGAATATTAGCATCTGCTGCTAAGTTAAGTACCTGTGCAGAACCATCTGCATCCTGTGGATTCAAAATAATTACGTCTACCTGTTTCGCAATAATATCCTCTGCCTGAGAAATCTGCTTTGCAATATCTGCCTGTCCATCCATCAGGTATAATTCTGCATTCGGATAATTTTTTTCTGCATAATCCTGAATTGCAGTACCTAATTTATTGGAATATGCATCAGACATTGTTTTCATAAGAACTCCGATTTTTATATTGGAATCTTCTGCTGCTTTTTCAATTGTAGATGGGTCTGCTCCAGTATTCTCTTCTGCGTTCACTGCCCCTGCCATAGATACACTCATACATACCGCTGTCAAAATTGCCATTACCTTTCTTGATCTCATTGTTTTCCCTCTCTTTCTTTCATTTTATTTATTTTGTTTTTTTGATACAATATCAAAACATACTGCACCCAAAATAATAATTCCTTTAATTATCTGCTGATAATAGGAAGATACATTTAAAAGATTTAAACTGTTATTTAAGGTTCCAATAATCAAAATGCCTACCAAAGTCCCTGGTATTGTTCCAATTCCACCAGTCATACTTGTTCCGCCGATTACGGCTGCCGCAATTGCATCTGTTTCAAATCCAGTTCCAACTGCAGGCTGACCAGAATTTGTTCTTGAAGCCAAAACAATACCTGCAATACCAGAAAGAACGCCTGCCAGAATGTATACTTTCATAAGTATTTTTTTTGTGTTTACACCAGATGCATTTGCCGCTTTTATATTGCCGCCTGTTGCATAAATATAGCGTCCAAATTTCATTTTCGAAAGCACAACATGGCAAATCAGTACAATTACCAAGAAAATAATAATTGGAGCCATACCCTGACCTATAATTCTGAACTTTGGAGAATTTAATGTGTATGGCTTTCCATCTGAATAAACATAAGCAAATCCTCTTGCAATTGTCATTCCTGCCAAAGTTGCTACAAATGCAGGGACTTCCATATATGCTACAAAAAAACCATTCATTGCCCCAAACAGACCACAAACTATGATTCCTGCAAGTACAGCCGTGATTACCTGCTCTGGATGTAAAACCAATATGCTTCCGCTAATAACACCAGCAACGGCAACCAGTGAACCCACTGTCAAGTCAATACCACCTGTCATGATAACAAATGTCATTCCAATAGCCAGTATTCCATTTACCGCAACCTGCCGAAGAATATTAATTGCATTAGATACAGTTCTAAATGTTGGAGATATAGCTAGCATAATTATCCACATAATGACTAGGACCATTGATATTCCGTATTTTCTTACAAATTCTGCATCAAAAACTTTACGTTTCATATTTACCTCCTACACGTCCTGCAATGCACTACTAAGCAACTTATTTTGTGTAATAGCCCCTGAATCAATTTCATCTTTCGTATAAGTTCCAGTAATCCTTCCTTTTGACACTACCATAATCCTGTCACTCATCCCCATTACTTCAGGAAGTTCTGATGAAATCATGATAATCGCAATACCTTTTTTCGCTAATTCTATCATCATTTTATAGATTTCAAATTTTGCACCTACATCAATTCCTCTTGTGGGCTCATCTAATATCAGTAATTTAGGTTCTGATTGAAGCCATTTTGCTATGACTGCTTTCTGCTGATTTCCGCCAGATAAAGTACCTACAGTAACATTAATAGTTGAACATTTAATTCCCAATGACTTTTTGTAATCCTCTACTGCATTTTTTTCTTTTACAGAATTAATAAACAAGTTTTTATATAGTTTAGACAGATTAGGAAGAGATATATTTTCTTTTATAGATCTGCATAGTACTAATCCATATATTTTTCTGTCTTCACTTACCAGTGCAATCTTATTTTTTATAGCATCTTGAGGTGATTTTACTTTTATTTCCTGTTTATCCATAAAAATCTGTCCACTATCTAATTTGTCCAGTCCGAAAATAGCATTCATAATTTCACTTCGTCCGGCACCTACCAGTCCTGAAAATCCAAGGATTTCTCCTGCATGAACTTGAAAACTAATATTATCAAAAACCCCATTTCTACAGAGGTTCTTAGCTTCAAATACAACATCACCCATACAGATTTTCTCTTTCGGATAAATCTGATCCAAACTTCTCCCTACCATCATCTCTACCAATTCATCCTGCGCGACACCTTTTGCATCAACAGTCTTAATATACTCGCCATCTCGAAGAACTGTGATTCTATCCGCCAGCTTCAGGATTTCTTCCAGACGATGTGAAATATAAATAATGGAAACCCCTTTATTTGTCAAATCTTTTATTATCTTAAAAAGTTTAAAAGATTCTTCATCTGATAAAGAAGATGTAGGCTCATCCATAATAATAATATCAGCATTCTTTCTTACTGCTTTAATAATTTCAAGCATCTGAATCTGTGCTATACTTAAACTACCTACTTTTAACTTGGGATCAAAATTCATTCCATATTCCTGAAGGATGCTTTTTGTCTGTTCAATCATTTCACGATCATTCAAGAATTTCCCCTTCATAATTTCCTGTCCCAAAAATATATTATCTGCAATCGTCATATCAGGAAGAGGGGCCAATTCCTGATGTATCATTGATATACCTTCTTTCTGTGAATCAGCAATTGATTTCGGTTTTATCTGTTTTCCATTATGAAACATTTCGCCTTCATCAGGAGTATACTCTCCTGTTATCATCTTCATTAAAGTTGATTTTCCAGCACCATTTTCTCCTACCAAAGCATGAACTTCACCCGATGCAACCTGAAAACTTACCCCTTTAATTGCATATACTCCAGGAAAACGTTTATGTAAATTTCGCACGTCCAAGCGATAATTTTCCATGCTGTCCCTCCTATTTCTCATGCAACCTGATCATTTCTTCAATAGTATCTTTAGAAATATTTCCTTCCATCGGTCCAAATACAGCTGCATTCAATGCACCAGCTGCTGCCCCCATCTGAGCCGCTTCTTTTACACTTTTTCTTTCTACAAGCCCACAGATAAATGCAGCATCATAACTATCTCCAGCTCCCGTTGCATCTATCTGTGTTACCGGATATACTCCAACTTTTTCCAGAAGTCCATCCGGACCGTAAATTTTTGAACCCTGTGAACCATTTTTCAGAACTAAAAGTTCCATATTTTTATTGTCATCAAATGCTTTTTTAATCGCTTTTTCCAGATTATCTTCTCCAGCAATCATTTTCAACTCAGATACTCCTGGCATAAAAATATTTGATTCTCTATAAACCTGTTTCACTACTTCCATCACATTTGTATCTTTCAACATTTCCAATCTGATATTCGGATCAAAGCTTACCTTTGCCCCCCTTTCTTTCAACATATACATAGTTTTTACAATTTCTTTTCTGAATTCTACAGATGCCATTAAGGAACATCCCATCACATGAAAATATTTTGTATCATTAAAATCCTCTGTTTCTTCCGGTGCCTTAGCTGCCACAGCCGGTGTATGATCAATATGGAAAATAAATTTTCTGTTGCCATTTTTGAAATATGTCACAAATGCCGCTCCTGTAGATGCCTCATTGCTTACTAAAACTCTGCTGCAGTCCACTCCAACCTCATTCAGACGATCCATTATATTTTTTCCAAAATCATCATTTCCTACTCCAGAAATGATTGCTGCGCTGTGTCCAAGTCTAGCTACCGTACTGATAAAAATCCCCGGCGCTCCACTTGGAAATGGACCTCTAAAATATTTTCCGGTTTCATATAACTGTACATCTTCCTCTACACGCATAATCTCTACGAGCAGCTCTCCCATAATTACTATCTCAGCCATAATCTTTTCCTCTTTATTATTCAACAAATTTTTCTTTTAGAAATTTTATTGACTCTGCAAGATATTTATCCATCTGCTCCTCATCTGCTCCATTACTCAGATCTCTCCAGACTTTAATATCTGCTCCGACCCTTCCTCCCACCAGAAGGAATGGTTCTGCAACAACACATTTATTGTAATTAATCTCTCTTAATGCTTCTCCTATTTCAGCCCATGGCATAGCCCCCTTGCTCATGCCCGGAAGCTTCCTATTTCCTTCCCCTACATGAAAATGCCCTAGTAGTTCTCCAGCTTTTCTAATTACATCTGGAAGATTGTCTTCTTCAATATTCATATGAAAAGTATCCAAAAGAATATTTACATTTTTACTCCCAACTCTCTTGCAATACTCAATTGCTTCATCACAGTCTGTCAAAATATATGTTTCAAATCTGTTCAGAACCTCAAGGCAGCACTCAACATCGAGATCTTCTGCAACCTTGGCAACTTCTTTCATTGCTTCAATACTTCTGTCCCATGCACCTGCTTTTTCATCAAACTTAAAGTCTGTGCATGGCCAATAAGAATACATGGCACCTACCAAGGATTTAGACCCAATTTTTTTCATAGCTTTCATAATATCTGCAAGAAATTTCACACCATTCGCTCTGACTGCTGGGTCTTCTGATGCAAGATCATACTCTTTGGATGGTCCAATGTTAGAAGTAATCTCCATGCCTAATTCATCGCATGTTGCCTTTAACCCTCGTAACTGTTCATCTCTCATCTCCAGCAAATGTGATGCACCTATCTCTAATACTTCGCAACCACACTTTTTCATTTTCTTTGCTGTCTCAATGTAATCGCACTTCCACTCATGCCCCCAGTAAGAATACAATGCTCCAAATTTCATAATTTTTGTACCTCGTTTTCCTAATAATTCGTTTTTTTTGCCCGTACACATTTTCATTCTAAACAATATTATGTTTTAATATTTTTCTTTTGATATGCTATTTTTTGTGCTCGAGCACTTTTATTTATCTTTATATTACCATACATATTTATTGTATTCAATAGTTAATTTTAAATAGTTTTGTTCCAGTATTTTTGTATATATTGACTATTTTCAATTAATGCATTCGCATCATTTGCATCTCGTATTGTACACGTGCAATTTATTTCTTAATACTCTAGACATACAGACAAAATCATGCTAAACTCTATACATAAAATAATGTATTTATGGTATGTACTCATATTGTTTACTATTCAAAAAATAATATATAAAACTTTAAATAAATTATTTTCAATTATTATAGAAGGAGTATACGTATGCCTGTAACTATTAAAGAAATTGCCGCATTGGCAAATGTATCCAGAGGAACTGTTGATAAAGTTCTGAACAACCGCCCCGGAGTGAAAGCTTCTACCCGAGAAAAAGTTCTTAAAATTGCAACTGAACTACATTATCAGCCCAATTTTATTGGGAAAGCTCTGGTTCACAGTAATAATCCTATTAAACTTGGAATTATTCTTACACCTGACCATAACCCATTTGTTCAGGAGCTCCTTGCTGGAGTCCATAATGCACAGGAAGAATTTTCTGCTTTTGGTATCGAAGTTATTACAAAAATAATGACTACGTTGGAACCCTCTGAACAGTTAAACATTATTAATGAACTGGTAGATTTGAATGTCAGCGGTATGGCTGTTTTCCCACTGAATAATCCCCAGGTTTTCTCCAAGGTGAATCATCTCATTGAAAATCAGATGGCTGTCATTACCTTTAATTCAAGAGTAGAAGGTATCCATCATTTATGTTTTATTGGGCAGAATCATTACAAAGGCGGACGCACTGCAGCTGGACTTATGAGCAAAATCTGCCCACCGGGAACCAACATTGGGGTTATTATCAGTTCTCATAACCTTTCCTGCCATCAGGATCGCTTACGGGGATTCAAGGATAAACTAGATGAACTTCATTCTAATTTTAATATTCTCGATATACAGGAAAATCAGGATAGAAAAGATGAGGCTTTCCGCATCACATTAGAGTATTGTAATAATTATCCAGAACTTGGTGCCATTTACCTGACTAGTGGTGGCATCTCCGGGATTGCAAGTGCACTGGAAGTTGCAGAAAAGACACACCAGATAAAGATAATCTGTCATGATATTGCCACTGACACAATTACACTTCTCAAAAAAGGCATAGTTGACTTTGCTCTGGGACAGAATCCTGTGCAACAGGGATATCAGTTGGTCAAAACTTTGTTTGAATATCTAATCAAAAATATCTGCCCACCAGAAAATATAGAAATTCCAATTACTATTGCAACTGATGAATCCTTATAATATCATAAAATACTTGAAATATGCATAAAAAGAACCAATGTAGGATTTATTTCCACTAACCTGCATTGGTTCTTTTTATGTCATCTATTATATTATTATGTACCGCTACCGCAATTGAATCTAGAACATCTTAAAAATTAATCCAGAGATATTCTGAGATAGCACTGAACGTAAGCGCAAAATATTGCTACGTTACTCATGAATTACGCTTGCACCAAAATGATA